>JAJYEA010000008.1 GCA_021790425.1 Thermoplasmata archaeon | reverse complement strand
ATTGACGACCTCCGCCGCGCCGAGGCGCTTCGCCAGGGCGAGCTTGCGGTCGTCGATGTCCACCGCGATCACCATGGCGCCGAAGGCGACGGCCGACTGCACCGCGTTGAGCCCCACGCCACCGCAGCCGAAGACGGCGACGGTTTCGCCGGCGCGCACCTGGCCCCGGTTCTTGACCGCGTGGAAGGGAGTGGAGAGCGCGTCGGCCACCAGGGAGCTGTCGACCAGGGGGATCCGCGACGGGACGGGGACCACATAGTTCGCCGGTGCGCGGACGTACTCGGCAAAACCACCGTCGCGGTGGTTCCCGAACATCGTGCCGCGCTCGCAGATGTTGTCCCGGCCCACCTGGCAGGCCGGGCAATGGCCGCACGAGACGACAGCAGGGATGAGCACCGGATCGCCGACCTTCACGCCGACGGACTCGGGTCCGAGCTCCTCCACGACCCCCGAGATCTCGTGCCCCAGGATGACCGGGGGGGTCTGGAAGGTCGGGATGCCGTGCAGGTAGTGGAGGTCGGTCGCGCAGACGCCGCAGGCCGACGTGCGCACCAGGACCTCTCCTCGCCCGGGGACCGGCCGAGGAACGTCCTCGATCGAGAGGCGCTGCTCGGGACCCAGCGACCCGTGACCGGCCTTGAAACCCTTGGGAAGCCCCCGGAAGAGGGCTGCCCTCATTGGGTCGCCTTCGCGAGCCGGGCCCCGCACTGGAGGCAGAAGACCGACTGGCTCGGGAGGTACTCCGCGGAGCACTTCGGGCACTTGGTGGAGGAGGGCCCGAAGGGGTAGTGCGGATCCATCCCCTCGGCCATCCGGTTCCGGATCGCCCGGTACCGCCGGGGCCGCTTCTCGAGGAAGGCGTTGAGTCCCTCCATCGGTTCCATCGAGCCCGCGTTGAGGCTGAAGAACTCCTTCGCGTGCTCCCAAGTCGGGGACCAGACCAGGTCCTTCCACCAGTTGAGGTGGACCTTGAAGTACTGGAGGCTGGTCGGCGAGAGCTCGAGCATCCGGTCCAGGTACTCCTTGACCTTGGCGTCCAGCTGGGCCCGGGGAACGGTCTCGTTCACGATCCCCCACTCGTGCGCCTTCTTCGCGGTGATCTCGCTCGAGAGCATCACGAGCTCGGCCGTGTGCTTGAGCCCGCAGTGGAGCGGCAACCACTGGGAGAGCCCGCCCACCGAGGTCATCCCGACCCGGGGGCCCGGAGAGAGGAACCGGGCGTCGTCCGCGGCGATCGCGAGGTCGCCCGCCGTGACGAACTCGAGCCCTCCGCCGGCCACCGTGCCGTTGATGCGGGAGATCACGGGCTTGCCGCAGTGCATGATGACGGTCATGAAGCGGCCGTAGATCTCTCCCCATCCCCACCAGCTGTTCGGCTTGGGACCGTACGTGTTCGCGTACTCGTCCACGTTGCCGCCCGTGCAGAAGGCCTTCTCGCCGGCCCCGGTGAGGACGATGAACTGGACCTCATCGTCCATCATCGCGTCGTCGAACGCCTGGATGAGCTCCTTCAGCGTCTCGAGACGGTAGGAGTTGTGCTCGTCCTTCCGGTTGATGGAGATCAGGACGGTGTGGTCGTGCCAGCCTTTCTCGTAGAGGATGTCATGGTACGTTCGCGTGGCTGCTTTCATGTGCTTTCGACTCCGGGGACGCCACCGGGGTGCGCTTCTTAAGCAATACCGTGCGGCGGAATTCGACCACCACTTCCTGACTATTGTTGACGACGCGGTCCTGGTAGGTCACGAACCCCGTGCCGGGATGCGTCCGGGACTCCCGGACCTCCGCGATCTTCGAAAGCAGCCGGATCGCATCTCCCGGGTAGACGGGCTTCAGGAACCGGACGTCCGAAAGCCCGACAAGGGCCACGAGCGACTCCCGCGTGTACCCCTTGTCGGACCAAAGCCCCAGCGCCAGGGAGAGCGTCAGCATCCCGTGGGCGACGGGGCGCCCGAAGGGGGTGGTCTTGGCGAACTCCGGATCCACGTGGATCGGGTTGCGGTCCCAGGTCAGCGTGGCAAACGCGCGGAGGTCCTCCGGGGTGATCGTCCGGGGCCCGATGTCGAACTCCTGGCCGACGACCGCGTCATCGAGGTACATCGGCACCTCCCCGTGCCGGGATCGATGCGCGGCTTCCGGGTTCCCCCCGCGGGGTCATGGTCGTCCCTCGAGGATCACCGGGATGATGGCGCGCATGTCCTTGTCGCGGACCACGTCCGTCGCGTTCGCCACCACCGTCTCGTCCTGGGGGTGGAAGGCGACCCGGATCCGGGATGCCCGGAAGAGCCCCACGTCGATCTCGGAGTTCCCGACCGAGGCCGTCTCCTCGGGGGGGATCTGGCGGCGACGCTGGACGGCGCGGAGGACCTCCTCCTTCCGCTTCACAGGCACCCGGATGAGCCCCCGCCCTAGGCCCCCGCGGGCGTCGGTCTCGAACCCGTTCGCCAGGGACTCGTCCATCCCGAGCTCGTCGCGGACACGATCGGCGAGATGATCGAGACCGCCGCTCACGATCACGGTGGAGATCCCGTGCTCCCGGAGCGTGCGGATGAGCTCCGCGGCACCGGGCATGAGCGGCACCGAGGACAGGATGGAGGTAAGGTCGGCGTGGGAGATCTCGGGGAGGTGACGCCGCCAGAGGGCCACGTCGCGACGCACGAACTCGTTGTCGTCGATCTCGTTGTTCATGAACGCCCGGAGGGACTCGTCGTTGTTCTCCCCGAAATGGTGGTGGACGTATCCCCAGGAGCTCACGGTGTCCACGAGCGTCCCATCCATGTCGAACGCGACGAGGCGGATGGGCGGGGCGCTCATCCCGGGGCCTCCGAGAGGTGGGACTCGATCTTGCGGAGACGCTCCGAGAGCTCGAGCACCTTCGCCTCGGTCTCCTGCACGATGGCCGCGGGGGCGCGGGACCGGAAGCCGGGGTCGTCCAGGCGGGCCCTCGTCTTGTCGAGGAGCTGGCGGAGCATCTCCGCCTCCCGCTCGAGGGCTCCGCGGGACCCCGCCGTCGTGCCCTGGCGGGGGAGGAATATCTCCGCCGACGGCACGACCGCCGCCACGGATCCCTCCGGCGTGCCCGTCTCGTTCCGGATCTGGAGGGACTCGAAGCGTCCGAGGGTCAGGAGGCCCTTGTGCTCGGCGGCGGATGCGAGAACGGACCTCGCGCTCTCGGTGGTCGGGCGCACCGTCAGGATGGGGCGGGCGCTCTCGGGACACTCCGCGTCCTTCCGCAACGTGCGGGCCGCTCGCGTGATGTCCTTGAGGATCCCGATGCGCCCCACGGCCTCCGTATCGGCGGGCAGGCGGTCGGCGGGCCACGCCGCCCGGGCGAGGAAGTCCCCTTCGTGGGGGAGGGCGTGCCAGAGCTCCTCGGTGACGTGGGGAGCCATCGGCTGCAACATCCGCAGGGAACGATCCATAACGAAGAGGGCGACCGCGGCGGCGGTCCGCTGGGCGTCCGCCCCCTCCTCGCCCTTGAGGGCGCCCTTCCGGGCCTCGAGGTACCAGTCCGCGACCTCGTGCCAGACGAACTGGTGGAGCACGGTCGCGGCCCGCGTGAAGTCGTACTGGGCCAGGGCCGCGTCGACCTCGGAGAGCGTCTGGCCGAGGGCCGACAGGATCCACCGGTCGAAGACATCGCCGGAGGCCGGAACCTCGGAGGCGGGCGGGGTCCCCGGGGGAAGAACGGTGGTGAGGAAACGGACCATGTTCCAGAGCTTGGTGAGGAAGTTCCGCGACCCCTCCATCATCTTCTGATGGTCCCAGTACCCGCCGTGGTCCACGGGCATCGGGAAGAGCAGGGCAAAGCGGAACGTGTCGGCCCCCCACTGCTCGATCAGCTCCAGCGGGTCGGGCGAGTTCCCGAGGTGCTTCGAGAGCTTCCGTCCCTGCTTGTCGACGAGGATGCCGTGGAGGTAGACATCCCGGAACGGCTCCTTCCCGGTGAAGTGGAGGCCTCCCATGATCATCCGGGCGACCCAGAAGAAGAGGATGTCCGACCCCGTCACGAGGACGGAGACCGGGTAGTAGGACGCGAGGTCCGGAGAGGACCCAGGCCACCCGAGCGTGGCGAAGGGCCAGAGCCACGAGGAGAACCACGTGTCCAGGACGTCGGTCTCGGCCCGGAGGTCGCCGCCCCCGCACTTCGAGCACCGGTCAGGGATGTCGGCGTAGGCGTCCTGCGCGCCGCACGCCGAGCAGTACCAGACCGGAATGGGGTGGCCCCAGATGATTTGGCGCGAGATGCACCAGTCCTTCAGGTTCTCCATGAAGTGGTAGTAGGTCTTCGTCCAGCTCTCCGGATGGATCTGGACCCGGCCCTCCCGCACAGAGGCCAGGGCCGCCCGGCCGAGCTCCTCGACGTTCACGAACCACTGCGTCGACAGGCGGGGCTCGATCGGCACGTCGCTGCGCTCCGAGTAGCCCACGCTGTTCGTGTAGGGCTCCTCCTTGACGAGCACCCCCTGGCCGCGCAGCGCGGCGACCACTGCCTTGCGCGCCGCGAAGCGTTCCATCCCCCGGTATTCCGGCGGGACGAACTCCCCGGCGAGGTGCGCCCGCTCGTCCAGGACATCCCGGCGGGCGGGGAGCTCGGGGTGGCGGAGGGCCACCTCGTGGTCGACCGGGTCGTGGGAGGGAGTGATCTTGAGGGCCCCGTTCCCGAAGGCGGGGTCGACCGCGGTGTCGGCGACCACCGGGATCGTGCGGTCGGTGAGAGGGATCCGGACCTGGCTCCCGAGGAGCGCCGCATGGCGCTCGTCGCCCGGGTTCACGGCCACGGCCACGTCCCCGAACATCGTCTCGGGGCGCGTCGTGGCCACCGTGATCCCCGCGCTGCCGTCGGTCCCGGGGTAGCGGATGTACCAGAGGTTCCCGTGGTTCTCGGTCGGGATGACCTCGAGGTCGGAGAGGGCGGTGAGCGCCTTCGGGTCCCAGTTCACCATGCGCTCGGCCCGGTAGACCACCCCTTCGCGGTAGAGGCGGAGAAAGGCCTCCCGTACCGCGCCGCTGTAGCGCGGGTCCAGGGTGTAGACGTAGCGGGACCAGTCGAGCGAGAACCCGTGGGCCGTCAGCTGGCGACGGATGTAGGACTCCTTGTCCTGCCGCCACTCCTCGATCTTCTCGGAGAGCTCGGTGGGGGAGAGCTTCGTCGGGTTGACCCCGCTCTTCTCGAGGTGCTTGCGCACCGCCATCTGGGTCGCGAGCCCGGCGTGGTCGACCCCGGGGAGCCAGAGCGTCGGGACCCCCTTCATGCGGTTCCACCGGACGAGCACGTCCATGCAGGTCCCGCCGAGGCTGTGACCGAAGGTCAGGGTCCCCGTGACGTTGGGAGGCGGGAGCACGATCGTGAAGTGACCCCGGTCGGACGGCGGGGCGCTGGGGGCCCGGAAGACGTCGTGGGACTCCCACTCGGATTGCCACCGGGGCTCCAGTTGCGCCGGGGTGAACCGGGGCGGCAGGGGCTCCGTCATCCTACGATGCCCCGCGCCGGCATCGCACCTCCTGCGGAGGGGCCGGAGGGTGCCGGGAAGCGAGAGGGGAACAGGACCTGCATGGACCTCCCACCACCCGCGACCGCGATATATCGTTGACCACGCCGCGACCGGCGGCCCCAGCAGGGCCCTCCGCCCCTAGTGGGCTGCGGAGGCTTCCAGGAGGGCGTGGATGTCCCTCCGGAGGAAGTGGGCGACGACATGCTTCCGGTAGTCGGTGAAGAGCGACGTGTTCGCCACCGGCCGCACGCGCCGCACGATCTCCGCCGCAAGCTCGTGGACCTGCTCCGCCGTGGGGGTGCGCCCGATCCAGGGTTGGGTCAGTTCATCGAAGAGGCGGGGACGGGGCTCCACCCCTCCCACGGCCACCCGGAAGTACTCCAACCCCTGCTTTCCCACGGCGAGGGCCACGGCGACCGAAGCCTCCGAGAAGTCGGGGGCGCCCCGGGGCCTCAGCTTCGCATAGGAGCTGTGCACCTTCAGGCCGGAGGGAAGCTCCACGGCGACCACGATATCGCTCCGTCCGGTGGAGAAGGGAGATTTCCCGTCCCCGGATGCGGGGTAAAGGTCCTCGAGGGGGATCGTGCGCCGCCCCGTCGGACCCTCGACCACCACGCTCGCGCCCAAGACGAGGAATGCCGGGGCAAGATCGCCGCAGTAGACGGCGTAGCATCGCGAGCTCGAGGGTACCACCCGGCAGACGTCCGCACCGGTCTTGAGGCAACCTCCCACGGAGTCCCTCCAGAAGGCGGTCTGGTCGTAGAAGAGGCAGCGGGGGTCGAGGAGCAGGTTCCCCCCCACGGTGCCGCTCGCGCGGAGGGCGGGGCTGGCGGCCCGGCGCGCGGCCTCCGCCACCGCCGTGAAGCGGGCACGCACCTGCGCATCCCGTTCCAGCGCCGCGAGGTGCACCATCGACCCGATGTGGCCCCGGTCCGGGGCGAACTCCGAGAGCTCCCCGATCCGTTCCAGCGCGATGAGATGCTTCGGGGCCTCGCGCCGCTGGAAGAGCCCGGGGAGCACGTCGGTCCCTCCGGCGAAGAAGCGGGCCTCCCCACGGAAGCGCTCGGCGAGGGCGATCGCCTCCGTCGTGGTGGTGGGCTGATGCAGGGAGAAGCCGTCAGCGATCATGGTCCTCCGGCCGCGGGGGCTTCACCAGCCCTCCCTCCTTCCGACGGGCCTCGATCGCCCTCCAGACCTTGTCCGGGGTCAACGGCAGGTCCAGGAACCGGATCCCGATCGCGTCGTAGACGGCGTTCGCGACGGCGGGGAGCACGGGCGGCAAGGGACCTTCCCCCGCCTCCTTGGCCCCAAAGGGACCCTCCGGGTCCGCGTCCCCCACCAGGAGGCACTCGACCTCCGGCATGTCCTCGGGGGAGATCGTACGGTACTCGAGGAGGGAGGGGTTCATGAGCCGCGTTCCCCGGTAGTGCATCTCCTCCCCCAGGAGCTGGCCGAGCCCCATGTGGATCGATCCCTCGATCTGTCCCTCCACCAGCAGGGGGTTGATGGGTCGCCCGCAGTCGAAGGCGGCCCAGACGTTCTTCACCCGGATGCGGCCGAGGTCGGTATCGACCTTCACCTGGGCGACGTAGGCGGCGAACGAGTAGGAGGGGGAGGTACCGGCCCTCGCCCCCTTGAAATCCCCGCCGATCCGCGGGCTCTCGTAGGACCCCGACGACTGGAGCGCCCCCGTGTGCTCCATGGCGGCGTGCACCGCATCGAGGTAGGCCACGGCGACCTCCGGGTGGTCGGGGAGGGAGAGACGATCCTCGGCGGCCACGAACTTCTCGGCCGGCTGCCCCGTGATCTGGGCGGCGGCGTTCCGGAGCTGCGCGAGCATCGCCTCCGCGGCCCGTCGGGCCGCGTTCCCCATCATGAAGGTGACCCGGCTCGAGTAGCTGCCGAGGTCGACGGGTGCGGTGTCCGTGTCCACCGCCGCGACCCGGACCCGGTCGATCCCGACCCCGAGCACATCGGCGACGATCTGGGCCAGGACGGTGTCCGATCCCTGACCGATGTCGGCCGCCCCCGAGTGGACGGTGACGCCCCCGTCGACGTCGATCTTGAGGTGCACCGTGGACTGCGGGAACTTCGGGGTGAAGTGGATCGGGCTGTTGGAGCCCGAGATGAAGAAGCCGCAGGCCACCCCGATGCCTTCCCCGAGGGGGAGCGCGCGGAACTTCGAGGTCCACTCCGAACGGGCCCGGGCCGCGCCGAGGCAGCGCGCGACCGAGTTGGAGGTGATCCGGAACCCGTTCAGGGTGGTCGTGTCCGGAGGAAGGAAGTTGCGGAGACGGAGCTCGGTGGGGTCCACGTGGAGCTCCTCGGCCAGCATGTCCATGCCGACCTCGATGGAATAGCGCGTGTTCACGCTCCCGTGGGCGCGCATGGCCCCCGACGGGGGCTTGTTCGTGTACGCCCTCCGGCCGCGATAGCGGAAGGCGGGGATGTGGTAGGGTCCCACGGAGAGCACCCCGTTGTAGTACGTGGTCACCGTGCCGAACGAGCTCGCCGCCCCCCCGTCGATGAGGGCGTCGACGTCCAGGCCACGCAGTTGCCCCTCCGCGTCGGCGGCGATGCGGACGGTGTTGCGGGTCGGGTGGCGCCCGTGGTTCAGGTAGAAGACCTCCTCCCGGCCGAGCACGATCCGGACGGGACGCTGCGCCTCGATCGAGAGGGCCGCGGCCACGAGCTCGTGGGGGAAGGGGTCCCCCTTCCCCCCGAAACCGCCGCCCACGGTCGGCTTCACGACCCGCACCCGGTGCTCCGGGATCCCGAGCACCTCGGAGAGCGCGAGGTGGAGGTAGTGGGGCACCTGGGTGGAGGACCACACCGTCAGTCGCCCGTCAGAAGCGAAGTCGGCGACCACGGCATGCGGTTCGAGCGCGGCATGGGTGACGCCCGCGAAGCGTCCGCGGACCGTGACGATGTGAGCGGCATCCCGGAACGCCTCGTCGACGGGGCCGAAGCTCTGCTGCACCTCCTTCTGGAGATTGGTGTTCCCGACCGCACGCTCGTGGATCTTCTCCGTGACAGGACCCGCCGAGACCTCGGGGTCGTCGTACTCGGGCAGGCGCTCGTACTCGACCCGGACCTTGCGGGCGGCCCGCTCCGCGGCCTCGATGCTCGTCGCCGCGATCGCCACCACCCCTTCCCCCCGGTAGCGGACCTTCCGTACGGCCAGCATCGTCTCGTCGTGGGTGATGGGAAGGACACCGAATGGGACGGGGTAGCGATCGCCGGTGAGGATCGCGGCGACCCCCGGCTCGGAGGCGGCCTCCCAGACGTCGATGGAGAGGATCCGGGCGTGCGCCTCCGGGGAGCGCACGATCTTGCCCGCGAGCATGCCCGACCGAGCGATATCACCGGCATACGTCGCCGTCCCGGCGACCTTGAGGGGGGCGTCCACGAGCGGGATCCGGTTCCCGACCTTGGTCATGGGCCCCACCGCTCGCGGACGACCTTCTCGGCCGCGTCGACGATCTTGGCATAGCCCGTGCAGCGGCAATAGTTCCCGGCGATGGCCTCCCGGATCTCCTCTCGGGTGGGCTTTCCCCGGAGGAGGCACGCCTCGACCGCGAGGACCATCCCCGGGGCGCAGAAACCGCACTGGAGGCCGCCGTTCTCGATGAGCGCGCGTTGGAGGGAGCTCAGGCCGAAGCTCGAGGAGGCCCCCTCGATCGTGGTGACGTCCCGCCCCTCGACCATGTGGGCGAGCGTCAGGCACGCGTGCCGGGGCTCCCGGTCCACGAGCACGGTGCACGCCCCGCAGGAACCGTCCTCGCATCCCCGTTTCGTCCCCGTGAGGTGGAGGTCCTCCCGGAGGAGGTCGACCAGCAGGCGCTCCGGCGGAGGATGGACCTCGTACTCCAGCCCGTTGACGCGGAGCTTCATGCGGCCCCCCGCACGTCCCGGATGACCTCGGCGGTGATGCTCACGGCGATCTCCTCCGGCGTCTCGGCCCCGATCTCGATCCCCACCGGGGAGCGGAGCCGCTGGAGGGCCACCTTCGAGAGGCCCCGCCGTGCGAGCGAGCGCAGCGTCAGCCCGCGCTTCGTCCGGCTTGCGATGAGCCCCACGTGGCCCGGGAAGGCCGGGAGGAGGGAGGCGAGGAGATCCTCGTCCTTCTCCGCATCGTAGCCCAGGAGGTACGCGTGGGAGAAGCGCTCGGCGCTCTGCAACAGCCGCGGCGCCAGCTCGGAGTGGTCGAGGGACCAGCACGCATGGGCCCCGGGGAATCGCTCGGGAAGCGCAAAGCCAGGACGGTCATCCGCCACCGTGTGGTCATACCCGACGGCCGTGAGCACGCGGGAGAGGGCCATTCCCGTGTGGCCGGCCCCCCAGATCAGGACGTTGGGCCCGCCTTCGACGTACCGCACCGCGATCGTCACCGAGCCCCCGCATCGACTGGGAACCGCCCCCTTCTTCCATCCCCGCAGCTCGAAGGTGCGCAGGCTCCCGCGATGCTCGCGGAGGGCGGTGGCGAGAAGCTCCTTCACCCGTTCCTCGAGCGCGGCGCCCCCGACCGTGCCGAGCAGGGTCCCGTCCTCCCGGGCCAGCATGGAGGCCCCCTGTCCCCGGGGAGTGGAGCCCTCGGCATCGACGAGGAGCGCGAGGGCGTACGGGTGGTGGAGCTCCGAGAGGCGCGCCGCTTCCCGGAGGACAGCGCGGTCCATGGCCCTCACGCACCTCCGTCGCGGGCGAGCGCCGAGGCCAGGGTCTCCGGGGTGTCGAGGTTGTCGGCGACCCCGGGGTCCTCCACGGGAACCTCCAGCACGTCCTGCGGATGCTCGTGGGGGAAACGATGGAGCGGATCGCTCCGGGCGTACGTCAGGACCTCCCGGACGGCCTGCGAACCCAGCATCACCGGGTGCCCGCGCCGTCCGTGGTAGCTCGGGACGGTCCAAGCCGCCCCGCGCGCCTTCGAGGTGAGGGCAAGATCGCGCAGCGTGCCGGGGCGCACGAGGGGATGGTCGACGGGCCAGAGGAGGACGCCCTCCTCCCCCTCCTTCGCCCGCGTGAGGCCGACCTGGACGGACCCTGTCCGCCCTTCGAGCCAATGCTCGTTCAGCACCGGCACCACGTCGTGCTCGGGAAGGACCTTGAGATACTCGGCCGCATGGGCTCCGAGCACGACCACGCGGGGGTGGAAATCCTCCTGCTTGAGGGCACGCACCATCCGCAGGATCAAGGGTTGTTCTGCCTCGATGGAGAGCCCTTTCGGATGGCCCATCCGGCTCGAGGCACCGGCGGCGAGCACGACGGCCCCCGTCATGGGCGGCCCCGGAGCCGGACGCCCTGTCGATGCGGGCACTGAGGCATCGGCGTCGGGATTGCTTGCTCATACAAAACACTGCTCTCGAACGGTTCGGCGGCGAGAACGCACGCACGGCCTCCTATCCACCTGCTCTCCAGTCACAGTGGGGCAGATGGACTGATCGTCCCCTTGCGGGGCCGGGCGATAGAAGGACCCGACGAGCGCTCGGGCAGGAGTGTTCGGCCCAACGGGCAGAATGATGCCTCGATCTTCGCAGGAACGGGCGGAGGGGCGCCGCGCGAGCAGCTCACTTACGGGAGACGATCCGCACCACTTGTCCGCGCTCGACAGGGTGGTCGGCCCCCAGGGCACGGTGGGTGCGCCCGTCGATGGCCCGGATGAACCCCTCGCCCAGGTCGGTGTGGACACGGTAGGCCATCTCCCTCGCGGTCGTGCCCTCCGGGACGAGGAAGACGTCCGGGAGCACGCGGTCCTGGCCGTCCGTCCACCGGCCCTCGTCCTCGACGGGGAAGACCGGGAGCAGTCGCATCTCCTCGAAGAAGAGGGCTTCCAGGCTCTCCTGGACACCCGTGGTATGCCAGCGTTCGAGATAGTGGTGGATCCCGTCGAGGGCCTTCCGCTGGGGTGCGCTCAGGCTCACCGGGTCCGGGATGGTGAAGGACTCGGAGCCGGGCTGGTAGGCCACGAGCCCGGCCTTGTTCGCGCGCCGGAGCGTGAGCTCGATCTCCGCGGAGGCGGGCTCGACCCGGGTCCCTTCGAGCTCGGAACGGAGCCCGTCCAGATCGGATCCCTCGGCGTGATCGGCCTTGTTCGCCACGATGACCTTCGGCTTCGCGATGCGCAACATCGTGCGGGCGAGGCGCTCCAGGTCCTCGGTCGTCCAGCGCGACGGGTGGGCAAGGTCCATCGGCGTCGCCCGCAGGGCCGCCTGCACGTGCGAGAGGCCCATCGAGAGCCCGGTCACGCGCGAGGCGAGGAACTCCTCCAGCTTCCCGTGGGAGAGCTCGAGACCCCTCGTGGCCCGGTCCCACTGGCGGCCGAGCACGTCCGCGACCCAGAGCGCGAGCTCCTCGTCCAGGAAGCGGACGTCCCCGACGGGAGGGTTCGAGTGGAGCGCGACCCCCTGTCCCTCCGGGGAGGTGGCCCCGCTCAGGTCGACGACGTGGAGGAACCCCTGCGCGTTGCGCAGGTCGTCCAGGAACTTGTTGCCGAGACCCTTCCCCTCGTGCGCGCCGGGCACGAGCCCCGCGACGTCCACGAGCGTGACCGGGACCTTGCGCGTGCCGTGGTCGCAGGGCGCGTTCCCCGGGGTGCAGGGGCCGCCCTTCTCCCCGTGCGGGCAAGGCACGCGCACGTAGGACTGCCCCCGGTTCGGGTCGATCGTCGTGAAGGGGTACGGGGCCACCGGCACGTCCAGCAGCGTGAGCGCGTTGAACAGGGTCGACTTCCCAACGTTGGGTTTCCCCACGAGTCCCACGTCCATGGGGCTCACTTCGTGTAGTCCGGGTGGATCTCCGGAACTCCCTGCAGGTGGTTCACCGACAGGGCCATGGCGAAGAGGAGGTCGGACAGCCGGTTGACGTACGCCAGCGCGGGGTCTCCCAGCGGGTGCGTCCGGTGGAGGGTGCGCAGGGTCCGCTCGGCCCGGCGGGACACCGTGCGCGCGAGGTGGAGATGGGACCCGATGGGACCTCCGCGCGGGAGGACGAAGAAGTTCATCGCGCGGAAGGGCTCGAAGAGCATGTCGATCTCCTGCTCGAGGCGGGCGACGTGGCGGACCTCGACCTTGCGGACCCCTCCGCCGGGAAGTCCGGCCTCGGTGATCTCCTGGCCGAGGATGAAGAGCTCGTGCTGGACCCGCTCCAGGATGTCGGAGAGGGGCTTCAGCTCGGGACCCATCATCGCCTGCACGACCCCGAGGGTCGCGTTCAGCTCGTCCAGGTCCCCGTTGGCGGCGATCCGGAGGTCGTCCTTCGGGACGCGGACCCCGCCCTTGAGGCCCGTCTCGCCCTTGTCCCCCACCCGGGTGTACAGACGTGCCATCCTCTCAGCCGGAAAGCCATAGCCCCTCCGGGACAAAAAGACTACTTGCGAGCCCGCGGCCACAGGGTGTGGGCTGCGACCACATGCATGATCTCGGAGGAGCCGTGGGCGATCGCACCGCTCCGCACGTCGCGCCAGCGCTGCTCGTGCGGCAGGTCCCCGGAGTAGCCTCGGCCCCCGTGGAACTGGATCGCGTGGTCGAGCGTGGTCAGGGCGGCGTCGGTGGCCATCCACTTGGCGAGCGCGGCCTGGGCCGGCACGGGCCGCCCGGACCCCATGTCGGCCAGCGCCTGCTGGGCGTAGAGCCAGGCCGCGTCGCAACGGGCCCAGTCCTCCACCAACGGGAACGCGACGGCCTCTTGGGCCGAGAGCGGCCTTCCGAAGGCCGAGCGGCCTCCCGTGTGCTCCACGGTCTCCTCCCAGGACTTGCGGGCGACACCCAGGTAGATGCAGGCGAGCAACGCTCGCTCGCGGAGGAGTTCGGGGACGAGATAGCGGAACGCCTCGCCCTCTTCCCCGAGCCGGAACCCGCGGGGGATCGTCACGTGGTCGTAGCGCACCGTCCCGCGGCGCATCCAGCGCTCCCCGAGGTCCGGGATCACGGATCGGGAGATGCCCGGAGCGTCCAGCGGGACGAGGAAGCCGGTGACCGCCTCCTGGACCCGCGAGCCCTCCTTCACGCGGGCGTAGACGATGGCGGCCTCCGCATCCTCCGCGAAGGCGGCCTCTGTCTTGGTGCCCGTGAGGACGTATCCCCCGCGCGAGCGCTCGGCGACCGTGGCCAGGCCCGACAGGTCCGATCCCGCGCCGGGCTCGGTGACGTGGTTCCCCACCAGGGACTCGCCCCGCACCATCTTGCGGAAGTAGCGGTCGACCAGCTCCTCCGAGCCGTGGTCGGCGAGCACGCTCGAGAACTCGGGCTGCAGGGAGAGCTTGGCAAAGGTCGTTCCGCCGAGGTAGCCCAGGTGGAAGAGCCCGATCCCGACCCGGGGGAGCGGGAGGCCCCGGCCCCCGAGCTTCCGGGGGGTCCGCAGGCCGAGGAGCCGGGCCTTGCCGAGGCCCCGGAACTCTTCCCACGGGAAGGCCGGCTCGAGGTCCAGCGCGCGGTACCGCGCGGCCAGCCGGAGCTGACGGGCGGCATCCTCGATCTCGGGCACGAGGGAATCCTGGGGGAGCGGTGGCCAGGCGGTCATGGGGTCGCCTCGGGGTGCTTCCGGGTTGGGGAGGGAGTGGTCGGGGGATCCTCTCCGAGCACCCCCTGGTCCCGCAGCACCGTCACCTGTTCCTCCGGGTATCCCAGTACTTTGGTGAGGATCGCGCGGTTGTCCTGGCCGAGCCAAGGGGCGCCCCGCCAGACTCCCCCCGGGGAGTCCGTGAACCGCGGGACGACACCCGCGCCCGTGACCGGACCCGCCACGGGGTCCTCCCACTCCAAGAACATCCCCCGCTCGCGGTAGTGGGGATCGGCCGCGATGTCCGCCATGGTGTAGACGCGGGAGATCGCGGTGTCGGCCGACCTCCCGAGCGCCTCGAGCTCGGCCACCGTGTGCTGGGAGCAGAGCTCCGCGATGCGCGCGTCGACCTCGCGGCGCTGGGTGGGACGCGTCTCCGGGTCGTCCCACGAGGGGGACGGATCCCGCAGGAGCCGCTTGAGGGAGAGCCAGGCCGCCTGCGAGGGCGCGGCCACCACGACCCATCCATCCCGGGCCCGGAAGACGTCGTACGGGTGGAGGCGGGCGTGGGCGAGGCCATGGCGTCCCCGCACGGCACCGCGGACGAAGTAGTCGATGGCCATGTTCTCGAGGAGCGAGAAGAAGACCTCGTATTGGGCCACGTCGACCGCCTGGCCCCGTCCCGTCCTCTGGGCCTGCACGTAGCCCATGACGCCGGCCAACGCCGCCATCAACCCCGTGACCGTGTCGTTGAGCGCCGTCCCCGACCGCATGGGCGGCTCGGGGTCCGGGTTCCCCTGCAGGGAGAGGTACCCGCTGTAGGCCTGCGCGATGAGGTCGTACGAGGGGGAACGCAAACGCTCAGGGTCCCCGGTCTGCCCGAACCCGGAGACATGCACGATCGTGATCCGGGGGTTCGCGGCGAGCACGACGCCATCGGACAAGCCGAGGCGGTCGTACGTCCCGGGGCGCGAGGACTCGACCCAGATGTCGGATACCCGGACCAGGTCCAGGAAGACGCGACGCCCCTCCGGGTGCTTGAGGTCGAGCCCCAGGGAGAGCTTGTTGCGGGAGTACTGGACCCAGGACTCGGAGACCTGCCGCTCTCTGGGGAGTCCCTCGGGGATCATCGGGGTGAGGGTCCGCGTGGGGTCGGCGAAGGGTCGATGGAAGGGAGGTCCCTCGACGTGCATCACCTCCGCCCCGAACTCGCCGAGGTACGTGGCGGCCCACGGGCCCGCGACGAAGCGCCCCGTGTCGAGCACGCGGACGCCCTGCAAAGGACCGAACGGAGGCACCAGGCGCGGCCGGGTCTCCTCGGTTCGCGGGGCCTTGGTTTCCGGCGAGTCCATCACCTTGCCGTAACGAGAAGGCTAAATACGCCCATCGGGTAGTTTCGAGGGCCCCTGGGTCTCCGATGTACGGCAAGCAACTGCGCCTGCGACGCATCTTCCCTGACGGCGGGAGGAAACTCTTCTCCGTACCGATGGACCACTCGGTGTCGATGGGACCCATCGACGGCCTCGAGGCGACGGGGCCGATGGCCCGTCGCCTCCAGGACGCGGGGGCCGACATGATCGTGGTGACGAAGGGCGCGGTACGGGAGGTCGCTCCGGAGCTCCGTCCCGGCACCCTCCTCGGGGTCCATCTCTCCGCCTCCACCAGCCTCGCCCCGTCCTCGAACCACAAGGTGCTCGTGGGCTCGGCGCGCGAGGCGATCGCGCTCGGTGCGGACCTCGTCTCGGTCCAGGTGAACTTCGGGGTCCCTGAGGAGGGGGCCATGCTCGCGGACCTGGGGGAGATGGTGGACCAGTGCCGGAGCCTCGGGGTCCCGCTGATGTGCATGACCTACGTCAAGAAGGCAGGGCCGGCCACCGGGGACGAGATCCGTCACGCCTGCCGGGCCACCGCCGACCTGGGGGCCGACATCGTGAAGACCGGCTATCCGGGCTCCCGGGAAGAGTACCGGAAGCTCGTCCGGACGACACCCGTCCCTGTACTCCTCGGGGGAGGTGCCCGCCTGGACGACACGGCCGGCCTCCTCGCCCTCGTCCGGGAGACCGTGGAGGTCGGGGCCGGGGGCATCTGCATCGGCCGCAATCTCTTCCAGCGGGAGCCCGTCGAGCCGCTGGCCCGCCAGGTCGCGGAGATCCTGCACGGGGCGCCCTAGCGCCATGCCGCACCGTCGACTCGTCATCGCTCCCATCGGCCGCGATCCGGAGGACCGGCGGACCCTCGTCCACCGCGCACGGAAGCGCGGCTTCTCGCGGTTCGCGGTGCGCCCCGAGGACTCCTTCGATCCTCCTCCCGGCGAGGAGACCCTGTTCTGGGACGGCACCAAGCTGCGCCGTACCCCCGTGGCGGACGCGGCCCTCGTCGCGGAAGCCTCCGACGTCTCCTCCCCCGAGGAACTGGAGTCGCTCCTGGCCCGGACCGCCCCGGGCTCCGTCGCCCTCGTGCGCTGGAGCGGCGACCGGATCATCCCGCTTGAGAATGCCGTGGCCCGGAAGGGACGTACGGCCCAGGTGTGGGTGGTGACCGACCGGCCGGCGGACGTCCCCGCCGCCCTCGGCGCGCTCGAACACGGGGCCGACACGGTGGTGGTCGAGCTGGACCGCGCGGAGCTGCTCGACGTGCTCGAGGCATACCTGGAGCGCGTCATCGGCCCGCCCGGTTCGTGGGAACTGGTGGCCGTCCACGGCCTGAAGCCCGCGGGCCTCGGCGACCGGGTCATCGTGGACACGACCTCGCTCCTCCTGCCCACCGAAGGGCTCCTCGTGGGGAGCGCCGCCGCCTTCCTCTTCCATGTGGCCAGCGAGGCCGAGGGCTCGGCCTTCACCCGGCCCCGCCCCTTCCGCGTCAACGCGGGGGCGGCGCATTCCTACACCCTCCTCGCCGACGGCACCACGCGCTACCTGAGCGAGCTCCGTCCTGGGGATTCGGTCCTGGTGGTGGACCCCTCGGGGTCGTTCCGGTCGGTCCGGGTGGGACGGATCAAGACCGAGCGGCGACCCATGGTCCTCGTGGAGGCCCGGCGGGGGACGCGGACGTACACGGTCTTCCTCCAGGATGCCGAGACCGTCCGGCTCTCGGGCGAGTCGAGCCGGGTGGCCACGACGGAGCTCGAGCCCGGGACCCGGGTCTACGGGATGTCCCTCCCGGCCGCGCGTCATCTGGGCACGGCCATCGAGGAGACCATCGATGAGCTCTGAGGCCTGAGCGCATGCGCGGCACGGCTCGGGCCACGGCCGCGATCACCGTGGTGAACGCGCTGACCACCGGGATCGGGGCGGCCGTGGGGATCGACCTGGACGTGGAGGCCACGGTCGACGTCAGCCCCCCTATGGGCGCCTCCCGGGGGCTCGAGATCGACCATCACTGCCTCGCCACTCCGCTGACCCGGGAGTCCGTCGCTGCCGCGCTCCGCGCGTTCGATTCCGACACGGGAAGAGGGGTCACGCTGTCCCTCCGCTCCCGGATCCCCGCGGGTCGGGGGCTCAAGAGCTCTTCCGCGGTCTCCTGCGCGATCGCGCTTGCCGTGGCGCGGGCCCTCGGGCGATCGGCCTCCGCCTCCGAGGTCGCGCGGGTATCCGCCGAGGCCTCCGTGCGCGCCGGGGTGAGCGCCACCGGGGCCTTCGACGACGCCCTGGCCTCGCTCGTCGGTGGGATCGTGGTGACCGACAACGACCGCTTCCGCCTGCTCCGGCACCTGCCCATGCCCGAGGGGCTCGGCGTGGCCCTCTTCGTGCCCAGGGTGCTTCACCCCCCGTCCCCCGGATTCCTCGAGCGGTTCCGCTCGGAAGCCCCCGAGGGAAGTTCCGCCGCGGAGCTTGCCCAGAACGGACGGTGGCAGGAGGCGATGACGGAGAACTCCATCCTGGTCGAACGGGTGATGGGGTACCGGTACGAGGCGTTGCGGGAGCGGGTCCGCGCCCGCGGTGCCGTGGCCCAGGGGGTCTCCGGGATGGGCCCGAGCTACGCCGTCGTCGCGGCGGAGGGCGACCTGGCCCGGATCGGGGCCACCTTCCCCCGGGCCCCGGCCCGGCGCTTCCGTCTGGGGTTCTCGCGGGGCCCTCTCTCTCGTCCCGTCCCGGAGGAGGCGTGAAGCGCGCCGTCCGGACGTCGGTGGCTCGGGGGACGGTGATCGCGCCCCCGTCGAAGAGCTACACGCATCGAGCCCTCGTCGCCGGGTACCTCACGGGACGACGGTACCGGATCGACCGACCGCTCCGGGCGGACGACACCCGGGCCACCGCCCGGGGCCTCGCTGCGCTGGGCGGGTCTTTCCAAGAGGGACCGACGGCCTGGACATGGGTTCCCCGACACGACAAGGACCGTGATGCGCGCACGGCCCGGATCGAGTGCCGGGAGTCGGGCACCACCCTGCGCTTCCTCTCCGCGCTGGCGGCGACGCTCGACCGGTCCGTCCGCTTCACCGGCCGACCGGGCCTCGCCCGCCGTCCGCTGGGAGAGCTCCTGGAGGTGCTCCGTTCGGGCGGCGTCACGATCGAGGGGCTCGCTCCCGGTCGATCGCTCCCCTTCTGGATGCACGGACCCCTCCGTCCCGTGAACGCGACCCTGGACACGAGCACGAGCTCCCAGTTCCTGTCCGCCCTGCTCCTCGTCCTCCCCACGCTCGGGGGCCCGTCCGACCTCCGACTCTCCGGTGACCCGGTCTCGTGGGACTACGTGGAGGCCACCCTGGCGATCCTGCGCCATCATCGCGTGGACGCGGAGGTGAATCGGACCCGGGCACGGGTCCCGGGGGGGCAGCACTACCGGGGCACCTCCTTCGCGGTACCCGGGGATGCGTCCTCGGCGGCCTACGCCTGGGCCGCGGCCGCGCTCACCGGCGGGGCCGTGCGCGTACGTGGGATCCCCCGGCAGTGGCCGCAGGCGGACCTCGCGCTCTTGGATTACCTCGAGACCATGGGGGCCACCGTTCGGCGCCATGCCGACGGAGCCACCGTGGAAGGGGGGCCTCTCGCGGCCACGGAGGTGGATCTCGGGTCCTCCCCCGACCTCTACCCGCTCGTGGGGGTCCTCGCCAGTTTCGCGCGCGGGACCACCCGGATCCGGGGGGCGCCCCACGTCGCCTGGAAGGAGTCCGACCGACGGGCGGCCACGGTACGGCTCGCCCGGGGGTTCGGAGCCGGGGCCGGGGTCGTCCCGGGGGGGGTCGATATCCGAGGGACCGCCCATCCCCGGGCGATCCACGTGCAGGGGATCGACGACCATCGCGTCGTGATGAGCGCGAGCGTGGGCGCCATGGCGGCGCCGGGCGAGTCCCTGATCGGAGATGCGGCGTGCGTCCGCAAATCTTTTCCCGGCTACTGGGGATGGGCCTCTTCCCTGGGAATGACGACCGAGGTCCGGCGATGATGTCCATGGGAAGGGCGTTTCGCGTCACCCTCTTCGGCTCGAGCCATGGTCCCGAGGTGGGGGCTACCCTCGAAGGGGTCCCCGCCGGGACCCCGCTCGATCTCGCTCGCGTGCAGCAGGCGCTCGACCGGCGACGCCCGGTGGGGCGGCGCCTCGCGACGAAGCGCCAGGAGGAAGACCGGCTGGTCATCGACTCGGGCCTCCAGGAAGGATGCGCCGACGGGACCGTGATCCGGGGGCACGTGGCGAACCAGGATGTCCGGCGAGGACCCTACGAACAGATGCGCGACACCCCCCGTCCCGGGCATGCGGACTATCCCGCCAGGGTCCGCTACGGTGCCACGGCAGACCTCTCCGGGGGCGGCATCTTCTCGGGGAGGATGACCGTGGGCCTCGTCTTCGCCGGGGCGGTGGCCGCCCAGATGCTCGAGCCCCAGGGGATCCAGGTCGCTTCCTTCACCCGGGCCATCGGCTCCCGGGAAGGACAGGTCAGGGACTCCATGACGCTGGACGAGGTCCGGGAGGGGTCTTCGCGCAACGAGGTCGGGTGCCCGGATGCGGAGGCGGCTCAGGCGATGGAGGCGGACATCGAAGCGGCCCGGCGGGAAGGGGACAGCCTGGGCGGGATCGTGGAGACGCTCGCCACGGGTCTCCCCGTGGGCCTCGGCGAACCCTTCTTCGACGGGCTCGAGGGCGAGCTCGCGCACGCCCTCTTCGCGATCCCCGCCGTCAAGGCGATCGAGTTCGGCGCTGGCTTCCGGGCGGCCCGGATGCGCGGGAGCGAGCACAACGACCCCTTCTTCTACGACGGGGAGAAGGTCCGCACCCGCACGAACCATTCCGGCGGGATCCTGGGAGGTCTCGCGACGGGGATGCCGCTCGTGTTCCGCGTGGCGGTGAAGCCCACCTCCTCCATCGCGAAGTCCCAGGAGACGGTGGACCTCTCCCGTCACGAGGGAGCCCGGCTCGTGGTCACTGGAAGACATGATCCCTGCATCGTGCCCCGGTCGGTGGTCGTCGTGGAATGCGTCACCGCCGCGGTCCTGCTGGATCTCATGATGCGTGGAGGTTTCTATCCGTGAGCGACAAACTGCCCTGTGCCATCCTCGGTGCGAGCGGCTACATCGGCCAGCACTTCGCGCGACTGCTGGCGGACCACCCTTGGTTCGACACCCCGCTCCTCGTGGGCACGGACCGGTCCGCGGGGAAGACGCTCGAGGAGGCCTGGCATCCGGCGGAGGAGCCTCCATCGGCCCTGGCTGGGGAGCGCATCGTGGAAGCCACGCCGGCGCGTCTCGAGAAGCTGGGGGTGCGGATCGTCTTCGGCGCGATCCCCTCGGGGCTCGCGGGGCCCATCGAGACCGAGTGCGTGCGCCGGGGGATCGCGGTCTTCACGAACACCGCCGACCATCGGATGGAGCCCGGCGTGCCGCTCCTCGTGCCCGAGGTCAATGCCGATCACCTGGGGCTCCTTCCGAGCCCCGGGACACGGGCACCGCTCGTCACGAACCCGAACTGCACCACCACGGGGCTCGTGCTGCCGCTCGCCCCCCTCCTCCCTCTCCTTCGGCCGGAGTGGATTGCCGTCTCCTCCTACCAGGCGCTCTCCGGTGCCGGGTTCCCGGGGGTGGCCTCCCTCTCCGTCACCGACAACGTCGTGCCCTACATCCCGAAGGAGGAGGAGAAGGTGGAACAGGAGGCCGCCTACATCCTCGGATCCCGACGGGGAAAGCGGGTGGAGTCCGCGGCCGCGCCGTTCCTCGCCCAGTGCGTGCGCGTCGCCGTACGGGACGGCCACCTCGAGGCGGTGACCCTCAAGGCGCGGAAGACCCCCTCTCTGGAGGAGATCGTCGGGGCCCTCGAGCACTTCGACCCGCTGCGGGGCGAGGGACTGCCCACGGCCCCCCGACCTCCCATCCTGGTGACCCGGCAACCGGATCGCCCCCAGCCGCTCCGCGACCGGTGGGCGGGGACCCCCGCCCGGGCGCGGGGGATGGCCGCGGTCGTGGGCCGCATCCGGTGGCAACCCCCGTACCTGCGCTTCTTCGTGCTGACCCACAATGCGGTCCGGGGAGGGGCGGGCGGCTCGGTGATCAACGCGGAACTCGCCTACCACCGCGGGTATCTCGCTCCCCGGGGTCCGAGGAAGACACGGTGACCCGGACCCGACCGACCGTCGTGAAGTTCGGCGGGGCCTCGCTGTCGACGGTGCCCGCGGTCATCCATCACGTGCGGGAGCTCCAAGCCGAGGGATCGCCCGTCGTGGTCGTCGTCTCGGCGCGCGAGGGAGTGACCGACCTCCTGCTGAAGATCCTCGGGGACCCGCGGGCGGTCCAAGTGCACCGGGAGATCTACGAGGAGCTCGAGCGCCGCCATCCCCGCCTCCCCGAGGCGGGGCGGGCGCACCTCCGCTCCCTTCCGACCCTCCTCGCACGGGTCGAGCGCGGACGCCCGGGCGACCTGCCGCTCGCCGACCGGTTGCTGAGCCTCGGGGAGCGGCTCGCGGCCCATTGGGTCGCCGGGCTCTTCCGGGAAGCATCGATCCCGGCGGTGGCGGTCGAGGCGGACCGGCTCGGGCTCATGACCGACAACGCCTACGGGGCCTCCTGCATCCTCATCGACCACTCGCGCCCGCACGTCGCGTCCACCCTGCGGAGGATGCTCCGCGCCCACGAGGTCCCCGTCGTGACCGGCTTTTTCGGACGGAGCCTCGAGGGGCGGGTCGCCGTCCTCGGCCGCGGGGGTTCCGACTACTCCGCCACCGCGATCGGGGCGATCCTCGGTGCGACGCGGGTCGAGCTGGTGAAGAAGGACGTGGCGGTCTTCAGCGCCGATCCGCGCCACGTCCCGGGGGCGCGACACCTGGCCCGACTCTCCTACGAGGAGGCAGAGGAGATGGCCCAGTTCGGTGCCCGCGTGCTCCACCCGCTCACCATCGAGCCCGCGCGGCAGGCCGGGGTGGAGATCCTCGTGCGCTCGCTGGAGCATCCCGAGACCGCCACCGTGATCTCACGGAGCGACCCGGCCCGGCCCCACCGGGCGGTGACGCTCCTGCGCCCCCTGCATCTCGCACGAGTGCGGGTGCCGAACGGGGCCAACCGGCCGGGAGTGGTGGCCGCGGTCTCGGACGAGCTCGCCCACGCGCGCATCAACATGGTCACCCTGTTCACCTCCTCCGCGCTCCTGTCCATCGTGCTCGAGCCCGGCCACACGCGCCAGGCGGTCGAGGTGCTCGGTTCCCTGTCGGGGGACCACGCGGTGATCGTGGAGGGACCGTTCCCCATCGCGCTCCTCACGGCGATCGGCGACGGGATCATCGAGGACCTCGGGCGCGTGCCCCTGGCCGTGCTCCGGTCGGCGCAGGGCTTCAGCGCGAGCCCGCGCTCGCTCTCGCTCGCGGTCCCGATCGAGGCCGGGAAGGACGCCCTGCTCGACCTGCACCGCGCCCTCGTCGAGTCGAGGTAGACCCCCGGAGGAACCGTGCGCGCCGCGTCCGGACTGGCGGGAACTTCGTTGGGGGCCGGGCTCCTCACGCCGTACGTCCCGGCGATCCTCCTGGTCTCCCCATGGGCGATCGCGTTGGCCGTTCTCTACTTCGTGGTGATCTTCGTCGGAAACGGGATCCCGGTCGTCCTCGCCTACCAGATGCCGGAGCTGACGGTCGGAGAGGTCGGTGACCCGCGGCGGCCCCACCGGCTCTCGGTGATCGTTCCCGCGAGGAACGAGGAGCGGGACTTGGCCCGGTGCCTCGACGATCTGAGGACCCAGGATTATGCGGCCCGAGGGGGCTCCGTAGAGGTGATCGTGGTGGACGGGGGCTCGACGGATCGCACGTGGTCCGTGGCCACGGAGCATCCCCTCCGACCCGTCACGATCCATGAGCCCCCGCTACCCGCGGGATGGGTCGGGAAGAGCTGGGCCTGCCACATCGGGCAGCAGCACGCGACCGGGGACCTGCTCCTCTTCCTCGACGCGGACACGCGTCTCGCGCCGCCGACCCTGCGCGCAGCGGCCTGGGAGCAGGAGCGGCGAGGCGTCGAGATGGTCACCTTCGCGTCGCGGGTCGTGATGGAGAGCTTCTGGGAGCGCGTGGTGCTCCCGCTCTACGTCCAGCTCGTCCTCCTCTACTTCGTCACCCCGCACGTGAACCGGCGCACCTCGAAACGGGCGATGGCGAACGGCCAGTTCCTCCTCATGACCCGGGAAGGATACGACCGGTGCGGCGGGCACGAGCGGATCCGCGGGGACGTCCTCGAGGACGTTCGTCTGGCCCAGGAGGTCAAGCGCACCGGGGGCGCGATCTGGGTGTGCTGGGCCCCGGACCTGCTCACGACGCGGATGTACGAGGGCCCCCGCGAGATGTACGAGGGACTGTCGAAGAACCTGCATGGGACGCACTTCTCGGCGGTGCGGCAGGTGGGGTTCCTCGTGGCCGTCTTCGGGCTCTTCTGGTCACCCTTCCTCGTGATCGCGGTGGCGCTCCTGGCCGGCGGCGCCCTTCCCTGGCTCACCGTGGGGCTCTCCCTGGTCGGCCTCACGGTCGCGAAGCAGGTCGGATACCAACACGCCCTGCGCGCCCCCCTGCGATACGGCCTGCTCTACCCCCTCGCGTGCCTCTTCTACTTCGCCATGCTCCTGAGGAACCTCCGCCACGGACTCTCCGGAGGCATGATGCCCTGGAAGGGGCGGAGCTACTCGATGAACGGCAGTCCTCCCGGCCAGGCTCCCCGTCCCTGACCTTCCCGACCCCCGCGGCAATCTTCTTCAAGGGTGCCCCTCTCCCGGGGTCGAGGCGAACGGATGGAACCGTTGCGGGTCGGTGTGCTGGCGTCGGGCGAGGGGACCACGATGTACGCCGTGGCGGAGGCCGCGGCCGCGGGTCGGATACCCGCGCGCGTCGTGCTCGTGGCCACGGACCGCCCCCAGGCGCCGGCGCTCCAGCGGGCGCAATCCCTGGGCCTCCCCACGCTCGTGGTCCTCCCGTCCCCGCAAGCCCCCGGGGCCTGGGAGGAGGTGCTCGCGTCCCACCTCAAGGCAGCGCGCTGCGACCTGGTCCTCCTAGCAGGATTCCTGCGCATCCTCCGGGGGCCCCTCCTCGATGCCTTTCCCGGGAGGATCGTCAATCTTCACCCCTCGCTCCTTCCCAAGTACGGGGGACCCGGGATGTACGGGACCAAGGTCCATGCCGCCGTCTTGGCCTCCGGTGACCCGTCCACCGGCTCGACCGTTCACCTGGTGACGAAGGACGTCGACCGGGGCCCGACCATCGCGCAAAGCACCCTGGACGTGCGCGCGGGTGAGACCGCCGAGGAGCTCTCGGAGCGACAGAAGCCCGTCGAGCGCGAGCTCCTCGTGGACACCGTGCGGCGTTTCGCGACCGGCGAACTCCCACTTCCGTGGCACGCCGAGGCCCTCGACTATGCCGCCGCGGGGGTCGACACGCGACACGTCCGCGATTCTCTCCGGCTCCTCCTGCGTGCGGTGCGCTACCGGGCCCCGGCGACCCGGGGCCGCCCCATCGTCTCCTCGGGGTACTTTGCCGGCGTGATCCGCATCGGCGACTCCCTTCTCGCCCTGACCACGGACAACGTGGGGACCAAGGTCCTCCTGGCCCAGACCCTGGGTCGCTGGGAGGAGGTAGGGGAGGACATGGTCGCGATGAACGTCAACGACCTGCTGGCGACCGGGTCCCTCCCGTCCGCCCTCGTAGACTACATCGCGTGCAAAGTGCCCGACGGCAAGGTGCTCACCCGGATCGGGATGGGGCTCAACCGCGGACTCTCCCGGGCGGGATGCTCCCTCCTGGGCGGGGAGACCGCCGTGGTCCCGGACCTGCTCTCCTCCCCCTACGATCTTTCGGCCACCGCCCTCGGCTTCTTCCCCCCGGGGCGCAAACCCATCGACGGGAGCCGGCTCCGTCCGGGGGACGTGCTCATCGGGCTCGCCTCGAGCGGGTTCCACACCAACGGCTACACCCTCGTCCGTCGACTGGTGGAGGAGCGTCGGATACCTCTCCGGGGGAGGGTGGCCGGTGTGGACCGGCCGCTGGGCGAAGCGCTCTTGGCCCCCACCCGGACCTACGGCCCGTTCGTGGAACCGCTCCTCCGGGCGGGACTCCCCACGGCCCTCGCGAACATCACCGGAGGCGCCTTCTCCAAGAACCTGCTCCGGATCCGGAAGGACCTCGAATTCTGCCTCGACCAGATGCCGCCCCCCCGCGGGCTTTTCGAATGGGTGAGCCGCGTTTCCGGCCTCTCCCCCGAGGAGCTCTACCGGACCTTCAACATGGGGATCGGCTTCGTGGTGGCCGTCCGGGCCGAAGAGGAGGAGAGCGCCCTCCGCCTCCTGCGTACCCACGGGGCCCGGGATGCCCAGGTCATCGGTCACGTCGGCAGTGGAAAGGGGGTCGTGCTGCCGTCGCTCGGGGTCCGCTACTCCAGCTACTGAAGGCTCGTGACGAACTTCTCCTCCCGCAGGGAGGCGGCCACGCTCGCCTTCCTGGCGGCAATCCTCTGGGCCACCTACTATCCCTTCGTCCTCTGGCTCTCCCCCGACGTCGATGGGGCCGTGCTCGCCTTCCCCTTCCTCTTCGGGGGGCTTCCCTTCCTCGTGGTGGCCGCCCGGCGGACCGGAGGAGGTTGGGCCGATGCCCTCGCTCCCCTCCGCACCCGCGAGGGTTTGCTCGCGGGAGTGCTGTTGGTCGCGATGCAGGCGGACGTGGTGGTCTCCACCCGGCTCGCCGGAGCCGTCACGACGGCGATCCTCACGCTGCTGGGGGACGTGGCCTTGATCCCCGCGATGAACCTCGTCCTGTGGAACGAGGGCCGGGAGCAGGTGATGCGCCCCGTCTTCTGGGGAGGGGTCGCGGTGGCCACCTTCGGGGGAACGCTCTCCATCGTGGGGGGAGGGGGAGTGACGGGGCTCTCAGGCACGGCGTGGCTCGTGGCGCTCCCGCTCCCCTTCCTGGTGGGAGCGTACTTCCTCTTGGTGGCGCGGCTCTCCCGCACCACCCCGACCGAGCATCTGGTGGCCTCCGCCTCGCTCCTCGCCTTCGCCATCGCCGCGGTCGGGGCGGTCCTGCTGACCGGGATCGGAGGATTCCCGGGACCCCTGGACTCCCGGGGTTGGGTGCTCCTCGTCGTGCTCGGCGTGACGAGCTTCTTCCTCGGGCCCTGGTTCTTCTTCGAGTCCGCGCGGCGCCTCTCCGTGGTCGTGCCCGCGGTGATCAATGCCACGATCCCCGTCTTCACGCTCCTCTTCGTCGTCGTGCTGCTCGGAACGACCGTGGCATGGGTCGCCGTGCTGGGTGTCCCGCTGGCCTTCCTCGGGGGAGCGCTGGCGCTCATGGGACCGGGGACCCGGTCCACGCCAAGCTCGCCACCGACCTGACGCACACGGCCGGGCCTGAGCCCACGTTCGATCCCGCACCGAGGGTTGCGACACGGGGACCGGCGTTCCCGGTGCCGCGCTCAGGAGACCGTGAAGGTGATGGCGAGCGTGTACTCCCCGGGAGCGGCGGGAGCCTGGAGCGTCACGAGGAACATCGCCATCCCGCCGTGGGCCGGTACCGTCATCGGGAGCGAGGGCCCTTTGACCAGCACGAACGGCGCGGCCACGGTCATGGAGTCGATCGTCTCGGGACTCGTACCCTTGTTGGTCAACATCTCCTCCTCGAGGGTGATGTTGCCTGGGGAGACGAACTCGTGGCACCCAAAGCATCCCGACTGCTGCGAGGGGCCAAAGCCCCCGGTTGTCGCGTTCGCCGGGTACAGGATGGTGTACTCGGTGCCCACGATGTCGACCAAGTTCGGATACGGGTTCGACGGGGTGGACTGGGCCTCCTGGACCCCCACCATGGCTACGACCAGGACGACCCCGACGACCAGCGCCGCCGCACTTCCGGCCCAGAACGGCCGGCGGAGGCGACGAGGGGCCGGCGCGCCCTCGGGGGTGGTGCCGGCCCTTTCGGTGGAGGGAACGGGTGGGGGAGTGAACAGCCACCGGACGAGGGCCTTGAGGCGGGGACCTCCGCCCTCCCAGAGGAAGGCGTCCACGGCGAGATACCTCCCGGCTCCCCCGACGAAGAGCACGAGGTAGATCAGGAGATACAAGGGATGGGCGCCGACGTCGGTCCCCCCGGGGATCATGAAGGTCATGAGGAACTGGGTCCAGAGGAAGAACACGGAGGACGCAGCGCCCACGATGCAGGCCAGGCGGGTGGTGAGACCGAACAGGAAGGCCACCGCCAGGTAGGCGGTGACCAGGGCGATGAGCCAGGCGAAGACGAGGGAGTGGGCCGCCACGTAGTTCGGAAGGGCCCCCCCGCCGAGCGACTGGCTGGCGTATCCCTGGGCCACGGACGAGAAGGAGGAGAAGTACTGGTTGGCCGGGTCCAGGATGAAGATGAGGTCCAGCGCCCAGACGATTCCCATCCCGAGGCGGAGCAGGTCGATCGCGACCCCGTGGGGGTGGTCCCTCCACTGCTCGCGGAGATGGATCATGCTTGCTCGGAGAAGGGACACCATGGCGCAGGTTTCCCTTCGCGAGGTAACCGGGGAGCTTAAGGATGCCTCGAACCCGGGGCAGGCTTAAGTCCCCCGAGAGCTGATGCCGGCGAAGCGTACGATGGGGCACCCGTCACTCCTGGTCCTGGAAATCCGAGGGCGGTTCCCGTGAGGTGGTACCTCGCCTTCCGCTACCCCGTCCAGGCGTGGGACACCTACCAGTTCGAGAAGCGCTACGCCCGGGAGAAGCTCTACCAGAGCCGGGTCCAGGAGTACGACCGGTACTTGCGCGACCCGACCCCCACGCTCTCCGCCCATTTCCCCGGGGCCGACGTCGATGGCCTGATCCACGAGGTCCAGGGAAAGCGGGCGCTCTACGACCGCATCGCCCAGCTCTCCGCAAAGCCCCAGGATTTCCTGTACAAGTCCGTCTTCGGGATCGGGACGGCCCGGGGGGAGCTCCTCTATGCCATGACACGCCTCCTGAAGCCCGAGATCATCCTGGAGACGGGAGTGGCGAACGGCTACTCCAGTGCCTTCTTCCTGCAGGCCCTGGCCGACAACGGCCGCGGCCATCTCCACTCGGTCGAGTACCCCCCCATGGGGCACTGGAAGGATCCGCGGATCGGGATCCTGGTCCCCCCCGAGCTCCGGAACCGATGGACGATCCATCTGGGCAACTCGAAGCGCATCCTGCCCAAGCTGGTGCGTCAGCTGGGCAAGGTCGACCTCTTCCTCCACGACAGCGACCATTGCTTCGACTCGCTCCTCTTCGAGCTCCGGACGACGTGGCCGGCCATCCCTCCCTCCGGCGTCCTCCTGAGCGACGACATCACGATGAACAACGCGTTCGTGACGTTCTGCGACGGCGTGGGGCGACAGCCCATCAACCTCCGCGAACCGGGCGAGACCCACCCGCTGGGATTCGTTCCCAAGACGCTCCGCCCCGGTGAGGAAGGAGCGGGGCACGCCCCCGCAACTCCGTAGGAACAGCGCTGTCGGGCGCGTGACCGCGCGGGGACCGGGTCAGAGGTACCGGGCCATCTGGTAGCCGTTCTCCCCGTCGGAGTAGTACCCCTGGAAGAGGTCGGTGATCGTGTACCCGTAGCGCTGGTAGAACCGGATGGCCGTGGCGTTCCCCACACGGACCTCGAGCGTGACCCGGCGCAGCCCGCGCATCCGGCACCGGTGGAAGAAGGTGCTCATGAGGGAGCTGCCCACGCTCCGCCGCCGCCAGACGGCGTCCACGGCGAACATGAGGATGCGGCCCTCGCTCGGCGTCTGGTTGACCCCCAGGAGGAACCCCTGGACCATCCCCGCCCCGTCGACGGCCACGAGGTAGCCCTCGGGCCATTCCCGGCTGAGGGAGATGTAGAGCGAGGGCTCGTAGTGCTCCCGCAGCGCGTCCGCGACGATGTCTGCGATCCTCGGCACGTCCATCGGGTGGAAGTTCCGGAGGAAGTAGCTGTCGGAGAGGCCCATCACGGTGCCCCCCGAATTCGGGGGCTTCGCGGTCTCAGCGATACATCTCACCCCCGGGTTCCTTCGCGAGGTCTCGGATGGAGGTGCGGTGCTCGTCCAGGTTCTTGCGCATCTCCTGCTCGATCTGGAGCGCCTTCTCCCGCAACGGGCCGGTGTCGATGAGGACCAGCGGGACCAGGGGGTTGATCGCCTCGAGCAGCATCGCGGAGGCATTCGCGTCCGGGTACTCCTTGTGGGCCTGGGTCACCAGGCAGACCACCGGGAGCTTCCGGTCCACGCTCGCGAGCAAGAGGGCGCCGGTGAACCCGGTCACCATCCCGCTCGCCTTCGCGAAGGAATACTTGTCGAAGATCCCCATGGCGCTCCGGTTGGCCATCGCGACCACCCGGGCCTCCGACGATGGGGAGTCGTCCTTGAAGGGGTGCCCCTCCAGGGCGACCACGTTGAGCGCCTCCTTCTCCTCCGCCCAGTCGAGGATCACGTTCGCGATCGGGTTCAGCTGCTCGAGCGAGGGCTGGATGTCGGAGATGATGACCACGAGCTGGTTGCACTTGCCGTCGATACCGCAGACCACCTGCGTGGCGTAGATCCGGACGGGAGTCTCCACGACCCCGTTCTCCATGACAACGGTGGGCGGGAAATCGCGGGAGACGATGTGCCCGATGAGCTTCATGTCCATCGAGTGGACGAGATAGTTCGCGGCCACGGAGCCGACGAGCCCGAACGTGGGGAATCCCACGACGACCATGGAGTCCTTGATCGGCAGGTGCCGTGTCTCGACGACCCGGATTCCCTCCGCCCCATCGGACATTGGTCCTCCCTAGGCCCCGGGGGCTTAAAACGGGTCGTTCGCCCGGTCGGGACGCCCGAGAACCATTATCTTGATGAGGGGAGTTTCACCGACGATGACGACCGTCACCTTCCCGATGATCTCGGACGAGGTCGTCCTCACCGTCCCGGGGCTGAAGCAGGACCCCGGCATGTGCCTCCGATGCCGGTCCGCTGCGCTCCTGTGCGGCAAGCCCGTCTGTCCCATCCTGGTCAAGTACGACGCCTACACCCGGATGCGGGCGTCCCTCACGGGCCGGGTGATCCCCGGGAGCACCCCGCCCGGGGTCTTCGTCGGCCGCTTCGGGTGGCCCAAGGTCCGGATCGGCCCCCTCGTGGCGCCCGAGGGAGGGGACACGCTGCTCTACGACTCCCCGGAGCTCTGGGTGGGACGGCCGGTCCCGGAGATCGTCGGGTTCCGCACCTCGCTCGTGCGGGGGACGAAACGGACGCACGTCGACAACGCGGACACCCCTTCTCGCGAGCTCGAGGACCTCCAGCTCATCTCCCTCTCCACGGCGAGCTCCGACGTGGAGGCCACCTTCACCCGCACCCCCCGCTTCCACATCGCCCTCTCCGACACCGTGGCCCCCTATGGTCCCACCGCGCCCTTGGAGAGCCTGCGCGTGGGGAACGTCAAGGTCGACCAGCGCATGGAGAAGGAGTCCTCCGACATCCACGTGAAGGCCGGGACGGCGGTGCGGGAGCTCTACCAGCGGGACCTCCCGGTGAGCCGCATCGAACGGGCCTTCAGCACGGGCACCCTCGGGCGGAAGGGGCACCGGCGCCTCGTGCCGACCCGGTGGTCAATCACCGCCGTGGACGACATCCTGTCCAAGGGGAACCTCGAGCGGGTCCGTCACCTCCCGGAGTTCTCCGAGTTCTGGGCCTACACCCTGACGGCGCTCGACAACCGGTGGCTCATCCTCCTCCTCCCGGGGTCCTTCCGCTACGAGTCGATCGAGGTCTGGTTCCCGAAGACCCTGTGGAACCCCGTCGGGGCCAGCATGCTCATGATCGGGGACTGGGAGGGCCACGACGGCCGGACCACCTACGCCGAGATGGGGGGGTGCTACTACGCCGCCCGCCTGGCCATCTCCGAGCACCTCCTCCGCCTCCAGCGCCAGGCCGGGGTGGTCATCCTGCGGGAGGTGCACCCCGGCGAGATCCTCCCCCTGGGGGTCTGGAATGTCCGGGAGCATGTGCGGGCCGCCCTGAAGGAGCGGCCCGAGCGGCTCGACTCCATCGAGGCCGTCCACCAGAAGATCCGGGCGACCCATGCCATCCCCCTGGCCAGCTGGCTCCGGAAGTGCCACTGGCTTGGGGAATGGAAGACGCAACGTCGCCTCGAAGAGTTCTCGAGCGGGGGATCGTGAGAGGCCCCCCCGGAGCCCCGTGACGGAAGCGGCGTCCCCTCCGCCGGGAACTCGGCGGAACGGTTTCGCCCGCGCGCTCAGCCTTCCCAACTTTCGCAACGTCTACCTGGCGGGCGTCGCGTCGCGGGCGGGGAGCGCCATCGCGTTCGTCGCGATCAACTGGATCGTCTTCTCGACCACGGGATCGGCCCTCGCCATCACCTACGTGGCGGTGGCCGAGATGGCGGGCGCGATCCTGTTCACCCTGCCCTCCGGGGTCTGGGTCGACCGCCACGACCGGACACGGCTCATGGTCCTGGCCGACGTGCTGCGCGCCGGGGCGATGGGGGGGATGGCGGTCTCCTTCGTCGTCTTCGGGTTCCGGCTCGTCACCGTGATCGTCGCGATGTTCGTGGTGGCCGGCGTCGGGATGCTCTTCCAGCCCGCGGAGCAGGTCCTCATCCCGTCCCTGGTGCCCGCGGAGAGCCTCGCCAATGCGAACGGACTGAACCGGGCGACCCGCTCCATTGTCTCGCTGTTCGGGAGCTCCATCGGCGGAATCCTGGTGGTCGCGGCCGGGGCCACGCTCTCCATCGCCCTCAACTCCGTCACCTACGTGATCTCGGCCCTCCTTATCCTCGCCGTGTATCGGGCGCTGCGGGCCTCCGATCGGAAGACCACCCGGACCCCGCGGAAGGAGCGGCACATGGGGCAGGAGATCGTCGAGGGGTTCCGATGGCTGATCCACAAGGCGCCCGGACTCTGGCAGCTCTCCATCTCGGCCCTCTTCCTCAACTTCTTCGCGACCATCTTCGGAACCTTCATGGTCGTGTACGTGGTGGAAGGACTCCACGCGTCTTCGATCACGTACGGGCTGTTCGTGGCGACCGGCACCGCGGGGGGAGCGCTCGGATCGTTGCTCGTCGGTCGGGCGGGAGCGGTCCGGTGGGTGGGGAAGGTTTGGATCCTCGGGGCGGGAGTGGCCCCCGGGGTGCTCCTCGTGGCGCTCGCCCTCGTGCACACGTACTGGGCCTTCCCGCTGATCTTCCTCTTCGACCTGATCCTCGGGTTCGCGGGCAATACCTGGCTCACGGCGGCGCAGCTCCTCGTCCCGGCGGAGTTCCAAGGTCGATACTTCGCCCTCGACGGGCTCCTGAGCTGGGGGGTGATCCCGATCGCGCAGGTCGCCGGGGGGCTCCTCATCGAGGCCGTGGGCATCGGGACCACGCTCGAGTACGCGGGCCTGGGCCTTCTCGCCTGCGGGCTCCTCTCGATGGCGGGCCGGGAGCTCTGGCGGCTGGGAGTGGCCCCCCACCCGGCAGCATGAAGAATCCCCGGTCCCTGCCCCTGGCATGTCCGAGATACTTCCCGGGGTGCATGCGATCGACGGAATCAACCCGAGCGACGACTTCACCACGAACGTGCTCCTCCTGCGGGATGCGAAGGGAGGTTCGTGGACCCTCCTCGACACGGGACTGCCCGCCTCGGACGGCTACCCCGGAGGGGCCGCGGCGGTGGAGCGCTACTGCGCGGGCCACCACATCCCCCTGACCTCGATCCAGCGGATCCTCATCACCCACCTCCACCTCGACCACACGGGGAACCTCGCCACCCTTGCGAAGAAGACCGGCGCGAGGATCTTCGCCCACTGGCTGGACGCCGCCTTCATCGCGAAGAACCCCCCGTACACCGGCCCGGGGATGCCCCCGCGCGATGCCGTCGAGGTGACGGAGAAGCTGAAGGACGGGGACGAGATCGATGCCTTCGAAGGCCTGGTCGCGGTCCACACCCCGGGGCATACCCCGGGACACGTCTCCTACTTCTGCCCCGCGCGACGGATCCTCTTCGCCGGGGATGCCGTCTTCGGCGAGGGGAGCGGGCTCGTGGTGAGCACCCCCCAGTACACCTTCTCCTCGCCCCTCGCGCTGATCTCCCTCCGGAGGCTCGCCGAGCTCGACGTGGAGGCCGTGGTGGAGTACCATGGCACCCCCGTGCTCAAGGGCGGCAAGGCGAAGCTCGCGGACGCCGCGCGAAAGGCCAAGATCTAGGGCGCGACCCGGGGCCTAGGCCCGCCGGGAGAGATACTGGCAGAGGAGACGGATCCCGAACGCGCCGTACCCGGGAGGGGTGTAGGGGGCGGCAAAGCTCCCACCCGTCTTGCCGACATACGCCGTCCCCGCGATGTCGAGGTGAGCCCAGGGGGTGTCCCCCACGAACTGGGACAGGAACGCGGCGGCCGTGAGGGCCCCCGCCACCGGGATCTCGACGGAGTTCTTGACGTCGGCGATGTCGCTCTTCACCATCTCGTGGTGGGTCTCCGTGATGGGCATCCGCCAGAGACGCTCCCCGGTCGCCGCCGAAGCCGACAGCAGACGGGTCGAGAGCGCGTCGCTCGTGGACATGAGGCCCGCCGTGTCCACCCCGAGGGCGACCACACAGGCGCCGGTCAGGGTGGCCAGGTCGACCACCTCGTCCGGGGAGTAGGTCTTCGTGACGTAGGAGAGGGCGTCCGAGAGGACCACGCGGCCCTCCGCGTCCGTGTTGAGGACCTCGATCGTCTTCCCGTTGAAGGCCCGCACGACGTCCCCGGGCCGGTAGGATCCCCCGCCGGGCAGGTTCTCCGCGAACCCCATCACGCCGATGACCCGGACCGGGAGGCCGAGGTCCGCCACGGCCCGCATCGTGCCGAGGACGGCCACCGCGCCGGACTTGTCGAACTTCATCTCGCCCATGTTCAGGGCGGGTTTCAGGGAGATACCCCCGGAGTCGAACGTGATGCCCTTCCCCACGATCGCGACCGTGGCCTTCGGGCGTCCCCCGCGGGTGGCGGGCTTCCCGGCATACTCCATGAGCACCATCCGGGGAGGGTGGTGCGAGCCCTGGCCGACGGCGAGGATGCCACCGCATCCCAGCTCGCGGAGCCGGGCCTCGTCGAGCACGGTCACCTTGAGCGGCCGCCCCTTGGCGAGCTCGAGGGCCTGCTGGGCCATGAACTCCGGGGTCGCCACGTCGGCGGGCAGATTGCCGATGTCGCGCGCCCAGAGGACGGCGTCCAGGACCTTCCGTTCCCGGTCGACGAGGGCCCGGAAGCTGGCGGGCGCGGCCTTCGCGCCCTTGCCGCGTGCGAAGATCACTTGGGAGATCCCCTCGGCCGGCTTGTCGGCCTTGTACCGGCGGAACTCGTAGGCCCCGAGCGTGAGCCCGTCCAGGAGGGCGGCGGCCGCCTCGGCCCCGTCCAGCTTGCCGCGGGTGAACGACGGGAGCTCGACCGCCAGGTGGACGATCCCCTTGCCCTTGAGTTGCTTCGCGAGGTAACCGCCCGCGCGGCGCACCGCCTCGAGCGAGAAGCTCTCGGCCTTGCCGAGCCCGACCACCACGATCCGGCGCGCACCGCCGGGGAGCGGGAAGAGCGAGACCTCGCCCTTCTTGCCGGTGAATTCCTTCCGAGCCCAGGCGGCGCTCAGGAGGCCGCCCGTCTCCCGATCGGCAAGTGCGAGCACCGCCGGGAGCTTGACATCCTTCTCGCCCGCGAGCACGAGGGCGTAGAGGGCACCATCGGCCCCGGTGTCCAGTGCTCCGCCACCCTCGAAGGAGGCGTCCATCTCAGAACATGTTGGGCCGGAGCTTGTTCCGGTCGATCCGGACCCCGCTCGGCGTCAGCATGAGCATGTTCTTGGCCACGCCGGCCACATCGCCCTTGAGGTCGGTCGCGATGTTCTTGAGCTCCGTCCCGAGGCGCCGCATGGCGACCTGGTCGGTGGCGATGGTCGTGTAGTCGAGGATCAGGATGTCCCCGTTGTACGCGTACTTCGCGAAGGAGTGGAGGTCCTCGAAGCGGAAGAGCTCGGCGACCCGTACGGTCGACTTCGCTCCGCTCAGGATGAAATCCTCGTCGTCGAAGTGCATCGTTCCCAGATCGAGAAAGGATCCTTCCTCGAGCGTCTCGCCGGAATGCTTTCTCATGAGGCCCTTGCGGAACATCGGCTTCCCCGGGGAGGGAAAAGGGGCCCCCCTCTTAAGGGTGACGCTGGAGTGGAAGCGCGGCGGGGCCGGAGGGAAGAGGACCGGTTCAGGACCCCTGTTCCGCGTGGTAGAGGAGCTTCTTCTCGACCACGGCGAGGATCTCGGAGAGGCTGGAGACGGCCATCCCCATCGACACGGCGAGCTGGCTCAACGTCACCTTCCGGGGTACGTCGTAGTAGCCCGCGTTCATCGCCCGGCGGAAGATCTCCTCCTGGCGGGGGGTCAGGATCGCCCGCGGCTCCTCCTCCTGGTGGCGCACCGACTCCACCGTGGCGGAGAGGCCCGCCCCTTGCCAGTCCTCGATCATCGTGCGGATGCTCTCGTCGCGCCCCACCATGACGATGGTGAGCGCACCGCCCTTCACGGGGGAGGGGAGGCGCCACATGAGGTTCAGGTCCACGAACCGGCGGTAGAGAGGATGGGAGGCGAACGTGACCCGCAGGGTGGTGGAATAGCCGGCCGTCCCGAGCGGCTCCACCTCCAGCACCCCGGGAAGCTTGCGGATCTCCGCCGCCCAGTCCCGCACCGTGGAGGAGCGGAGGCGCACGTCGACCATCGTCCGTTGCTCGTCGATGACCAGCTGGCCGACGATCTCCTCGGACGTCTCCGGGAAGCGCTGGGAGAAGACCCGCGCCCAGAGGCGGGGCGGGAGCATGAGGCGCAGGCGGCAGACCACCAGGTGCCCGGTACCCGCCGGGGACGATGGGGAGGTCTCCGTCGTCGAGGGAGGGGTGCTCGGCGTGGGCTCATGACGGGAGCGAGGGCCCTGTCCCCCCTCCGGAGGGGACGAGAAGGAGAGGACGCGACCGTACATCCCCTCCAGGGGATTGGCGTACTGGACGACGCCGGAGGACGAGCTCCCCTCCGACGGGGCCTCGAAGTCGTCGATGGTCTGGTTACCCACGGACTCCAGGTGGATGCGGAAGGAATGGCCGGCGAGGTCCTCGATCGTGCGGAGGATGTTCGGGTACGTGCCGATCACCTCGCACAGCGCGTTGCCGTCCTGCACGGGGAAGGGGAACTTCCACAGGAGCCCCTTCTGCGCGAAGAGCGCGTCGAGGGCCGGATTGCGGTGGAGGTAGTTGATGAACGACTCCCCGTCCGAGAGGACCACGGCCGAGACGTCGACTGTGAATTCGAGGCGCTTGAGGTCCCGCACCCACGGGGCCGGGTCCGGCGACCGCACGAGGAGCTCCGCCCGGCGCATCCCGCCCGGCATCTCCGACCGATGGACGAAGCGCACCTCTTGGCCGGGATGTGCCATGGTGATCTGGTGGAGCCACGACTTCGACGGGAGCTCGATCCGCAGCCGACAGGAGATGCCCCGGAGGTAGGGAGCCGACGGGGCTCCCTCCTCCTTCCCGCGTCGACGGGCGCGTCCCTCCCGGTGCTTGCCGGGTACGGGAGAACGAAGGCTGTCGCCGCCCTTCGTCGACATGGACCTTTTAACCACCGAGAGAATGTAAAGCTTGCCGGGAGAGCCGAAAGCCCTAGGGAAATATAAGAATCTATCTCTTGAAGAAGGCGACCCGACGGCTCACGAGTGGAACGAGGTGCCGCAGGAGGGACACGGGAGGGTCCCGTTGTCGGAACCCAGGCTCGCGTGGCACCGAGGACACGCCTCCAATCCCTGGTCAAGAAGAGAAAGGCAGTCGAAGCAGTAGCCCCGGCGTCGGTCGTTGGGAAGCACGACGAGCTCCTTGTCGCAGCTCACGCACCGCTGGTAGCGGTCCTCCGAGATGCCGAACGCTCGACGGTCCTGCCCGGCCCACACGACACGTCGCAGAGGTGCGGGGGCTCATAAGTGTTTGTCGGTCGTACTGGGCTCCCGGGTGAAGCGTCGGATCACGGCCCGCAGGGGCGGGATCGGACGCCCCAGATAGCCCTCCAGCACCCCGAGGAGGTGACGGTCCTCGGGAACGAGGCTCCGCGTCGCCAGGATGAGGGCGAGGTAGAGCCCCATCATGACGAAGAAGAGCCCCGCGAGCGTCACCGGTCCGGGATGCCAGTGCCAGATCGCCGCCGGGAGGGCGAGGCCGATGAAGACGATGACCCAGAAGGTGAAGAAGGGCTGCAAGACCTCCCGGCGGAAGGGATGGACGGAGGCATAGATGCCGGTCTGGACGACGGCCAACAAGGGGAGGGTGATCGTCGAGAGCGTGAAGGCGAGCGCCGCGCCGTCGATCCCCCAGAGCGGGACGAAGACGAACGAGCCCACCACATCGACGGCCGCCGCCGTGATCGTGTCGTAGAAGAGGAGGCGGAGCTTGCCGATCCCGGTCAGGACCGACTGGGCGGGCCCCAGGAAGCACGCGGCGATCGTCCCGGTGGCCAGGATGCGGAGGACGGTGGGCGCCGACGCGTACGGTGCCGTGTTGGTCACCGGCCCGTAGACCAGGTTGATCGAAGCGCTCGGGAAGATGACGAAGAGCGCGTAGAGCGGGACGAAGAAGACGAGGATCCACTTGATCATCGTTGCGTAGCTGTGCCCGAGTTCGGCAAGGTTCCCGGTACGGTGGAGCCGGGAGGCCACCGGGAGCGCGATGAAGGACAGCGACCCCACCCCCAGCAGGAGAAGCCGTGAGATCGTTAGCAGGGCGCTGTACGTCCCGACCGGCCCCGTCGAGCCCGTGACGTATCCGAGGACGAGGGGCTCCACGTTCCCCGTGACCACGCTCGCCACCCCGAGCATGGTGAGCGTCACGGAGAAGAGGAAGAGCTCCCGGGTCACGTCCCGCGGAGCGCTGCCCTCGGCCACCTCGAGACGGCTGGAGTCCTGGAGATTCCGACGCTCGCGGACCGCGTAGAGCGACAGGCCGACCAGCGCGCCTGCCGTGGAGAGGACGTACGCGAGGAGGGCTCCCGAGAGCGTGGCCCCCGTTCGGAAGGCCCCGACGAGCAGGACGAGCAGCAGGATGGGCGAGACGATCATGGTGAAGAGCGTGCTCGGCACCATGTTCTCCTCCCCCTGGAAGATCGCTCCGATGAGCCCGGAGAGCATGGCGAGGGTGAGGTAGACCGACATGTACTGGAGGACGAGATCCATCCCGGGGTTGTGGATGTACGCGCCCATCGCGGGTGCGGCGAAGTAGAGGACGACCCCCGCCAGGATCGAGAGCGGGACCAGGAGCTTCGCAGAGGCGATCGCCAGGTCGTACTTCTCCCGCGAGCTCTTGGCGTGGGCCATCTGCCGCGTCACGCCGTAGGGGATCCCCAGGGAGGCGAAGGGAGAGATCATCGAGACCGTGGCGAGACCGAGGGCGATCTCCCCGTACTCGGCGTTCGAGAGGGAGCGCACGAGGAGCACGCGGCTCCCGAAGGTCGCACCGATCAGCACGAGCTGGCCCACGAAGGTGATGAGGGCACCCCGGCCCAAGCTCTCGAGTGGATGGCGGTCGAGCCGGCCGTCGCTCATGTTGCGGATGGCGCCCTACGCCCCGATGAACCTCATAAGCCTATGGGGAGAGGACCTTCCGGCACGGCGCATCCTGGGGGCTGAAACTTCATTAATCGGAATGCGTCCCCACGGGCAGCGAAGGGAGCATAGGCTAACTTGGCAGACCAGCGGGCTCCAGTCAGCCCACCCAGGGCAACCTGAGGGGCTGAAAAGCGAACAAGCGCGGAGACCCTCCGGGGTCGATGACGAATGACTGGAGCGCGCCAAGGAGAGACCCGCATATCGGGGTTCAAATCCCCGTGCTCCCACTCCCTCCTCTCGTAACGACCGCACCCGCTCCGGATGCTCTTGGGGAAGAAGCGGCCGCGCGGGGGGGCAACCTGGCTCCCGGTCACCGAGGGGATCCGATCTCCTCCCGCTGGACCACGGGGCCCCCGGGGGACTTCTCGGTGAAGATCGCCGAGGTGAAGCGCCAGAAGCGGGGGCCCGGGCGGGTCCAGGCCGCGGGCGAGAGTCCCGCCTTGACGCAGACCCCGCTCAGGAACTCCTTCACGGTCCAGCCCTCGTCGACCGGGACCTGCGGCAGGAGCAGCCCGCTCGTCCCGGACTCGATCACCACCAGGCCGTCGCGCCCGATCTGGACCTCCCGCACGAGATCGTCCGGGGTCCGGTGGACGATGCGCTCCAGCGGGCTCAGCACGGAGACCTCGATCAGGAGGTGGGGGACCTCCTCGGCCGTCACGGCCGGGAAGCGGGGGTCCTCGCGGGCGGCGAGCCAAGCGGCGCGGGCGATCCCTTCGCCGAGCGGGTAGTGCGGCTCCGAGAAGCCGATGCATCCGCGGAGCTCCCCCATCGGGAAGGTGGAGAGGGTGACGAAGAGCCCCCGCCGCTCGTGAAAGACGGGAGGGAGCTCCCGCGTGCGGACGGCCTCGAGCAGGGCGTCCCCGTAGTCCGTCCCGAGGAAGCGGACGAGCGTGGACCGGGCGAGGCCCACCGCGGTCCGACCCTCCTCGAGGGTGAGCGCGTTCATCCACCGCGGAGCTTCGCCATCACCGCCGGGAACGCCTTCACGAAGGCCTCGGCGTCCTGCTGGCGGTTGGAGAAGGAGACGCGCACGAACCGGCTCCCGAACTTCGGGGAGAGGTAGTTTCCGGCCCGCACGAAGACCTTGTGGCCGAAGAGGAGCTCGGCCTGCACCGCCTCGGGGGAGACCCCCGTGGCGGAGATGTCGATCACGAACATGTTGCCCTGCGAGGGATAGACCGGGAGCGTGGCCCCCGGGACCGACTCGACCGCGGCGCGGATGAGCTCCTGGTTCTTGTGCGTCTGTCGCTTGATCTCGGGGAAGGCCTTCGGCTTGGCCTTCATGGCGGCGAGCCCCGCCCACTGGGCGAGGACGTTGACCCCGAGGTCGTTGGTGTTGTACTTCCAGACCTTGTCGAAGAGCGCGGGGGCGGCCATGAGCCCGCCGAGGCGGAGCCCCGCCAGCCCGCAGTTCTTGGAGAGCGACCACACCGTCAGGGTGTTCTCGGGCGCGTACGGGTGGGCCAGTGTGTGCCGGTCGGCGAAGTCCCGGTAGGTCACGTCGTCGAGGAGGAGGAGCTTCCGGTCGCGGGCGATCTCGGCGATCGCGCGCACCTCCTCGGGGGGATATCCCGACCCGAGCGGGTTCAACGGGTCGATGAGCAAAAGCATCTTGGTCTTCGGCGTGATCGCCTCGTTGATGCGGTCCGCGGTGAGCCGCCACGGCGGGGCGTAGATCTCGAGGTTCACCGTCTGGGCGCCCGCGAGGGCGACGAACTTGTGGATGATGAGGTAGCTCGGGTCGCTCGCGACGACCTCGTCCCCGGGTCCCAGGAGGGAGCGGGCGATCATGTAGAGCGCCTCCGTGCCCCCGGCCGTGATCCCGATCGAGGCCCCATCGAGCCCGAAGTCCTGGCGCAGGAGCTCCTTCAGCTCGACGAGCCCCGGGGCGAACGGGTACTCCTCGTAGCGCTTCTCCCGGAGCGCGCCCTCCACCGCCTTCGCGACCTCGTCGGCCGGGAAGAGATGGTTCGTGTTCTGGCTCATCCAGACCACTTCGTGGAAATGCTCGTGGGCGAAGACGAACGGGTCGATGCGGGCCGCCATGGACCGCCCAGAAGCACCCGCCATAAAAGAGCGCCGGAAGGGGCCGGGGGAGTTCAGTGCCCGCCGCGCATGGTCTTGAGCAGGTCGTCGTAGAGCGGACGGACGGCGGGAAGGATGCGGTCCTCCCCGATCGCGCGGATCTCCGAGAGCTCCCGGTCGCGGTCGGCCCAGTGCTTCCACTCCTGATAGAGGATGGCGAAGCGCAGATGCATCTCCGCGACGAGGGGGAAACGTCCCAGGTCCTGGGCCCGGACGAGGGCCTCCCGGAAGGCGCGCTCCGCCTCCTCGTAGTGGGCGGACTTCTGGGCGATGATCCCCCGGTTCATCCAGATCTGCTGCATCCCGAGCGGATCGTCCAGGTGGGACAGGATCTCGTACGCGGCGTCGTTCGCCTCAGCGGCCTCCTTGGCCTGCCCGACCTCGAGGAGGAACTCCGCGCTGTTGAAGAGGGACCACCCCACGTTCCGGCGATTGCCCGCCTTCTCGGCACAGATCCGAGCGGCGCGGAGCTCCGCGATCGCGCGGTGCGGGTCGTTGTTCCCGGTCGCCACCGCCAGGTTGTTGTGGGCGCGGAAGAGCTCGTGGTAGTCGTTGAGGGGCTCGAGCGCCGCGATCGCGCGCTCGAGGTCCTCGACCTGGCGCGCCTGGTCCTCGGGGCGGGGCGAGCTCCCCACGGCGTTGGCGAGCTCGATGTAGCTCCGCGCGATGTCCTTCGCGTCCGTTTCGGGATCGAAGAGGGCGAGGGCGTTCTCCGTCTCCTTGAGGGCAAGGTCCGGACGGTCCTCCATGAACAGGATGCGGGAGAGGAGCTTGTGCGCGAGGGCGAGCCCCCGCTTCTGGTTCGTGCCCTGGAGCAGACGGAGCGACTCCACGGCGTACTGACGCGCCGGCTCGATGCGGAAGGTCTCCCGCGCGGCATCCCCCCGGTTCAGGAGCAGGAGGGCCCGGACCACCTTCTCATCCTCGGGTAACTTGGAGAGGGCCTGGGCGTAGAACTCGTCGGCCCGGGTGGCGTCGCCGAGGTCGAAGTAGAGGTCACCGATCTCCCGGAGGACGTCGACCTCTTCCGACCGGTGGTCCCCCGGCAACGCCCGCAGGTCCTCCACTACCCGTTCCAGATACGCCTTCGCCGTCTCCGGTGAGAACGAGCCCCGCGCCAGCGTCGCCGCATACCGGTTGTACAGCAACGACCGCTCCGCCACCTTCCCCAGGTGGAAGTGGCGTCCCATCTCCGCGATCACCTCCTGCGGCGGGTTCGCCGAGTACACCTTCTCGTACCCCTCCGCGATCTTCTTGTGGATCACCCGCAACCGGCTCGACGAGATCGACCGGTACGCCTGTCCGAGCGTCTCCTCCCGCACGAACACGTACACGTCACCTCCCGCCAGTTCCCGCACGACCCCGCGGTGCACGAGCCCTTCCAGGACCTCCGCCAGCGCCTCCTCCTCCATCTCCGTCACGAGGGCCAGCACGTCGAACCGGAACTCCTTCCCCATCGCCGCCGCGTACGACAGCACCCGCTGCTCCCGCTCGCTGAGGCTCGCAAGGGAGACGGTGAGAGCTTCCGGCGCCCGCTGAGCGTCTCTCTCCATGGGTCGTCCCTTCTCTCCCTAGAGCGCGACCCCGGAAAAGGCCGATGCCCGGGCGCTCATGCCGGCTTGCGCCCCAGGAACCCGGTCACGATGCCGAACCACTGGGGGTCGCAGTGCGCGTCCGCGAGCCCGGCGGCGGCGACCTTCTGCCGCACCTGCTCGCGCGGGGGGAAGTGCCGGAGCGAATCCGAGAGGTAGCGGTAGGCGGCCTCGTTGCCGAACGCGGAGCCGAGGAGGGGCATCATGCGGTCGAAGTAGGCATGGAAGAAGTTCCGGTACCCGGCCGGCGAGGGCTCGGTGATGTCGAGCGCGAGGAGGACCCCGCCCGGCCGGAGCACCCGGGCCATCTCCCGGAACCCGGCGGACAGGTCGGTGAGGTTCCGCAGGAGGAAGGCACTGGTGACGAGATCGAACGTGGCGGTCCGGAACGGCAGGTGGAGCGCGTCGGCCACCCCGAACCCGACCCGCTCCCGGCTGGCACGGCGGTGCCGGGCGCCCTCCCCCAGGACGACCATGGCCCTCGTGAAGTCCGCTCCCACGACCCGGGCCGACGGGTAATGATGGGCCAGGAGATAGGTGAGGTCGCCCGGGCCGCATCCCAGGTCGAGCACCCGCTGCGGGGCGCGGCCGAGCATCCGGTCCACGGTCCAGAGCGCCCGGGGGCGCCACACGAAGTCGCCCCCGAGCGTCGACACATGGTCGAAGAGGCTGTACCGTTGGGAGATCGCCGAGAACATCGAGCGGACATCCTGCTCGAACGTCGCGGAGCCCCGGACCGGTTGTGACATGAGGGAACTGCTCCGTTTAGCGGCCCGTCCGCCCCAGTCGTTCCTTCGTCGAGCGATAGAGCGGGCGGGCGTACGAGAGGACCGGCTCGCCTCCCAGCGACTCCGTGAGGGCGAACTCTCCCTGCGCGTCCTTCTCGCGGCCCATGGCGAGGTAGAGGACGGAGAGCCGCAGGTGCATCTCCGCCACGAGGCTCTCGTACCCCAGGTCCTCGGCCAGGTGGAGGGCCTGCCGGAAGATCTTCTCGGCCTCCGCGAGGGCTCCCCGGTGCTGGGCGAGGATGGCGCGGTTCAGCGTGACCTGCTGGACCCCCATGGGGTCGTCGATCTTCTCGAGCACGGCCGCCGCCTGGGCGTTCGCCTCCTCCGCTTCGCGGACCTCCCCCATCTCGAGGAGGAACTCGACGCTGTTGAACTGGGCCCAGCCCACCGAGCGCCGGTCGCCCGCCTTCCGGCCGGCCGCCTGGGCCTCCCGGAGCTCGGCGACGGCGGTCGCGGGATCGCTGTTCCCGATGGCCACCGCGAGATTGGTATGGGCCCGGCACAGCTCCCGGTAGTCCTGGAGGGCCGCGAGGCTCGCGATGGCCTTCCGGTAGGCGGCGACCGCGAGCCCCAGGGCCTCGTCGTCCATCCGGTTGGTGTAGGCGTTCCCCAGGTCGATGTAGGCCCGTGCGACCTCCTTCGTGTCCTCCGTGGGATCCAGGAGCGCGAGCGCGGCCTCGATCTCCTTCTTCCCGTTCTCGTAGCTCCCTTCCTTGAAGGCGGCCCGGGAGAGGAGACGGTGGGCCATCGCCAGCCCTCGGCGATGTCCGGCCTTGTCGAGCAGCGCGATGGCCTCGTCGCACCATCGGTGGGTGAGCGAGAGCTTGTCCGTCATCCGCGCGGTCTCGGCTCGCGAGAGGAGAACGAGCGCGCGGAGCACCGGCTCGTCCGGGGGAAGGAGGGAGAGGCACTGGTTGAAGAGCCCATCCGCCTCGACGGCCTCGCCCATCGAGAGATGGATCTCCCCGACCTCCCGGAGGACGTCGGCCTGCTCCGTCCGGTGGTCCCCGGGCAACCCCCGCAGGTCCTCCACCACCCGTTCCAGGTACGCCTTCGCCGTCTCCGGTGAGAACGAGCCCCGCGCCAGCGTCGCCGCATACCGGTTGTACAGCAGCGACCGGTCCGCCACCTTCCCCAGGTGGAAGTGGCGCCCCATCTCCGCGATCACCTCCTGCGGCGGGTTCGCCGAGTACACCTTCTCGTACCCTTCCGCGATCTTCTTGTGGATCACCCGCAACCGGCTCGACGAGATCGACCGGTACGCCTGTCCGAGCATCTCCTCCCGCACGAACACGTACACGTCACCTCCCGCCAGTTCCCGCACGACCCCGCGGTGCACGAGCCCCTCCAGGACCTCCGCCAGCGCCTCCTCCTCCATCTCCGTCACGAGGGCCAGCACGTCGAACCGGAACTCCTTCCCCATCGCCGCCGCGTACGACAGCACCCGCTGCTCCCGCTCGCCCAGGCTGGCGAGCGGGGGGGTGGTCTGGGGGGCGGCCAAAGCCCCGGTGACTGCCATCCTGAGTGTCCTCCCGCGCGGTCGGGCAATGGGAGGCAAGGGATATATGTTAGGTTACTTCATGGCCGCGCCGTGACGGACGACTTGGGCTCGGAAGGCACCCGGAAGGGCCTCTCGCTGCCGCGGGCCGGGACGCTCGCCTTCGGGGCGTTCCTGTTCCTCCTGATCCTCGGGGTCGGCTTCTACCTGTGGTGGGGGATCTCCTACAACGGCTGGACCGACAACGGGGTCTACGCCGTCACCATCACGCTCGTCGCCTTCGGGCTCGCGGGCATGAAGCTCACGATGCCCCGGGCCGCGGCGTCCCCGCCGGCCCCCCACGCCCAGCCGTAGGGTCTATTCGGACTGCTTCTCGTCGGCCTTGGCCGGCTCGGCGGGCGTCTTGTACTCCTCTACGAACTCGACGGACTCGGGCTTGAGGAACCGCCGAAGGTCGTCGACCACGCGGCTCTTGGTCGCGTGCCAGAGCATGTCGAACTTGGCGCGGTCGGGTACCCGGAGGGTGACCCGGTTCCCCGAGTGCTCCACTCCGAACTCCTTCCCCCGGCCGTACTCCAGCTCGACGATGGACCGGACGATCTCCTCGGGGGCGGTAATCTTGCCCTTCACGGTGAGCTTCGCCTTGATGCGCTTGCCCGCGAGGGGGTTGTTGAAGTCGACCCGGACCCGGCCCGCCGTCACGCTCAGCACCCGGCCCTTCCGGCCGTCGATCGTGAGCGTGGTGCCGATGTCCAGCGAGGCCCCCTCCTTGCGCATCTCGGGGAGGCGCGCGATCTCGCGGAGGCTGAAGTGCCCCATGAGCTTGGCGTCCCGGTCGCCGAAAGCGTCGCCCGCGGCGATCTCCTTCTCGACCACGGCGCCCACGACGGCGCCCTCCAGGAGCTTGTCCAGCGCGGCGGGAAGGCGCTCCTTCCCGACCTCGTAGGGGATCGGCCCGAACTCGTCTTCCTTGCGGCCCTCCCAGTGAGCGGAGGTGGCGACCTCCTTGCTCGTGGTGTCCACGACCTCGCTCTTCTCGCCGGACTCGGCCCAGATATCGTAGTCAAGCAGTATGAGGTCACCCTTGGTAACCGTCTGCGCTGGCATAGGGCCGACGGGAGTAACAGAGGAGGTTAAAAAGGTCACGAACCGCGGTCCTGCGTCCGAAGTCGCCGAGGGAATGCGACCGCGCCACGGCGGTGACAAGGCGTTCCCCGGCCGCGGGCCGCGGGCCCGTCGCGTTCTCGCCGGGGGCACGCCGGACGTTACACCGTATTGAAATACTCTAAATTCTTCCCCACCGCCGGTGACCCACGATGGGAACGCGCGTCGGTAAGGAACAGATCAAGCGAGAGAACGGCTACCTCTACTACCTCGGGAAGGACGGATTCATCTGGAAGTCCCCGATGAAGACCAACCCGAAGGGAAAGAAGGCCAAGGTCGGCACAGAGAAGATCTCCCGGGAGCCTGGGACCATGTACTACCTCGACAAGGCGGGGTACGTGGCCAAGGCCAAGATGAAGAACGTCTGACCGGACCAACCTTTCCGACCGGGGGCACCTCGCCCCCGGTCGACCCTTTTTTTTCACCCAAACCATTAAGTCCCGGCCGCTCCCTCAATTGGATTGTCCATGGCACGGAACACGAGCTCCATCTCGGTATCGAAGGGACTGAAGGAGACCCTCGAGACCGCGAAGGGAGAGCAAAGCTGGGAGGCCTTCCTGCAGGCGCTGCTCGCGAACTGGCACCCGCCCAAGGCCACCCCGCCGCCCGCTCCCGCCCCTCCTCCGGTCCCCCCGCAGCCGCCGATCCTGAAGTTCGACGTCACGAAGGCCTGGTCGATGCGCCTCACCGAGGATGGGATCCGGATCGAGCAGATCCCTCCGGCGGAGCCGGAAGGCCCGTCCGCGGACCTCAAGACGAAGAAGTACCCCGCTTGACGGGCGGGGACGCGGCCACCCGGAGCACGGTCTCCCACGGGAGCTCCGTGCCGGTGAACTCCTGGAAGCTCAGGGCCGCCTGGTAGACGAGCAGACGCCACCCGTCGAGATAGGTCGCTTGCCGGGACCTCGCGAGGTCCTCCAGTTCGTGGGTCACCGGCAGGTAGATCCCGTCGAGCAGGATCGTTCCCGGGCCGAGGGCCTCGGCGATCGGTACCTCGAGGCGCGTCGTCCCGTCCTGACCCGCCGGGGTGGTGTGGACGACCAGAGGCTCCGGGCGGAGCGCGGAGGAGGGCAGGGCGGTCACCGCCTCCGGAGGGAACTCGGCGGCGAGGCGCTCGGCGGACTCCCGCGTCCGGGCCGTGATCTTCACCCGCGCACCCACCTCCATTCCGGCCGCGACGGCGGCGCGGGCGAGTCCCCCGGACCCGACCACCAGGAAGCGGGGCTCCTTCCAACGGCCGTCGTGCTCGAGCTCTTGCAGGATCCGCTCGAGCCCCTGCACGTCGGTGTTGCGGGCGCGGATGCCGCGATCGCCGGGGGGGAGCAGGGTGTTCGCGACGCGCGTGACGACGGTGAGCTCGTCCCGGTCGGTCGCGAGCTGGGCCGCGTCCGACTTGAACGGGCGGGTGACGTTGAACCCGCGGGCACCGAGACCGAAGAGCCGCGGTACCTCCTCGCGGAACTCCTTCGCGTCGGCGAGCTCGAGGGGCACGTAGAGGCCAGGCAACCCCGCGATCTCGAGGAAGCCGTGATGCAGCGCGGGCGACAAGGAGTGCGTCACGGGGCGACCCAGCACCGCGTACCACGGGGAGTGCGCGGGGGTGTCGAGGTAGAGACGCATCCGGTCCGCCGGCGGTTGCCCCGGCTCCACCCGGTGATGCCCCTCCGGGAGCCCCGCGTAGACTAGCGCCATGCGGAGCTCTCGCGCCATCACGCGGAGGAGCGGGGCGGAGGGCCCGGTGGTGTGGAGTACGTATCGGGTCCCCTCGAACCCCTCGCAGAGGGGGATGAGCTCGTGCGTGACCCTGCGGACCGGCGCCGGAAGGACGACCTTCCCGATGTCACCGAGCTGCGTGGCCTCGTGCATCGCGCGGAGCAAGGCCTCGGGCGACGTCTCGGCCGGCAGGTGAGCCGAGCCGATGATGCCCACCATCCGTCCGTACGACGAGGAGAGGGCCTCGCGGAGCGGGCGGTCCCGGGCGACCTCGAGGTCCACCCAGGTGAAGGGCACGGCCTGGAGGGCTTCCTCCACGATGGCTTGACGGGTCGGCACGTCGTCCGGCCCCTCCCCTCCCTCGGCCCGGGAGCGCACCGTGGCGATGGCCGGCACCCACTCGTGGAGGATCGGGATCTGGTGCAGGATCTCGAGACGCGGGATGTCCTCCCGGCGCATCCGGTCGAGACGGAACTCGACCAGATCGGCCCCCGCGGCCTGGGCGAGCGCGAGCTCCCCCTTCAGCTCCTCGGGGGTCCGCCCCGGGAGGGTCACCACAAGTTCCGGCCGCGTGGGGGAGCCGGGGGAGGGGGTCATGCGCCGCCCGAGCGGAGCGCGAGGCGCAGCGCATCGACCACCCGGTCGACCGCCGCGTCATCGTGGGACGTCGAGAGGAACAGGGATTCGAAGGGGCTCTGGGGGACGAAGACCCCGCCCTCGAGCAGGCCCCGGGCGAGCTCGAGATAGCGCTTCCCCTCGCTGGCCCGGGCATCGTCCGCGTTCCGGACGGTGCGGGGCGAAAGGAAGATCGACAGGATGCTCCCCACCGTCGGGACCTGGGCCTCGACCCCCGCGCTCGCGAAGGTGTCCCGGAGACGCTGGGCCAAGGCCTGCGTCCGGCGCTCGACGTCGCGGAGCTTCGGACGGGAGAGCGTCTCGAGCACCGCCCGCGACGCGGCCATCGAGAGGGGATTCCCGCTGAACGTCCCGGCCTGGTAGACGGGACCTTCCGGGGCGACGAGCGACATGATCTCCTCTCGTCCGCCGTACGCGGCAAGGGGAAGCCCCCCGCCGAGCACCTTCCCGAGCACGGTGAGGTCGGGCACGACCTCCCAGCGCTCCTGGGCACCTCCGAGGGCGACGCGGAACCCGGTGATCACCTCGTCGAACGCGAGCAGGACCCCCGCCTTCCGCGTGATGCGGCGGAGCTCGCGCAGGTACCCCGCCTCCGGCAGGAGGAGGCCCATGTTGCCGAGGGCGGGTTCGAGGAGGACGAGGCCGATGTCCTCATGGTCCTCGAGCAGCGACCGGATCGCGGTCGCGTCGTTGAAGGGGGCGAGGTAGGTCGGGAGGTCCCGGGAGGCCACGACGCCCGACGAGCTCGGGAAGGTGGCGGCCCCGCTCCCGGCCTTGACCAGGAGCTGGTCGACGGAACCATGGAACCCGCCGTCGATCTTGATGACCCCGGGCTTCCCCGTGAACCCGCGGGCCAGACGGAGCACGGACGTGATGGCCTCGCCACCGGTCGAGACGAAGCGGACCCTCTCGAGGGAGGGGTAGAGCGACCGGAGGCGCCGGGCGACCCACGGCTCGTCCTCGCACGGCGCGCCGTAGACGGTGCCTTTCCCGGCCTGCGCGCGCACGGCGCGGGTCACCGCGGGGTGCGCGTGGCCGAGGAGCAGGGGGCCGAACCCGAGGCAGAGGTCGACGTAGCGCGTCCCGTCCACGTCCCAAAGGTACGCCCCGTTCCCCCGCGCGATGCATCGGGGGTACGGGGGATACGAACGGACCGGGCTCGACACCCCGCCCGGCATGAGCCGACGGGCCTGGCGGGAGAGAGCGGCGCTCTTCGCCGTGGATGCCTTCATCGCTCCGCCCGACGGAACTCGGTACCCCTAATACCTCTTCGCGCGCGTCCCGGGCCACCTCTCGGCTTCACGGAGTGACCTTTATCCGGGAGGTGGCCTGCGGACCCCCATGGAAGTCAAATCGTACGACCTTAGTCTGGACGTCAACTTTCACGCCCTGACCTACAAGGGGCGTGTCACGGCCGCCCTGGAGGGGGTCAAGGGGGACGTACGGTTCAATTCCCTCGATCTCACGATCCGGTCGGTCACGGCCGGAGGGAAGTCACTCCACTGGGAGGCGGTCCCCGCCGAGGAGGAGATCGTCATCCACGGCGTTCCCGCGGGCGAGACCACCCTCGTGATGGACTTCGAGGGGAAGGTCTCCGATGGCACGCTCGTGGGCCTCTACCGCTCCCGCTTCGATGGCGGGTACATCCTGACGACCCAGTTCGAGGCCACCCAGGCCCGGCGGCTCTTCCCGTGCATCGACCACCCGGCCTACAAGGCGGTCTTCCGCGTGGACGTCGCCGTGGAGGACGGCCTCGGCATGATCTTCAACACCCCCATCGACCACGTGGACAGCCGGGCCGACGGGAAGAAGGTCTTCCGGTTCCAGGCGACGCCGCGCATGTCCACCTACCTGCTCTACCTCGGGATCGGGAACTTCGGGGAGTTCGAGCGGAAGGACGGCAATCTCCGGGTCATCGTCGCGGCCCCGGAGGAGAAGCGGGCGATGACGGGATACGCCCTCGACCACGGGGGACGCACGGTCCGGTTCTTCGAGGACTACTTCGGCATTCCCTACCCGCTCCCGAAGCTCCACCTGATCGCCGTGCCCGACACCTGGGTCGGCGGCATGGAGAACTGGGGGGCGATCACGTTCCGGGAGCTCGCCCTGCTCGTGGACGAGCACGCCAGCGCGTCCGCCAAGAAGACCGTCGTGGACGTGCTCGCGCACGAGGTGGCGCACCAGTGGTTCGGAGACCTCGTCACCATGGCCTGGTGGAACGACATCTGGCTCAACGAGAGCTTCGCGACGTTCATGACCCACAAGGCGGTCGACTTCCTCCACCCCGAGTGGGAGACGTGGAACAGCTTCCTGGCGGACGACGTCGCCCGGGCCCTGCTCTGGGACGCGCTCCGCACGACCCATGCCATCGAGTCCAAGGTGGAGCGGCCCGCCGACATCGACGAGGCGTTCGACGACATCACCTACCAGAAGGGCTCGGCCGTGCTCAAGATGATCGAGGCCTACGTCGGGGAGGAGGAGTTCCGCCGCGGCGTCGCCACCTACCTCAACCGGTTCCAGTTCGGCAACGCGAGCGGCTCGGACCTCTGGCATGCCATCGAGGAGGTCACGGGCGTGCCCGTGGAGAAGATCATGGACGGGTGGATCAAGCGGGCAGGCTACCCGCGGGTCACGCTCGAGGCCAAGGGACATGAACTCCATCTCCGGCAGGAGCGCTTCCTCCTGGACGGGACGGAGGAGGCGGCCCCGTGGCCGATCCCCGTCACGGTGAAGCGCGGCTCGCGGAACCACCGGGTGCTCCTCGAGGGACGGTCCCACGCGATCCCGCTCCCGGAGGGGGAAGGCCCGATCGTGGCCAACGTCGGCCGCAGCGGGTTCTATCGCGTGCACTACGCCGGCAAGCTCCAGGAGGACCTCCTCGAGCACTTCGCCAAGCTGGAGGAGAAGGACCGGTGGGGGCTCCTGCAGGATGCCTATGCGTCCCTGCTCACGGGGGATGCCTCGGTCGAGTCCTACCTCGCCCTCATCCACCGTGCGGCATCGGACTCGAGCTGGCTGGTCGCGATGGAGGCCGCGACGGAGTTGACCAACCTACTCCCCATCGTTCCGGGCCCGGGCAAGGAGATGGAGGCGATCGCGGCGTTCGCCCGCCATCAGCTCGACCGGGTCGGCCTGACCCCGCACCACGGGGAATCCGACCCGACGAAGACCCTGCGCGAGCGCCTCGCGAACCTGCGCGTCTACGCGGACGAAGCGTTCGGGAAGGAGATGGCCGCCCGCTGGTCAGGGTACGACTCGGCGGACCCCGACCTCAAGGCCGCGATCGCCATCGCCCGCGCCCGGAACGGGGGCGAGGCGGAGCACCGCGAGATCGTCGACCGCTTCCTCAACGCTCCTTCCGAGCAGGAGGCGCAGCGGATGGCCTTGGCCCTTTCGGGCTTCACCGACGCCGCGCTCCTCGAACGGTCGATCAACCTGGCCCTCGACCCCCAGACGGGGTTGGGCAAGGGGCTCACCCTCATCCAGGTCGCGATGGCCTTGGCCACCCGGACGCCGGCCGGCCGCAAGGTGATGTGGGGATGGTTCACCCAGAACCTCGACCAGCTCACCGCGGTGACGAAGGGGTCTTCGCTCCTCTCGCTGCTCGTCCAGTACTACCTTCCGCGGGCCGGGCTCGGCATGGAGGCCGAGGTCCGGGCGTTCCTCGAGAAGAAGACCATCGTCGGGGGAGAGGCCGGGAAGGCCAAGGGGCTCGAGCTCCTCGGCGTCTACGAGCGGCTCCGCCGGCGGCTCTAGGCCCGTTGCACCGCGCGCTCTTCCCTAGGGGAAGAACCACGTCGGGGGACGGGATGGGGTCGGGCAAGAGCGTACATCCCCCGGGGGAATGACCCTCCCATGGCGCCTGTCCGATTCTCCACCACGCTCGTTCGACCCGAGGGGGTCGGGACGTGGACCTTTGCCCCGATCCCTCGGAAGCTCTCGGAGCGCGAGGGCCACCGCTCGCACCAGCGGGTGAAGGGAAGCATCGACGGGGTCCCCTTCGCCTCCTCGCTCATGCCCCAGGGGGAAGGGGTCTTCTTCCTGGTCGTGAACAGCGCGACCCGCGAGAGGATCCAGAAGTCCTCCGGAGACCGGGTGGAGATCGAGATCGCCCTCGATCGTTCCCCGGTCCGGATCGCGCTGCCGGCAGAGCTCCGGTCCGCCCTGTCGAGGGACGTCCGCGCGCGGAAGAACTTCCAAGCGCTCGCGCCCTCGCACCGCAAGGCCTTCGCCGAATGGGTCGCGGCCGCTCAGGCCCCGGAGACCCGCGAGCGGCGGGCCGAGAAGAGCCGGGCCCTGCTCCGAGAGGGAAAGTCCCCCCGCTAGCCCACCGCGCGGTCGACGGCGCTACTGGGAGGTCGAGGCGAGCGGGCGCTGGCACGACTTGCAGTGCGTGAGCCACGGGTCGTTGGCGACGCCGCAGTAGGAACAGACGATCGGAGGGCGGCTCCCGGGGGCGGCCGCGGGCGGCGGTCCCCGTGCGGGATAGGCCGCCGGGGGTGGGGCCGCGTAGCGGGGGGGTTGCGCGACGAGCTGTCGCCCACAGTACGCGCAAAAGATACCCGTCACAAGGGTCGGTTGCTGGCAGTACGGGCAACGCGCGAGCTGGGGCTGAGACATGCCATCCCATATCTATCCGGGCTGATAACGCTGCCGACGTACCGCGCCACGCCGGAGCCCGGTTGGCGGTTCTCAGAAGGTGTCGAGCTGCTGGGCCACGAAATCCGGGCGATCGCAGCCCAGTTCCTCGCGGAGCTCGGCCACGCTCTTCGGACGCCGAAGGTCCTTCGCCATGAGCACGCCCCAACGGTCCTCGGAACCCCGGTACCCGGCGGAAGCGAGGAGGGCGCTCCACCCGGCCCTCGGGTTGGCGAGGAGGGAGAGCCACGCATGCCGCGAGCGGGCCTCCACCGCGGCCAGGAGGGGTGACCGGTCTTCCGGGGAGGAGACCACCATCTCGAAGCATTGGCGTGCCCCAGGCGGCCACGCTTCCCGGAGCAGCGCGTACCCGGCCCGCTCGCCTCCCCGCTCCAGCACGAGGATCTCGGGCAAGGTCACCAGGCCCGACCCGACCCAGGACCGGAGGAAGCCGGGGAAGCGCTCGACGAAGCCGACCGAACGGGCGAAGGCCTCGGCCCGGAGCCTTTCGAGCGGCGCGAGGTCCCCCTGCTCCGCCGGGCGGGAGGCGTATCCCGAGGGCATCGGGGAGGGCTCTCCCACCTCGCGGGAGAAGACCGGCGTCTCGAAGACGTCCACGAATCCCAGGCGTACGTAGAGGGAGTGGGCGACGAGATGGCGGCCCGTCCACAGGAACACCCGCCGGATCCCGGCGGATTCCTCACGGCGGAAGAACTCCTGGATGAGCGCGCCGGCCAGTCCCTGGCGCGCCACGCGGGGCAACGTGCACACGTAGGCGAGCCCGCCCATGAGCTCAATCCCCCGCGGCCGGGTGAAGCGGAGGCGGGGCACCTCGATCATCGAGACCACCTCGTCCCCTTGGACGGCGTAGAGGCCACCGTAGGGGGCGTACGGGATGCCCTGGGCGATCTTCTTCCGGAGCAGGGCCGTCCCGTCAAGATCGGAGAACGCGTTGGCGCGGAGCACCGCGATCGAGACCTCGTGCTCCGGCCCGAGGTCGGGCAGCGAGAGGATCTCCACCGCCGGAGCCCCTCCCGCCGCGCCGGGCATCGCTACGCGTACCGCGCCGCGTAGCGCAGGATCGATCCCAGGAAGAAGCGCCCGTCACCCTCGGCGGGCGTCGGCCCGCTCCGGGTCCAGTCCGGGTACTGCACCCGGTCGACGGCCCGCTCGGGGTGGGGCATGAGCCCGAAGACGTTCCCCTCCCGGTTCGTGATCCCGGCGACGTCCCCCTCGCTCCCGTTCGGGTTCCAGGGATATCCCGCGCGACGTCCCTCGGGGTCCGTCCACCGGAAGAGGATCTGACCGTTGTTCTCGAGGTCCCGCAGGGTGGCCCCACGGGCACCGGAGAGCACGAGGCGTCCCTCGCCGTGGGCCGAAGGGAACTGGAAGACCCGGCCGCGGTCCACCCCCTGGAAGGGGCGGAAGTTGCCGCCATCCCACCGGCAGTAGGTGGGACGGCACTCGAACCGGGCGGACGCGTTGGGGGCGAGGACGGCCTGGGGGGCGGTCAGCACGCCGTCGTCCCGACCGGGAAGAAGCCCGAGCTCGACCAGCACCTGGAACCCGTTGCAGATCCCTCCCACGACGTTTCCTGACGTCCGGAGGAAGTCCCGGAGGTCCTTGCCGATCGTGCTCCGTACCCGCGCGGCCATGATCGCGCCGGCGCGCACGTAGTCCCCTCCGGAGAAGCCCCCGGGGAACATCACGACCTGATAATCGGAGAGCCGCCGGCGGTAACCCGCCTCCCGGGCCGGAGCCCGGAACTGCTGGACGTCCACGACCTCGGCGTGGGCCCCCAGGCGCTGGAACCCGCTCGCCAGCTCCTCGTCGCAGTTGGTCCCCTCGATCGAGAGGATCGCGATGTCGACCGTCTTTGCCATGAGAGAAGACTCCGAGCCCGCCTGGCCTCGCGCGGCTCAGGACGGGGGAAGGATATGAGGCCTCCCATCGAAAGGGCGGGACCCCGGACGCCGTCGCACGAAATCGACACCGGGCATTGTCCAAAGCATCCCCAGGGGGACCAGCGTTATAATCGGAAGATGCTATGATGACGCATGTGAAAGTACAGCTCTCTGTCGACACCGCCTCGGGCGGTGATTCGATGGGGACGCCGACGGGGGACCCAGCGGACTGGCCTCAGGGGGAGATCGACCTTGAGACCCAGGACCTCCCGCATGCGTCCTCCTCGGTCGAGTGGTGGTACTTCCATGCCCACGTGAAGGACACCGCCGGGCGACCGTTCTCGCTCTTCGGCTCGTTCTTCCGCATCGTCACCGGGGTGGACCAGCGGACCCGACAACCCCGCCACGCCCACTTCCTGACCTGGTCGCTGACGGACGTGGAGAAGAAGAACTGCCTCTTCGAATCCCGGCTCGAGAAGACCATCCTGCCGGCCGCCCTCGAGCGCCTGGAGAAGGGACAGGGCACCAAGGACCCGCGCATCCGGCGGGCCCTGATCGAATCCCTCCGGCGCGGCTCCTTCCCCCGTCCCGACCGGGAGATCGAGGGACCCGTCCACGTAGGCACCGACCGGCTCCATCTGGACCTCGGGGGGAGCACGTTCGAGAAGGTCTCCCCGGGGGTCTACCGGACCCACATCGAGGGGGAGAAGGCCGGAATGGACCTTACCTTCGAGCTCCGGAAGAAACCGCAGCGGCACGGGGACCGGGGCCACGTCGTCGGGAAGGAGGGGGAGGCGATGTTCTACTACTTCGTGCCGAGGACCGAGGTCACCGGAGAGGTGGTCATCGGGGGCGAGCGGTTCGCCGTCACGGGCTCCGGCTGGTACGACCACGAGTTCGGCGGTCATGCCACCCAGGACAGTCACATGTCCCCCACCCAGAGGGACATCGCGTGGAACTGGCTCGCGGTCCAGCTCGAGGATGGGACGGACGTGAGCCTGTTCTGGATGCAGGACATCGCCACCGGCAAGGACGTGGGGTCCACGGTGGTCCGCGTCTCCCCGGAGGGGGAGGCCCAGTACTCCCGGGACTTCTCCCTGGCGCCGACACGATGGTGGACGAGCAGTCGCACGTTCGAGCACTATCCCGCGGCCGGAACGCTCAAGGCCCCGGCCCTGGGCATCGATCTGGACCTCGAGGCCACGGTGGACGACCAGGAGTTCATCACGGTCACCTCGAAACCCTCGTTCTGGGAGGGGCAGGGCCGGGTGACGGGGACGCTCGACGGGAAGCCCGCCAAGGGGCTCGCCTACTTCGAACGGAGCGGTCACACGGTCAACGACACCCTGGACGATTTCTTCAAGGCGGTCAGCCGACAGGTCCGGAAGTCCGTGGCCTCCCTGCTCCCCCTTCACCCGACGCGGGAGGAGGCGTTGGACCTCTTCGCCGACCCCCGCCATGGCCACCTCCTCGAGGGGCTCGACGAGCAGGAGATCGCCTCCTCGCTTATCGCCCCCATCCGGACAATCACCGACCGGGGAGGAAAGGCATGGCGGTCGTATGCGGCCCTCGCCTGCTGCGAGGCACTGGGGGCGGACAGCCGCAAGTATCTCCGCTGGCTCTCCCTGCCGGAGCTCATCCACAGCGGATCGCTCATGGTGGACGATGTGGAGGACCGCTCCCTCGTCCGACGGGGGGGTCCCACGGCGCACGTTATCTACGGGGAGGCGACCGCCATCAACTCGGGGACGGCCGCCTACTTCCTCGCCGAGGGATCGATCACGGAGCACGAGGACGTCTCCGACAAGAAGAAGCTCCGCCTGATCCGGCTCTACTTCGAGGGCATGCGGGCCGGCCACGCAGGGCAGGCCCTCGACATCCACGGTTTCGACGAGCTGGTCGACGAGGCGGTCGCCTCCGGGGTCTCGGGACCCCTCGAGCGGCGCATCGCCGGGATGTACCGGTTGAAGACCGGGGCACCGGCGGGAGTGCTCGCCCGGATGGGCGTGGTCGCAGCGGACGGGACGGTGCCGCAAGAGGACGCCCTCGGCCGGTTCTTCGAGAACCTGGGGGTCGCCTTCCAGATGGTCGACGACGTCCTCAACCTGCGCGGGTTCCACGGGAAGCTCAAGAACGTGGGGGAGGACATCACCTCCGGGAAGGTCACCCTCCCCATCGCGCTCGCCCTGAACCGGCTCGATCAATCGAAGCGGGAGTGGCTGATCGAGACCATCCGGTCCAAGCCCGAGGACCCGGCCGTCGTCCGGGACGTCATCCACCTCCTCGTGAGCGTGAACGCGCTGGACGACTGCCTCAAGACCGCCGACCGGCTCGTGGAGGACAGCTGGCAGGAGGTAAGCCCCCTCCTTCCGGAGAGCCTCCACAAGGTCATGCTCCGCGCGTTCTGCTGGTACGTGCTCGAACGGCACTACTGACCGGGTTCCCTGCGTAGCATCGCCGCGAGCAGCCGGCGGGCTTCCCGTGCGTTGCGGTAGTGCACCGCCCTCCAACCCCGGGCCCGCGCCGCCTCCACGTTCGCGGCCCGGTCATCGACCAGGACGAGCTCCTTCCGCGAGCGCCCGGAGATCCGCTCCGCCCAGGCGAACGCCCTCGGGCTGGGCTTGGCGGCGCCCGCCTCGTAGGAGAGCACCCAGGGGTCGAACTCCGCGAACCAGCGCTTCTGGCGGAAGATGACCACGTGGGAGGGGTCCGTGTTCGAGAAGACCCCCGTGGGAACGCCCCGCTCCCTCAGCTGGCTCGCGATCCGGAACGTGGCCGCGATCGGAACGGCGTGGCGGGCCATCTCCCCCACCCAGAGCCGCTCGCGGCCTCCCGGAAGGGGCACCCCGATCCCCTCCTCGACCCGGTGCCAGAACTCGGCGGGCGTCGTCCTCCCGCTCTGGAGGCCCTCCCGGCATTCGGTCATCACGGACACCACACGGGCGTAGTCCACCCTGGACCGGCGGGCCACCTCCCGGAAGGTCCGCTCGTCCTTCCACCGGATCAGGACCCCGCCGATGTCGAAGAGGACCAGGGCGCCCGGAGAACTATTAATCGCCCCCATCCTCTCGGGTTCTGGACGATGGACAGAGCGGATAAGGTACCTCCGTCCCGGCGCACGGGCCTGAGCGACGTGATCGCCTCCTCGGCGCAGGCGGTGCTGGAGGAACGGCTCCTCCGGGAGGTGAAGGGAGGCAAGGTCCCGAAGCACATCGCCATCATCATGGATGGTAACCGCCGGTTCGCCCAGGAGCACGGCCTCCTCACCGAGGAAGGGCACCTCAAGGGCAAGGAGAAGCTGGAGGAGCTGATGAACTGGTGTCTCGAGGTGGGCGTGAAGGTGCTCACCGTCTACGCCCTCTCCACCGAGAACCTCTCCCGCCCCAAGGACGAGATCGACAAGCTGATGGCGATCTTCGACGAGGCCTTCCGGCGCGTCGGGGACGATCCCCGGGTCCATCGGCACCACATCCGGGTCCGGGCCATCGGTGACCGCGCGAAGCTTCCCGCCATGGTCCAGGACGCGATCGCCTACGCCGAGGAGCGGACGAAGGACTATTCGAACTACTTCTACAACATCGCGGTGGCGTACGGCGGACGGGAGGAGATCCTCCAGGCGATCCGCGCCATCGCCCGCGATGTGGCCGCGGGACAGGTGCGGCCGGAGGACATCGACGAGAAGATGGTCGCGGCTCGCCTGTACATCGCCGACCTTCCCGATCCCGACCTGGTCTTCCGTACCAGCGGGGAGGAGCGCATCTCCAATTTCCTGCTCTGGCAGGTAGCCTATGCAGAGCTTTATTTCTCGGACGTGCTCTGGCCGGGCCTCAGGAAGATCGACTTCCTGAGGGCGGTTCACGATTACCAGCGGAGGCAACGGCGGTACGGTACCTAGGGTGAGAACGCAGGGGTGGCCCAGCTTGGCCAAAGGCGCCAGATTCAGGGTCTGGTCTCGAAGGAGTTCGTGGGTTCAAATCCCTCCCCCTGCATGCTATCCCTCACACCAGGTGCGTGGGTGAACCCGCCCCTTAGCGATCACAAATCCTGGGCGACCAAAACCCTGCGCAGACAGGCCCAGTCATGCCTGGCGGGGGAATGCGATAGAGACCGTGTGAAATGTCCCGCCGCAGACCGGTGTGCTTATAGCTAGTACTGCTCTATGGGAGCCACTATGGCTCGCAAGGTCGACCTCCACCGAGTGAACCGCCTCACCGTCGAGAACATCACCGGCTACATCGAGCGGCAGGTGGTCCCCCACGGTTCGGGGGCGAAGGTCACCTGCCCCCGAGAGTTCCTGGGCAAGACTGCCTACTTGCTCCTCACGGACATCCCATGGCAGGGCAAGCCCATTCGACGGAGGAAGGGTCCATGACGGACTACGTACAGGGAGCGAACCGCCGCCAGACCCTCCTGTTGCCCGACACCCTCGACGACTATGTCCAGCCCGACAGCGCCGTCCGTTTCATCGACGCCTTCGTGGATGGCCTGAACATGGGTAGGCTGGGGTTCGTTCATGCGGAGCCCCCGGAGATGGGGCGACCCGCCTACGATCCCCGCGACCTTCTGAAGCTCTACCTCTACGGGTATCTCAACACGATCCGCTCCAGTCGCCGACTGGAGCGGGAGTGCCACCGGAACATCGAACTCGTGTGGTTGCTGAAGAAGCTGGCCCCGGACTTCAAGACCATCGCCGATTTCCGGTCCCAGAACGCCGACCCCCTCCGCCAGGTCTTCCGTGAGATGGTGAAGCTCTACCGGGAGATGGGGCTCCTGGACGACAAGCTCGTGGGGATCGATGGGACGAAGTTGAAGGCGGTGAACGCGATCTCGCGCCACCTGACCCCGGAGAAGCTCAAGGAGCAGATGCGGGCGGTGGACAAGGCGATCCTCCGCTACCTCCAGGAACTGGACAAGAACGATCGCCAGGAGGAGAGGCTCCCTCCGGAGCGGATCAAGGACCTGAAGAAGAAGATCGCCAAGCTACGGGAGAAGAAGCATCTCTACGAGGAAGTCGACACCCGGATGAAGGCGTCCGGGGAGAAGGAGGTCTCCCTGACGGACCCGGACAGCCGGGTCATGCCGATCCAGAAGAGATCGGACA
>JAJYEA010000132.1 GCA_021790425.1 Thermoplasmata archaeon | reverse complement strand
TTCCTCTGAGCGAGCCCGGGGTGGGTAGGGCCTTTCTGGCAAAGCCTGGCACGGGTCTTTGGACTCGTCGGGATTTGGTCTCCGAGGGCGATGGATTCCCACTATGGAACGATGAGCATTGAGCCGGGTCCGATCTTGCGCCCGTGACCCGGGCTACTGAGCCATGTCGGCTCGGGAGACAACCCTCACTTCGAACGCTTCTGAGCCCCGAGTCGTCCCGCCTGCTGGAGTCGCCAATGAAGGCCGGGGTGTTCGGCGAGTTCCTTCCGCCGAGCGGGATCGGGCTCACCCACGATGTCCGCGAACGCGGCGAGGTCTCCCCTGAGCAGTTGGCGACGGAGGTCCTGTTCCTCGTCCGTGGCGGATGTGAACGGAGGGGTAACCCGTTCTAACGCGTCCCGCGCACCCTCGCGGATGCGGTCCAAAGCGGGCGCCGGGGTCTCGCCACGAAGTACCTCCGCGAGTTGGTTTGGCTTGTAGGGTACGTTCAACTGGACAGGATAGGATAGGCGGTACCAGTCCTGGTCCTGGAGGAAGGAGTAGGCAAGGTACATTGCCCTGGCCCCAGGCTTTCGATGCCACCCCGCCATGAGCATGATGTACATGTCGAAGAGATCACGCGGAGCCGCCCTGTACGCCACGGCCGTCAACTTCTGCCCGAGGAGTTCGGGTTCGGTCACCACAGGGAAGTTCACGTCGTCGGCCCCGAAGAGCACGGGCCCGTCCTTCGATACGGTGGGGAGCAAGGTCATTCGATTGAGCAGGTCCAAGTCGAGCTTGATCCGGTCGGCCGACCCGAGTGTGTTTCGGTAGCTCCACGTCAGACTGGAGCCGGCTTCTGCGGGCTCTTCCAAGACGTCATATCCAAGATCTCTGCCAACTTTGCGGGCAAGTTCGACGACCTCCAGCCGCTCAGCGGAATGGGGGGCTGCCCTTGGGAATCCGGTGACCATGAGGTCCAAGTCCACGCTCAGCCGAGGGGGCTGCGGGAAGTGGAACACGTTGAGAGCCGTGCCACCTTTCAGGGTGAACTTCCCGGAGGTTTTGGGACGAGACTGTAGCTCTCGTAGTACCCCCAAGAGACGCCAAACGCGCTCGGCCGTAGCGGGGAGGAATCCCTCGCCTACGGCAGTGGACAGCTCCGTTCGGTTGACTTCCACCACCTCAGCGTCCTCCCGGGTACACGAGCTTGAATTCGGGGTCGAACCGATTCGAAGGGTCGTGCGGCCGTGTGGCGAAATAGGCAGGGCTTGCGTGAGCCAAGGCGTTCTCTATCCACTGGAGCACCTCGGTCCACTGGGGTGATCCGCCGCCGGTGACCTGGAGGAGGTGTCCGACCCGAGCAAGGGGCGCTACGCCCTTCGTCGCTTGTACCACTTGGAGCAACTTCTTGGGGTCGGACTTCGGGAGTAGGGCGCGAAACGCATCCAGGTCGGCTTCGTAGTCCTGCATCGGGTTAGGGAGCGATGCGAGATCCACCAGGGTTTTTTCGGCGGAGGTTACACGGAGGATCTCGTTGCCGCGCCGCACTCGCGTGGTGGCGTGGTCCAAGGCCCCACTGGGAACAGAATGGACGTGAACATGCAGGTCCCCCAAATTGAGACGGCGTGAGCGAGCGTTCGGGGTGCTGACATGGACTGTCTTTCGTTCGCTCAGTTCCCCCCCTAGCAAGGACAGGGCGCTCTGATGACTGAACGTGTAGCCTTCCCCCAGGGCCTTGTGGGCCGCCAAGAATGGGTCGGGGCGGAACCCCCTAGGGTCCACATCGAGGGGAACGCTCGCGTACACCCCCCTCTTGGCGAGCTTAAGCAGACCCTTCTTCCTCAGATCGAAGGCAAGTTTGGCGGCGTGGGAGGGGGTCGCTCCGAAGATCTTGGCAAGGTCTCCTGTGGTGACGACCTGGGCCCTAGCGAGCGAAAGGAGCTCCTGCCGGGTTACTTTGTGGCGCTCCATATTCATGCCCCATTAAGTAATCTACATGGAGCATATAAAAGTAAATGTGCAATATCCACGGGGGACCCGGTGGGAATGTCTTTCCCGTCAGTCATCCGCATCGACGGTGCGGGGAGCCACCGCCCGCCGCTGGCTTGCGGCAGGTCCTTCGGATGCCCGAGACCACCCTGAGGGGATGCTGCAGCGTAGAGAGGAGGTGCTTCCCTCCTGGGATCAGGGCGTGCAAGGGTCCTAACCCGACGACCGCGGACCGTGGGGCCAAGGCGAGTGACACCCCTCGCTTCCTCGGGGGATCAAAATGCATGTCCCCCTAGCCCCTCCTCCTGGGGTGATGGTCCGCTCAAGGTCCGACCCGTACCCGAACTGCGAGCGACCGATGACGCGCTACTCAGGCCAAGTCGAGACCTTCGGTAAGGTCTGGCCCTCTCGGGGTGCCTCCACCGACTGCGCTCCCTGTGGGGTAGGGGAGCTGACCGCAGGCGGCAAGGTGCAGCTCGCGCGGGCGATCGAGGCCACGCACGATGTGTTCTGGTCGGGTGATGCGGACCCCAAGCCCCGCCTCGAGGAGCTTCTCGGTCCGCGAGTTCGCGACGGCCCCATCCCCGCCGAAACGCACCTTCAGCGTCCGGGAGTACGCGTCATGGCCGCCCTTCCCGGAGGTCGGGCCCGGGGAAAATCTTGTGAAACTGCCGATGGTGGTCCCCCGGGGGCTCACCTTCGATTGACCGTCCCTGCGTCCCGTCGGCCGAAGGCCTCTGCCCTCGCGGAGATTTCCCTGCGGGGCCCGCCCCCGTGTGGATGCGGGCCAGGATGGGTCCTACCTGCCGAGGTGCTGCGATGCCGGTGTGGCCGTCGATGGATACGTTTGCCGGACCCCCGGGGCCGCGGTTACCAGTGGGCACGGTCCAAGAGCGGGGATCGCCGCGCCCGTGACCCGCTCGCGAGTGTGAGGGAAGACGCATGGTAGCATGTCTCGTGTAGGTGCAATTCGACCGGGAGGAGCCATTACATACAACTCGTAGTATGACTACTCTGAATCGCGCCGGTAGGAAGTGCAA
>JAJYEA010000131.1 GCA_021790425.1 Thermoplasmata archaeon | reverse complement strand
TGAACGAGCGGATGAAGACATGGGAAGGTCGGACGATGGTGGACGTCCGCAAGACCTTGTGCGAGCATCCATTCGGGACGATCAAGCGGGGTTTCGGTCAGAGGGACTTGTTGTTGAAAGGACTCCGGAAGGTGAGCGGGGAGGTGGGGCTGACGATGATAGCCTATGACATGAGGCGGGTGTTGAACCTGGTGGGAACACCGAAGTTGATGGAGGCCCTAAGCTCGAGGGCAGGGTAGAGAGAACCACCGGACAAGGGCCTCGGAAAGGGCGGAAGATGGTCCCCGCGCAGCATATCGTTGCGCCACCAATTTCCCACACGGTCTCGATGATTAGTGATCGCTCGGAAAATATCGGGTTCCCGCCGATCCATCGGTTCCACTCAGGGCACCGATGCCACTCCGGACCATGGTTTCCCGGTCTCAGGATCACTCGCCCGCGCCCTTGCGGGTCCGGGACGCCCCGTACTTAACGTACATCGTCAACCCGTGCACGAAACGGCCTTTTCCGACGGGGGGGAGCGCTCGACCATCGGGCCCCCTTTGCGACCGAAGGACGTCCCGTCACGGCGGTGAGTGCGCCCGTCAGTTCCCTCAACCGGCCCCCCGCTCGTCGCGGACCTGGCGAGTGGAATGAACTGCAGTCGTTGGGAACTGCGCGTTGACCGTTCCAGTACTTGAAGCCCACCTGTGCAAATTCGGCGGGGTTCCCATCCCGGATCCCGCGATACTTAACATCTGTCAGACCCTGACATACCGCGTTGCATGATAACACTTATTAGCCCCCCCCCGCCTATCATCTGGTCGAGGGGATCGGAGTGATTCATGGGGGAAATGGCAGGGCGAAGGGCCTTTTCCACATCGGACTGAACGGTCGGCGCGCGACAGAGGCGGGGACAGCGGTCGCCACGCCTTCGCGGATCGCGCGACGGACTGGGCCCCGGGGGACCCGTCTTGCCCCGCGCGCCTCCTGGCGCTGGACCCCGGTCGTCGCGATCTTCGCGGCGGCCCTGATGGTCCTCCCTCCGGTCCAGGCCGCTCCTCCTTCCCACGGCGCCACCGCGGCTCCCGCCGCAAGTCCCGTGAGCGGCAACGGCTCCTTCTACCCATACGTGATCCCCCCCACCCTCTACTCCGCCCCCGCGAACGTGACCCCGCCCGGGAACTACACCGATCCCTCCCTCGTCACCCTTCAGGAAGGCGCCCAGTCCGTCTTCCTCCTGCTCGCCGGCGCGCAGAACAACTCGACCTCCTCCCTCCTCCTCTTCACCGGCCTCTACGCTCCCTTCCTCTCCCTTCCCTGCCCCGGGAAGGGCGCGGCCTGCCCGGCGGACGCGAACTCCTCCACCCAACCGATCGCCTGGTCCGCCCCGCTCGTGCTCGCCAACCTCTCCTCCCCCCCGACTACCGACGCTCTCGCCGCGAACGGATCCACGGTGGTCGCCGCCGCCTCGCTCGCTTCCGGTACCACGATACTCTTCTTCTCCACGGACGGGGGAGCCCAATGGTCCGGGCTCGGCTCCTTCCCCGGTTCCGCGGCCCGTGTCGCCGTGGGTGGGGGGGACGCGCTCGTCACCCTTCAGCACGGAGATGCCAGGGTCGTCGTGATCTCCCTCGCGACGGAGACCGTGGTGACGACCGATCTCGGCCCTGCGGTCGATGCCGTTCCCCTCGTCTTCCCCGACGGGGATCCGGGAGTGGTGGCCAGCGCCACCAACGGGACGGTCGCGCTCTGGACCTCGATCGACGAGGGAGCCACCTTCACCCCGTTCCCCATCGGACGGTTCGCGGCGGGCTCCACGGACCCCCTCTTCGACCGGATCGGCTCCACCGACCTCTCCGTCCCCGGCGGGGTCCCCGGCCAGGTCGCGGCGACCGTCGTGGGGGACCGCGCGTTCCTGCTCTACTCCTCCTCGGTCAACGGTCGGGTGGAGGCCTTCACTGCCTCCGTCGCGGAGAACGGGACCGGCGAGACCGGTCCGTACGCCACGGCCGCGGGACTGGGCTCCCTCGAGGACCCCCAGGTCGTGACCTCCCCCGCGGGCTACGTCTACGTCACCTTCCGTGAGAACGGGGCGGGACCCTGGCAGACCGACCAGGCGATCTTCCACCCCGACGGCACCCTCCTCCAGCCTCCCTCGCCCCTCCCGCTCTCGGACGACGCGGTCGGCGCTCCCGCCCTGGCGGTGGACGAGCTCGAGCGGCCCCTCTACGTCTGGCCCGCCACCGGCCCCAACGGGACGGACCTGCTCCGGGTCTCCTCCGGCTACCTCGCCCCGCTCCCGGCGCTCTCGGCCCTGGAGGGCGCGGTCGCCCAGCTGAGCCCCGCGGACTTCGCGGACCCCGCGAACGCCTCGAACGACACGGCCCTGCTCGAGAGCCTCCTCACGGAGATCGGACAGAACCTCTCCACTCCCTCCTCCCTTCCCCCCGGCCACCGCTGGAACGCGCTCCGTCTGCTGGAAGACGATCTCTATCCCCGGCTCACCTCCGTGCCCCTGACCCTCCTCTGCTCCGACAGCAACACTTCGTGCGGGTCCGGACCGGGCGCCTCGGGGGCCCACGGACACTCCGGGACGCCGGGGTTCGCGCGGAACGCCACGGACCTGATCGCCAACGACTCCGGAGCATTCGTGGCGAACAAGTACCTCGCCGTCTACACCGACTGGATCATCGAGGCGCTGGGGCAGGGGGTGCTCGCCCCGAACCCGGACGACCCCACGGCTTCGAGCGGAGGCGTCTCCCTCTCGGTCTCCTCCGGGCTGGTCAACCCCATCACCTCGAGCCTGGCGATCTCCGTGGCGGCCCCCAGCAGCTCCAACGAAGAGCCGGTGGCCATCAACTACAGCGCCACCGCTCGGGAGGTGGTGCACCGCGTCCTCGCGCCCCCCCACACGGAGAACTTCTCGTCGAGCTTCCCGGGCACGGGCCTCGCGACCATCGACCTGACGGGGCTGACCCCCGGGGAAACGTATGCGTGGGCCGTGTCAATCACCGTCGAGCTCAAGTACACATCTCCTGGCCGATGCGTGCCCCATAATCCCGGATGCATCCATCGAC
>JAJYEA010000045.1 GCA_021790425.1 Thermoplasmata archaeon | reverse complement strand
CCCCAGGCCTGCGACCAGCCCTCCACTCCCAGCGAACCCTCGAAGCCGTAGGCGAACGACGTAGGTACGCCGGTGCGTTCCCCCGCCCGGGGGAACGCACCTCAACCTTTTCCCTCTTCTTTTAATGATCCCGAACCCCGCGGCGGGGCCGTTCCGCAGTCCCGTCATCTCATCACAACGGTCAAAGAAGCGTGCGGGCCGGAGGGAGGGTTGGAGCCGTGGGTGAAGGGGTATGGGGGGTGGCTGGGAGGACGCTCCCCGTACAACTCCCCAGCGCGGGACCGGGTCGACCGGTGCGCTGGCTAGCCGAAGATCTTGGTTCTGCGGGATCGGGGCCCCGTTGCGGAGGCTGACAGGATCGCGCCTCGCCCGTCTGAGGGGCGGTGGGAGGGAGTGCGTCTGCGGTCGATCGACCTCACGACGACAGGTCCGTTCCTCGTTCCGGAGGGGGCTCTCGACACGGCGGGGGACCCGGACCCAAGGCCGAGGTCCCCAGGAAGCGAACGCCAAGCTTCAAGGGCAACTAGGCATCTACCCCCCGCATGCCGGAGCGGGGGCTCCCCCTTCACGGGATCACGGACGTCCACCTGCATCTCCAGCAGTTCGACCGGGCCAAGCCCGCGATCGTGGAGACCATGCGCCGCACCTCTCCGGGCTTCGAGGACGTGCTCAAGAAGCTGCATGATCCCCGCGGTCTCCTCGACATCCTGGATGACGCTCACGTGGACCGGGCCTGCCTGATCAACTATCCCGCCCCTGAGGTCCTGGGGTTCCTGCCGGACATGAACGCCTACGTGGCGAACTACGCCACGGCGGACCCGAAGCGGCTCCTTCCCTTCGGCTCCGTGCACCCGCGGTTCACGAAGGACCCCATGAAGGAGGTGGAGCGCCTGGCCTCCCGCCTCGAGATCCGTGGGCTCAAGATCCACCCCCCGCACCAACTCTTCGCGGCCAATGGCTACGTGGACGGGTCCCTGCCGCTCCTCCGGAAGATCTACGCCGCGGCGGAGAAGGTCGGGCTTCCCGTCATGGTGCACACGGGGACCTCCATCTTCCCCGGGGCCCGGTCGAAGTATGGGAACCCGATGGACCTCGATGACGTGGCGCAGGATTTCCCCGAGCTCAAGATCATCATGGCCCACGGGGGCCGCCCGCTCTGGTGCGACGTGGCCTTCTACCTCCTGCGCCGCCACCCCAATCTCTACCTGGACATCTCGGGGATCCCGCCCCAGCGTCTGCTCGGATGGTTCCCCCGCCTCGACCAGGTGGCCGACCGCATCCTCTTCGGATCGGACTGGCCGGGACCCAACGTCCCCGGGATCCGCGAGAACGTGGACGCGCTACACGCCCTGCCGCTCTCCCCGGAGCTCCAAGAGAAGCTCTTCGTGACGAACGCCCGGCGGCTGCTTCCCTAGTCCGGCGCGCATCGAAGAGGGGCGCTTTCGCCCCCGATGGAGCGCTTAGGGTCGGACGGCCCTTCCGGCGGCCTATTCCAACTGTCCGTAGGTGGGCGCGAGGTGACGTTCCTCGTGCTTCCCGCACCGGGAGCAGTAGAGCCCCTTGTCCAACTTGGTCAGCGTCGAGTGGCACTCCTGGCACCGGGCCGACACCACGCCGAGGTTCGAGTCCTGCGTGGCCAGCTTGACGGCGGGGTAGCCGGAGATGACCTTGGCCTTGAGGATGTCCCCGATGGCGAACTCGTCGCTCAGCCGCTCGACGTAGGAGTTCTTCGCCTTCGAGATATGGACCGTGCCGTCGGGATACCCCGGGACGATGCGTCCCGTGGCGGCCGAGCAGAGCACCGTGGTGATGAGCATCGCGGGCTTGATGTCCTCGACCCGGGCGTAGACGATGTCGTTCTCGCTCAAGTGGGGGATCTCGTGGAGGGCCTGGACGGTCACCGTCTTCGACTCGCTCTCCACGTGGACCGTGCCCATCAGGGCCGCGTAGATCTTTCCCTTGTACTCGTATGCCCCGCGTCCGGGGGCGATCTCTTCCGCATTGCCCAGGAACTCCCCGGGCAGGACGAATCCGTTTTCGGCACCTTCGCTCATTGCTGTTCCTTCCGTAGAATCCATCGATCCACCAGGACCGTTCCCATCCGCTGCGTGTGGTGTCGGAAGGTCGGAGGGAAGGGCCAGGTCGATCGCAATCGATCCTCTACCTTTACTCCCCGCCTGAGGGCGTGTTCCTCTATAAGCGTTTGCGAACCGGGACCCGCGAAGAAGTAGCACGCGCCCCCCGGGAGAAGGATACCCAGGGCCCCGACGAGGAAGGGGACCTCGGCTCCCCGGTGCTGCACCCCGAAGGGGGGATTCATGAGGACGGTCTCGGCCCGAAGGGGGGGGAGGTCCATGACGTTCGCGTGGTGCCAGGTGACCCGGACGCCCGCGGACGCGGCGTTCCGCCGGGCCACGGTGAGGGCCGCGCCGTCCTGGTCGAGGCCGGAGACCGTCCGGGCCCCCAGGAGCGCGGCGCCGATGGCGAGGCGGCCGGGCCCGCACCCCAGGTCCACGATGTGCTTGCCGGTAAGATCGCCCCGGTGGAACGCTTCCCACAGGAGGGCGCTCGCGGCTTCGGGGGGAGAGACCACCTGCTCCAGGGCCGGATCCGGGTCGGTGAACCCCTCCAGCTGGGAGAGGGCGAGCGACAGCTGTTGGCGCCGGGTGATGAGGGGGGTCTTCACGATGCGGGGAGCCGGATTCGAACCGGCGTACGCTCTAGAGCGACGGGATCCCCTCGTGGGGCTCTGGCGGTCTCCACTCTTAAGTCCCGCGCCGTTTCCGGGCTTGGCTATCCCCGCACGAGCTGGTTCAACCGCTGGGGCTGGGCCGGCGCCTGACCTGCCGGAGGAGCGGGCCGGGCCGCCGCGGGCGGCGGGGCCTTCTTGACCGAGACCCGGCGGGGGAAGTACTTCAGGATCAGGACATCGTTGATCGCCGAGACCCAGCGGAACGGAACGTTCACGCTCGCGGACTCATCGACCAATAACTGGTTGGTGTCGGCGACGAAGATGCCGTCGACCCGGGCGGCCTCGACATCGATCACCACGTTGGAAACGTCCCCGAGCAGGCGCGCGTCGTTCGTGTACACCTGCCGTCCTATGATCTCCGTGAGCTCGACCAGCATAGCGTCCCCGGTGAGATGCCGGGACACTTTAAGGTTTGTGGAGGTTCTGAATGTGTTGATCGAATCGACCCAATGAGCACCCAGATTCCCCTCGACCCATCCCCTGCCACATCCCTCCCACTCTTCCACACTCCCGCACTTCGTTATACACTTGAGACCGCTGATACCCCTTGGCCATCATCCCCACGAGCAAGCGGGAGACGCAGTTCACCTATGCTTGCGCGTCACCGCGGAGAAGACGCTTCTGTCCCCGGCCACCGCGTCCCATAGCCCTTCTGCGCTACCCACACCGAGTAGCCCAGCCGGTCGTACTCCCGAGAACCCTGCGCGTTACCCTCCGTGGCGGGGAATGGCGCGGGCCTCCATCTGTACTCACGGCGGAACTTGGTCACCGCTTCGGTCCCTGTCTCCTGCAAGGCGGCGAACACGGCAACCGAGTCATGCGCCCTATCCTCGTAGAGTCACCGCACTCGATACCCATGGCGCACGGCCTCCCGGACATGGGTCACCGCGATCCGAGACTCCGAATGCCCCCACGCCTCGACGTACACGTCGATCCCCAGCACCTTCTTCGCCGCGCGTCCGCCGAGATTACTCCCATCGGGTGCATCAGTTGCCTCACCTCCGAGTTCCAACAGCGAAAGATCAGATGCTCCCCCGCACTGCCCGTCTTCAACCCCGTCGCGTCACTGTCGAGCTCGAGGTCCCGATACTCGGCCATCCGCAGATGGGGCATCTGGCGATGGATTCGGGCCAGAGGGTCCCATAGTCCGAGGCGAGAGGGATGAGGTGAAGATCGGCCATCCGTCGGGTGACTCCCTCACGGCCCCGGTAGTCGACCAGTTGCTTCCAGACCACGAACCACCACACGAAGGACTTGGAGAAGCGGGACCATCCTCCATCCTTGCCCTCGTTCGTCCCGTCGAGTTCGCGGGACCATGACCATAGCGGTATCAGGTCGAGAAGGGACGCGCCGCGAATCGCCAGGGACTCGTTACATGTCATCCGCCTCCCGCGGTAGACAAGGGTGTTATGGTAGAACAGTGGGTTCTCAAGTTGGTTCGGAACATCTCCCGTTCCGGGCGAGGGTCAGGCACCACGGCGGTGTGGCAGCATCCCCAAACGCCGCGGAGCCCCCTCCCTAAGGCGAGCATTCCACTCGAAGTGCCCTCCCTCGGGGAGGGTAGTCATTCAACACGGTTCGATGAACGGCGAAGGCTATCGCGCGTTCGGGGCTCCGTCAGTCGGGCCACAATCGACAACCGTTACGCACTTCAAGGTAGATGGCCGCTCTCAACTCTCTTTAGCCGTCAAGAACGGAAACGATGGGGGGGCTTTATATTCTGACAGGCGCGCTGTATTGCCGTTACTAGCCATCCCTGTTAGCAGTGTACTTATATACGTCGGCTCTTCTCTATAACTTAGATATTTGATTAAACGTTAGTAGCCCGGTAGTCCAAAACATAATATACTAAATGATACTTGCGTTCACCATGGCCGAAGCTAAGCCGTTTGCGACTGAGTGGACAACCGACGTGAGCGACGAGGTACGGGTACGTGGGGCTACGTACTCTGACATGGACGAGAGCGAGCCCAAGGACACGTTCTACTGGTAGAGCGGACTTGCCGTGCCCCTGCCCGTTTTCCTTTCCGGGGCAGGGGCCTCGAGTGCCTGGGGTCGTCGGGGTGTCTTCGTCGTAGCTGCTCCGCGGTTGCCAGGGGGGGGTGCGGGGCAGTGGTAGTTGTGGTTTTCGCTCCCACGGCTGAGTTGGCGAGCCATGCGTCTGAGGTCGTGAGGCAGATTTCGGCGGAGGGAGGCGACTCCGTCACGTTCGTGCTTTCGGACCCGAGGGCCTGTCGTATTACCCTCCGGACTGGGGGGAGAAAGGTTTCGGGGTCTATTCAGGTCCAGAGTCGCAGGATCGCAATTTCCGAGATAGAGGCAGTTTTGGGCTCCTTTATCGATAGAGTTCCTCGATTCCCGGATATGTCACCCGAGGTGGCAAAGTTCGCACAGGAGGAATGGATGAGTGCATACTACGCGTTCTACCAACTCACCCGACTAAGGCGTTGGGTGAATCCCATCGAGTCGTACATCTTCGGGGAATCCAAACCGTTCCAGCTACACATGGCCGGGATGGTAGGTCTGGCGACACCCGACTCCATCGTCTCTAACGATGAAAGAGAAGTGCGCCACTTCGCGACTGACTTTGCCAAGGGCGTCGCCCTGAAACGAGTCAGTCACCCACCTAGGGGATCTCTGAGACCAGGTTCCAAGCTCAGGCTTTACACAACCAAGTTGACGAGAGACGATTTCACCCCATCAAGGTTGTCATCCTTAGGTCACTGCCCCGTCCATATTGAAGACTACATTGAGAAGAAGACGGAACTCAGGACCTATGTCGTCGGCAGTAAGGTCTACACTGCAGAGATTCTGTCGCAGGGCTATGAAGGTACTAAGATTGATTGGCGCCACTACCCAACTCGACGCGTTGGCAACCACTTGGAGGTGGATTATGACAAGTGGAAGATTCGAAAGACTTCGTTACCGTCCTCGGTGGAACGACGGTGTGTGACACTTGCTCGAAGGCTCGGAATGCGATACGCAGCGATGGACTTGATTAGGACCCCTGAGGGAGAGTACGTGTTCCTTGAGGCCAATAGCTCAGGGGCTTTCGCGTTTGTTGAAGCGCATGCCAAATTACCGATATCGAGGGCACTTGCGCGCCACCTCTTGGGTCGAGATGGTTTTGCTCTCTAGCCCTGGTACCAAGGTATTCAGCTTTCGATGCAGGTCTCAAGTCCTCTTGAGCATCACCTCTCACGGCCCTAGAATCTGCCTTGGGGTGGTGTGTGGTGAAAGGTAGATGGTCTCCCTGGTCGGACCTGCTCACCCATACCCACGGGCCCTAAGATACCTGCGGGTCGCCAACCCGTAGACGGAGGGATGGATCTTGCGGGCCATCATCGTCAGCACCATGTTGTGCGGCCCCCGGTTCCAGTGTGCCCACTTCCGCTTGCACCGGTCCGCGATCATCCCCATGACCCGTTCCACCCCGTTGGAGGTTGCGGGTATCCAGAGTTCCTTGCCCACCTCGGCGAACACCACCAGGGAGCGCATCTCCCTCAGCACGAAGCGCGCGGACTGCGGACACCCGGCTCGCTCCAGGCGCAGTCCCGCGAGCCCCAACTCCCTCAGGGTGACCTGGACGCGTTCGGTCACTCGTCCCACGCTCCCGTCATGACGGTGCACCTCCACGGAGTTCCGCAGGTGCGCCAGGAGGCCCCACACCGGCCCGAGGATCGCTTCCCGCTCGGACAGGCTCACCCCCTCGTCCCCCAGCAGGTCCGCGAGGTGGCGCACGAAATGCACGTGGCAGAGCTGGCGGTGATCCCCGTCCAGGGCCCGTAGCCCGGGTGCGTCATCCGAGGTCAGGCGGTGCACTTCCGCATCGCCCAGGGCGGTGCCGGGTCGCAGGTCCACCGCGACCCCCACCAGTTGCACCCGGTGGTCCTGCCCCTGCGCGATCGCCACCTCCACCTCGTGTTGCTGCTTCTTCCGTTGCCCCCGCACGAAGGTGGAGTCGACAGAGTGGTTGCGCCCCCGGATCGCCTCCGGAGGGGGAGGGGCCACCTCCGACAGGGTGATCCTCACCGTGTGCGCCAGCTCCTGGAGGAAGTCCCAGATGGTCCGACGGGGAATGCGGACCCCCAGGGTCCGCTCGAACGCCTGGGAGGTCTCGGCGTAGGAGGTGCGGGCGGCGAGCTCGGAGGCGGCCAGACGGACCTCCGGGGTGTAGCGTCTCCGACCCGGTCCCAGCGCCTCGATCAGGGGCGAGAAGACCCGGCCGGTGAAGCGGTCGCGGACCCGGGTCACCCAGGGGGTGACCCTACCGAGCTTGGTGATCAGGGGACGGGGCGGCGCCCGTGGCGGACGTAGCGTTGTCGACCATCCCGTGTCCGTTCTCGACGAAGTTCTCCCCAAAGGGCTCAAGGATGCAGGCATCTCCCAGTCAAACTCAAGAAAATTCCTCCGCGATTTCGGGGCCCTCATGTGACCTTTCACGGCTGAGCCATCGCCGGGCTCAACCGTGAAAGGTTACCAATGCGGGCTAGGGAGGGCCGACCCCGAGTCGAGAATTCTCGTTCCAATCTTGAAATCGGTTCGACGTGCCTGTGGTCATTTCGAGGATTAGGGACAGACTCTTATTCTCCCTTGAAGTGAAATTGTGACGGTTCCCCCGAGTCTCCTTCAGGCGCTCGGTAGGGGAATCGCCGCATTCTGGATGCAGGCGGCCACCACCCCGGGATGATCTTGGAGCCACCGCATCTCGCGTTCCACTCCCTCCAAGATCTCCTCCTTTGTCCGGGGGTACCAGTTCGCCAGCCGTTGATACTTCAGCGCGTTCCACACCATCTCGTCCGGGTTCAGCTCGGGCGCATACGACGGGAACCGTCGGGTCTCCAGCCGCTTCCTCTTCTCCCACAGGAACCCCTTCACGTCCTTTCGCCGGTGAATCGTCCCGTTGTCCCACAAGAGGAGGATCTCTCCCCTCACGTGTCTCAGGAGGTAGCGGAGGAACTCGATGACCCCTCCCCCATCGAAATTCTCCAGCTGGACCTGAAAGTAGAGCTTCCCTTTCACCCCCACCGCAGAGATCAAGGAGAGCTTCATCCGGTCTCCCTGGCGGACGTGGATCTCCGGGCGCGTTCCCTCGGGAGACCACGTGCGGCGCACGTTGGGGTCCGACTGCTTTGCGCTCTCGTCCAGGAAGAGCAGTGTGGCCCCCGTTCGGCGCGACCTCGCCACCAACTTCGGCCACTCCACCTTCACCCAGTGGCGCATGTATTTCTCGTCCCGTTCCATGGCCCTCTGGAGCGGAACCTGGGCCGAGAAGCCGAGGTCCTGAAGGACATACCACACCCCCGACTCTCGATACTTCACCCCGAACTCCTCCTCGATCACCTCGGCCAGGCGCTTGAGGGTCCACAGGTCGGTGGCATAGCCCCGGGTCTGCGCACCATCGACCAGGATCTTTCGGAGTTTCTTCTTCTGTCGGGGGGTGAGTTTGGGAGGGCGGCCGGGATTGGGCTTGTCCTTCCACGAGGTGGGCCCTTCTTTCTCCATCTTCTGCTCCCACCGAAAGACGGTCATTCGGGCCACCCCGAGCGTCGAGGCGATCCGGGACTTGGGGACCCCTCGTTTGAGCAGGCGGTAGCCCTGTCTCCGAATGGCCTCCCGCCCTGACACTCTCCTTCGGGTGACCCGCCCCTTCCCCCTCCTTCGCGCCATGCCGAAGGGGGATATAGCAAAGGACTATGTAACACTATTTATTGAAAGAGCAGTAGGGAGGCCAGAGGTGTTCCATTGGCCTTCGGGCGGAATCGGCCTGGCGCGGGAGGCGAGGCTCAGGGAGCCGGAGGATCGGGGGCCGGCTCGGGGGACTCCTTCCGGACCTGGGTCTCGTAGAGCCGCACGATCTCCTCGACCGTGGTGCAGTCCTCCGCGGCCTTCTCGGTCCTGCGGCGGCCCGAGAAACGGGGGAAGCGGAGCGCCAGCCCGCAGTCCTTCCGGAGGCGATTGCGCGCCGCGAAGTGCACCGGGGAGAGGGAGAGCTCCGCTCCCGTGAGCTCCAGCACGACCGAGGGCTCGACCCAGACGTCCGGCTCGAGGGAGGACTCGACACACTCGGGCTTCACGGTCACCTTGGACTGGTGGAGGAGCTCGGTCAGTTCCTGGAGTGAGGCCTCGTCGAACCCGGTCCCCACCTTGCAGAGCGTCGGGAAGGTCTCCTCGACGGGGTCGTACACCGCCATGAGGAAGGCGCCGAACCACCCCGCCCTCTTGCCGCGTCCGTGGAAGGCTCCCACGATCACCGCATCCACGGTGTCGGCGAGCTCCTGCGTGTATTCCCGCTTGTACTTGATCCACCAGAACCCCCGGCCACCGGGCTTGTAGACCGACCCTTCGGCGACGGACTTGGCCACGACCCCCTCGCATCCATCGGCCAGGGCCCGGTCGAAGAAGGTCTCGGCCTGGGTCACGTCCCGGACCACCTCCCGGTTCGACAGCCCGATGCGTTCTCCCGGGATCACGAGCTCCTCGAGCAACGCGCGTCGTTGCGCATAGGGCATCGTGAGGCACGGTCGGGCGCCCTCCAGAAGGATGTCGAAGAGGACGAGCTTGACCGGGACGTCCTCCATCATCTTCTCGAGGTCGTACTTCCGTCCCCGGCGCCGGGAGATCTCCTGGAAGGGCCGGAGCTCCCCGGTGTCCGGGTCGAAGGGCACGCACTCCCCATCGACGATGACCGGTCGCCGCCGGAAGGCCGACGGCAGGGCCGCGCAGATCTCCGGGAACTGCTCCGTGAGGTTCTCGAGCCGGCGCGAGAAGAGCTGGGGGGACCCCTGCGGGCCCACGTGGGCCTGGAGCCGGAGACCGTCGTACTTGTACTCGAGCGCCGCGGTGCCCTCCATGCGCTCGAGGACCTTCGCGAGGGTCGCCTCGCGTTCCGCCAGCATCGCCCGGACCGGTTTCCCCAGGGTCACGGTGGTCTCCTCGAGCGCGGGGAGCCCTCCCCTCGCCAGGCGGACCCCCACCTCCCCGAGGTCGGAGGTGACGTTGAAGGCGGTCTCGATGCGGGCCTTCGCCCCCTTGAAATCCTCGCCGCCGTAGATCACGGCGAAGGCATCGATCAGGCTCATCTCCTTGACCCCGAGACGGAGCTTCCCCAGGACGAGGCGGGTCAGCAGCTGGGCTTCGAGGGGGTTCGCGCGACGCAAGAGCTGAGCGATGGCACTCGTCTTCTGTTCCTGGGACCCGGTGCCCGACATGCGGGCGACGCGCAGCAACTCCTCGTAGACCTCGAGCACCGACAAAGGCTCGGACACCGCGGAGGAAGGACGGAGGTCGCCGGCGGTGGTGCCGAGGTCCCCCGACGCCTGGGCCTGTCGCTTGACCTCCTCCTCCGGGAGCCCCCAGGCCTGCGCGACGGCCTTGACGGCCAGCGCCTCGCCGGCCCCGAGCTCGACCCCCTCGTAGTCGGGGCGGACCTGCCCCTGGAGCATGTAGAGCGTGGGGGCGATCTCCTCGGGGGAGAGCGCGCGGATCAGGTCGGCCAGGACCGCGCGCGCCTCCAGCCGCTTCGAGATCGCACCGATGCGTTGGCAGGTCTCGGCCAGCTCGGAGTACCGCATGTCAGTGCGGGGGGTCACTCGGGGGGCCCACCGGGGTGGAGTCGAGAACGTTGCGCATGGCCCGCAAGTTCTCCTGGGGGGATTGTCCCTTGGCGTAAACCGAATTGCCGCAAACGAAGAAATCCGCCCCGGCCCCGCGGGCCCCGGGGGCCGTCTCCAAGGTCACTCCCCCGTCCACCGACAGGTCGACGGACCGTGCCAGACGGTCCAGGGACTTCCGGACGGCACCGAGCCTCACCAGGGCCTGGGGGAGGAAGCTCTGCCCCGAGAAGCCCGGGTAGACGGACATCACGATCACTTCGTCCACTTCCGGGATGAGCGGTGCGATCCGTTCCAGCGGGGTGTCGGGAGAGATGGCGATGCCGGGATGGGCGCCGAGGTCCCGGACCCGGCGGACCAGGGCGGTTATGTTCCCCTGACTCTCCACGTGCAGCACCAGGGTGTCCCCCCCGGCCTTGGCAAAGGACTCGAGGTATCGCTCCGGCTCCGCGATCATGAGGTGGACGTCGAGCGGGAGTCGGGTGCGCGACCGGACCGCCTTCACCACGGCCGGCCCGAACGAGATGTTGGGCACGAAATGGCCGTCCATGACATCCAGATGCAGGGCATCGGCCCGGCCTTCCTCCGCGGCGCGGATGGCGCCCGCGAGGTCCGCAAAGTCCGCGCTCAGTAGCGATGGGGCGATGCGGGGCGTTCGGGGTGCGCTCATCGGGAAGGGCTCGGGGTGACGGCCGAGAGAGCAGTGAATATATATCGGGAGACCATGGAATCGTAGCCAAAGATGCGGGTGAGTAATTCCCCGGGTCTTTACGCCGAGGGTCAGAGTATATATACCTCCCGAGGGGTGGGGGGCCCAACGCCAACTGAGGAGCAAATGGCAGCAAGTACGCCTCCTGGAGATACGACAAGTCAATCGGCGGCCCCGAAAGACGACTTCCTGGCGCCCTCGAAAGCGCCCAAGGGAGGCGGCGGCGGTGGGTCGAAGACACTGATCGGGGTGATCATCCTGGTCGTGGTGATGGTGATCGCGGGCGCGGGGACCTATTTCGCCCTCGGCGGGTTCGCCCCTGCAACGAGCACCACTACAACGAGCGGGACGGACTGTCACTCGAATGCGGGTGGATGTAAACAGTCGGTGACGTACCATGATGCGTCCATCTTCAGCCCCTTTACTTCCGCCTCGGCTCTTTCCCCTGTAAGTTTTACTGCCACGATTCTGACCGGTGTGATTGAGACTTCCACGTTCTACTTTGGTGATGGCACCACGACGGTCGTCCAGGGTACGAACGCGAACGTTCAGCACACGTATACCGGTCCTGGGTCGTACTATGTCTTCGTGTCCATCAAGGACACGAGCGGCAACACGCACGACAACCTCAACAAGGTCATCCCCTTCAAGGTCGGACCCTCCTTCGAGCAGGTCCAGGCCGGGACCATCGCGATCCTGAGCGGCGCCAACGTTACCAGCGACAACGTGAAGGCCGGCGGGACGGTCACCCTCCAGGGTGTCGTTCAGTCCCCGCCCAGCCAAGCCGGTTGGGCCGTCAGCAAGGTCGGGTTCGTCTCGACCAACGGGACCGCGGTGTCCCTCTCCAGCCCCTCCAGCTTCAGCGGCAACACCTCCTCGGCCCAGGTTACCGCGACGGTGGGCAGCACGGCCGCCAACGGTGTGTACAGCGTGGTCTTCTACGCGAACAGCACCAACGGCGTGACGACGGCCAACAGCACCTTCACCATGGCCATCGGTGTGGGCGTTGTGGTCCAGCCGCTCCCCATCGCCAAGTCGCCTCACCCCGGAACGATGGATGTCTACTACCTCGTGCCCGGCGGTTCCTTCTCGGAGGACCCCGGCGTGGACTATGAGACGGCCGGTTACGAGCCGATTGTGAACGTCTTCCAGACGCTCATCAGCTACAACGGCTCCCTGGCCGGGCCCTACCCCACGGACTACGTGCCCAACCTCGCGACCTGCGTCCCGGGCTCCAGCCTCTGCACGCAGCTCTACGGGAACACGCTCCAGAGCGGGGACAACTACACGTTCGTGATCAACCCGAACGCGGAGTTCTACAACCCCTCCACGAAGTCCAGCGCGAACGTCTTCCCGATGGACGTGCTGTTCAGCTACGTCCGGACCTGCATGTTCGCGGACTTCCCCTACGGGAACCCCGGCTGGATCCAGTGCCAGTCGCTCCTGCCCTACGGGAGCAGCTCGTACGACAGCGGCCTCCACTACCCGTACAACAGCACCCCGACCAACATCCTGAACGCCATCCAGATCAACAACTCGGCGTTCTGCCCCTCGAGCGCGACCAACGGGTGCGTTACCTTCGACACGCAGTACAGCGGGAACTACTGGCCTGACTTCCTCGAGTTCGTCGCGGACCCCCTGGGCGGCGGCATCTTGGACTGCAACTACGCGATGAGCGTGGGCATGTCCTCGGCGATGCCCGGCTTCTCGTGCGGTTCACACACGGACCCGACGGGAATCGGCGACACGGCGTGGGACGGAGTCTCCCTCGGCATGGGCTCGGCCGGATCGGACTACTCGGGAACGAGCGGTCAGCCGGTGGCCAACTGGGCCAACACCCTCCGCTGGTCGATGGTGGGAAGCGGACCGTACTACCTTGCTTCGCTCACCCCCGGAACCAGCTACACCGTGATGACCAACCCCGACTGGAAGGGCACGACCTGCTCCTGGTCTGGATGCCTGCCCACCACCTTCCCGGTGAACACCGTGAACGTGGTCTGGGAGGCCTCGGCAACCCAGGGTGAGGCGGCGCTGGAGAATGGCCAGGCGGACATCGCCACCGTCCCGCCTACTGACTTCTCGAGCGTGCTCTTGCCCCTGCTCCACGGCGGTAAGGTCGGCATCACCTCGGCCCCGGGCCTGTCGGTGTTCTTCACGAACTTCGACATGAGCTTCAACCCGGTGGCGGCCCAGAGCTACCTGCCCGCGGGAACCACCCTGAACGCGCCCGCGACGCTCTTCCAGGACCTCGCCTTCCGGCAGTTCCTGGTCCATGCGTTCCCGTACGCGACCGTGCAGAGCCAATACAACACGGTGGACGGGATTCCGCTATACCAACTCTATGGCGGGGCCATCCCGATCGGGATGGGGAACTACTACCCCAACAACATCTCCTGGGACATGTCGGACCCCGGCAGCGGTGCGAGCCCCTGGTGGGCCGCCGTGCAGTCGGAGAACGGGATTGCAGCGAAGGCGTGCTTGCCCTCCAAGCCATGCGTTTTCCCCTTCCTGTCCTACGCGGGTGCCCCGCTCCAGGATGAGGTCAACGGCGCGTGGGTGACGGAGATCACGAAGCTCTCGGGCGGCGCGGTCGACGCGGTACCGGTGGACATACCGTTCATCAACCTCGTCATCAACAGCTTTGCCGCGCCCGGTCAGAACCCGATGCCGATGTACGAGCTCGGCTGGGCACCGGACTACCCTGACCCGACGGACTACGTGAACCCGATCTACATGCCGGACAGCACGTACACCTACGGGGACGCGCTCTGTGAGGGCCTGGGGATGTTCACGACCATGGGATGCGCACCCCACACCAGCAACCTCGCGGCGGGCAACTACGACGGCGCGTTGCCGGCGGGCTGGGTCTGGACGAACGCCACGGTGACGACCGCGACGCAGGGGACGGCCTACACGACCATGACGACCCTGCTGGCCGACGCGGCCTTCGACACGAACCTCCAGCAGCGTGCCCTGCTCTACAACGCCGCTGAGCACATTGCCCAACAGCTGGGGATCTTCGTGCCCAACTCCGGTCAGGCAATCGCTGGATGGACCACGGCCTCGTGGATCGTCGGTTCCTCGATGAACCTGAATCCGACGATCGGTGGAGGCGGAGACAGCACCTGGTACACCGTCCAGTACGTAGCGTCCTGAGACGGCCAACCATGGGGGGGGAGGGCGTCACCTCCCCCTCCTCAACCTTTTCCTGAATTTTCTGTCCTATCACTCCCGGGAGACCTGCTGCCGGGTAGGGCGCCACGGTCGACCAGGGACTAACGGTCGAGCCGGCCCCTAGCTGAACTCGCGGGGGTTTACGGTATCCTCGCTGAGCTCGTCGAACTTCGACTCCTTCCAGAGGGGGTACTCCAGGGTCCAGCGGCCGACGGCGAAGGGGCGCAGGGCGCTCCGCACCACCCTCCCCTGGCGGATCTCGTCCGGGGTCGGGATGCGCCAGAGGTAGATCCAGAGGGCGAAGTTCAGGTAGAGGATCACGGCGAGCGACGGGAGGATGGCATCGATGGCCAGGGCGTTACCGGACTCCTTCAGGGTGAGGTAGAAGATCGCGTCGAAGGTGAAGAGCCCCAGGCCGACCCAGGGCTTGAGCCCCTCCCGGAGGAGCCACTGCTTCCACGGCTCCGGGGGAAGGTCGATGTATTGCTTCCGTTCCTCCTCCGAGAGCGGAGGCATCCCGAAAATGCCTTTCCGCATGCAACCCCTCGTGAGCGGCGCGTGGGTCGGTCCTTCGGTCCCGGCCGGACTAGCTCCCGCGCTTGTAGCGGTCCCGGAGCGAGCGCCCCAGGGAAGGGGAGGCCGTGGAGTCCGTGGACAGCGCTCCCTCGAGGAGCGGGTGCGAGCGCCAAGCGACCGTGGTCCGGGCCGCCCGGGGGGGTTCCACGGACGGTGCCATTGGCAGAGGCGGCGCGACCGGTGCGCTGGGGAGCGGCCGCTCGGCCGGAGGAGGGGACAGGCGGGGAGGCGGCGGTGGGGGGGGAGCCGGGGCCACGGGAGCCATCCTCGCCGGGGCAGGGTCCGGTGGCGGGGAAGGAGCGGCCAAGCTCCCGCTGGGCTCGGGGAGCTCCGTCAACACCTTCGCGGGGGCCGAGGCCCGGGGCGGGACC
>JAJYEA010000130.1 GCA_021790425.1 Thermoplasmata archaeon | reverse complement strand
GTTCAGCGTGTGCAGCAGGCCGGCCAGCAGGGCCAGGGCGGCGAGGGTGGGCCACCCGAGGGAGAGGAATACCAGCGAGGCCCCGAGGGCCATGACGATGATCCCGATGTTCTCCACGGAGTGGAACGCGAGGAGCCGCTTGATGTCGTGCTGGGCGATCGCGTTGAGGACCCCGACCAGCGTCGATATCCCTCCCAGCGCGAGCAGGGTGAACCCCCACCAGAGCGGTGGTCCCCCTCCCAGGGCCTGGAAGACCACGCGCAGGATGCCGTAGATACCTACCTTGATCATGATGCCCGACATCAGGGCAGAAACGTTGCTGGGAGCCGCGGGATGGGCCTCGGGGAGCCAGATGTGGAAGGGCACGAGACCCGCTTTGGTGCCGAACCCCAGCACCGCCGCCACGAAGATCGATCCCGTCCACAAGGGGGAGAGGCGGGTGGCCAGGGCGCCCATCTGCGCGAACGAGGTGGTCCCGGTGCCGACCGCGAGGAGGACCATCGCGGTGAGGACCGCGGCGGCCGCCGCGTGGCTCATCACGAGGTAGGTGATCCCCGCGCGCCGGACCTCCCACGACTCGTGCTCGTGGATGACGAGGAAGTAGGAGACGAGGGTCATCGCCTCCCACCCCACCAGGAAGAGGAAGGTGGTCCCCGCGGTGACCACGACCACCATGGTGAGCAGGAAGAGGTTGTAGAGCCCCGCCAGGTGGGCGCGGCGCTCGTGGACGTAGCGGTCGAGGTAGCCTACCGAGGCGAGCGTCACCGCGAAGCCCACGAGCGAGATCAGGAGCAGGAACAGGGCCGAGAGGGGGTCCACGCACAGACCCATCACGAGGAAGGGGGAGGCGGAGGTGAACCCGGGGACCGAGAGCGTCGTCTGGAGCGTCACCCCGTCGAGGAGCAGGTAGACCGCCACGGCCAGCCCGAGGAAGCTCCCGACGAGGCCGGCGCCCAGGGAGGCGTGCGCGAGACGGCGGGAGCTCCATCCCCCCGCCGCCCCCAGGAGCGTGCCGGCGACGTAGACCAGTAGCGAAAGTCCGAGAAGAGAGAATGGTAGGGGGGGATAGGTCATCCCGGGGTATGCTCCGAGGATCGAGGCTTGCCTCGGGCCTGTTCCAGAGGAACTACGCGGCGACAGGGAGGGATTAACCAGCGGGCCGCGAATGAATTCAAGGCGTAAGCGCCGAGTTGGGTTGGACTATCAATCTTGCGGTAAAGTGGGGGTTCCCCGGGCGCCCGGGGGCCCGCCCTCGCAGGGCCCCTTACCCTCCGCCGGAAGGGCCCTGGGAAACGGGGAAAAGGTCCTTTGTCAGGAGCAATCCTTTCAAATGGTGGAGGAGTCCCGCGCGGCATGCGTGAATCGCCATGACGCTCGTACTCTTCCTCCTCCTCCTCCTGCTCGCGGCGGTCGTCGCGGGATTTGTGGGCTCCCTGGCCGGGATGGGGGGCGGGGTGGTCGTCATGCCGGTGCTCATCATCTTCTTCCACGTCCCGTTCCTCGAGGCGATCGGCGCGAGCGCGGTGAGCGTGCTCGCGACGTCGGCCGCGAGCGGCTCGACCGCGGTCCGGAACAACCTGACGGACGTGCGCATCGCCCTCTTCCTGGAGATCGCAACCGTCCCCGGAGCCTTCCTGGGGGTTGCCGTTGCGGTGGTGCTCGCGAACACCAACCTCACCCCCGTCCTGCTGGTCCTGCTCGGGGTGGTCCTTCTCATGACCCTGCCGAGCACCCTCCACAAGTGGGGGGAGGAGATCCCCGAGGGCGTGGTCGCGGACGCTACCTCCCGCCGTCTCCACCTGGGGGGAACCTACCATGACCGGCACCTCGAGAAGGACGTGACCTACCAGGCCGGGAACACCAAGGGGGCGCTCGCGACCATGTTCGGCGCCGGGGTGGTCTCCGGCATGTTCGGCATCGGGAGCGGCGTGCTGAAGGTGGTCGCGCTGGAACGCTACCTCCGCCTTCCCATGAAGGTCGCCACGGCGACCAGCAACCTCATGATCGGCGTCACGGTCGCCGCCGGGGTGAGCGTGCTCCTCGCCGGGGGATACATCAACCCGGCCCTGGCGGCCCCCGTGGCCCTCGGGACCACGGTGGGCTCGCTCGCGGGGAGCCAGATCCTGCCCCGGCTCAGCAACCGTGTCGTCCGCATCTTCTTCATCCCGGTGCTCGCGATCCTCGCGATCGAGGTCATCCTCCGGGGGCTGGGGATCGCATGATGGCGCCGTCGCCCGAAGCCTACCACGCGTGCCGGCGGGACCTCACGATGGTCATCCGGAGCGGGCTCCTCATCGCCTTCGTGCTGCTCCTCGTCTCCCTCCTGGTCTACACCTACCACTACAGCGGAGAGGGAGAGGCCGGGCTTGTCGGAACCAACCCTATCGAGAACTACCTGAGCGTGCCGGGGCTGATCGACGGCCTCCTCGCGCTCCACGTCGAGGCCTTCATGACGCTCGCGATCGTCGTGCTCGCCCTCACCCCCGTGGCCGGGGTCTTCACCGGGCTCTACCACATGCACCGGCGGGGGGACCGCGAGCTGGCGATGATCTCCACCACGGTCTTCATCCTCCTCCTGCTGGGCCTCTTCGTCATCGGCCCCCTCCTCAAATGATCCGCATCCTGCGCGCCGGTACCGAGGCGCACGAAGGCGAGGTGACGCTCCCGTCGGGCGAGCGCTTCGAGTGGCGTGAGACCCTCGTCCTCCGGCTCGAGACCCTGCCGGGCGCCCGGGCCTGGGCCGCCGAGGCCCTGGCGGCCGCGGACCGGGACACCTGGGTCCTCTTCACCAGCGTGGGAGCGGTCCGGTTCCTCACCGGCCCCTCCGCCGAACCGCCGGCCCCGGACGCGCTGCTCGAGCGCCTCCGACAGCACCCGATCGCGGCCATCGGCGAGGTGACCGCGCGGGAGCTGCGCGAGCGGGGATTCGCTCCGGACCTCGTGGCGAACACCCACAGCGGCAACGGGATGGCCGACGCGGTGCTCGGCGCCGGGGCCCGGAAGGCGCTCTGGCCCGCGAACGCGGCCGCCCGCCCGACACTGCGTGACCGGCTCGTGGCGGCCGGCGTCCCGTGCACCTTCATCCCCCTCTTCGAGGAGACGAGGGACGACGGG
>JAJYEA010000044.1 GCA_021790425.1 Thermoplasmata archaeon | reverse complement strand
GCAAGTGAGGGTGCTAGTGGACCGGCTATGAAGTAACCTCGGGTTTCGTGGTCCGGAGCCAGAGCGGGATCCGGGCTTGGTGCCGCCGGTTCTTCCGTACGGTGTCCCGGAACTTCTTCCCCCTGCGGATGCGTTCCTCATTCCGATAGGCTACCGCCGCATCCAAGGCCTCTCCGACCTCTGCCACTGTCGTGAAGTGCGTCCCCGGCAGCGCGAGTTCCTCGATGTCCTTGGCGTGGGTCTCCACCGGGTTCATCCAGCTCGCATGGGTGGCGGTTGGTACCAGTACCACGTTGTGCATGCGCGCCCACTCCCGGATCGCCGGGGTCCAATGGGAACTCAGCCCGTCCTGAATGATGTAGACGGGTTGGTCGGAGGGATACTTCCCCCGTTGCTCCTTCAGGAATTCCAACCACTTCGTCGCATGCTTGGTCCGATAGACTTCCCCCGACAGCTGTTGGTGGTAGACGTTCAACATCAGGAAGTAGTAGGTCGTTCCGAACTCCTTCGTATACTCGGCGGGGATACGCCCCGGCCGTTCCCGGGAGAACCACCCTGAGCCCCCTTGGGGGATCAGTTGGATGGGTCCGATCTCGTCCCCGCTCAGGACCACGGGGGGGTTGTGGGGCATCCGGGTGAGCTTCTCGATGTAACGCTTCTTGACCTCCCGCTCGGGGTCGGGGCTCACCTTCCAGGTGCGCAGGGACTGGTGGCTCACTTCCGATTCGTGGAGGATTACTCGCAACCATTCCTCGCTGATCGTGTCCACCACCTCCCGCTTCATGGCCTCCTCGCGGAGGCGGGAGAGCGACCACTGAGTGTAGGGCAACCCCAGGTCCTTCGGGCGGCTGAGTGCGAGGTTCACGAGGGCTTTGCGCTGTTCCTCGGTGAAACGGGGCGGACGGCCCGGCCCCCACTTCGGTTGGAGCATCGCGAACCCGTGCTCGTTGAAGGCCTTGATGAGCGTCCGCACGTAGTCTTCGCTCATCAGCGTGATGAGGGCGATCTTCGGGGGAGTGAACCCCTGAGCGGAGGAGAGGATCACTTGCGCACGCTTGACCTCGATGGCATTCTGATGGTGACGGACGATTCGGCGAAGTCTGTTTCCCTCGTCATCGGAGATCTCCCGGACCCGGACAACCATGCCCGGGGGATAGCACGGCGACGGATAGTACTATCGGGTGGAAGTGCTATGAATCCCGAACAACCTTCGTCGCCGGTCCACTAGCGGGCGCCCCGCAGGCCGGTTCGCCCGGCGCCCGGGAAAGCCACCCCCGGGGCCCCGCCTCGGGTCCGGACGGAAGCCCGGCGGCCGGTCACCCGACGAACAAGGACTCGTAGCGGTGGTCGGTCACCTTGCGGAGGCTGTCGGTCCGTTCGATCGTGACCTCGACGTCGTCGACCATGCGCTCGAGGGTCGGGAGCACCGGCTGGGCGGTCGCGCTCACGCGACGTCGCCCCGCGCCTTCCGACTCCAGCTGGCCCAGGGTCGCGATGAGGATCCGGTGCCCGTCGTCGGCCACGAGGAAGGGGGAGACACCGCAGGCCGAGCTCAGGCGGGAGAGGACTTCCCCGCCTCCGAACCCCGGGCGGAGCCTTCCCTGGAGGTAGACCACCTCGCTGGGGATGCGCCCCCGGAAGGGAGGAAGCCGTTCCGCGTTGAGGAAGGTGCGGTCCTGCAGTAGCCCCCAGTCAAGGAGCCGTTGCTGGCTCCTCGGGAGCCCGGACGGGGGGTGCCACGGGCGCGGGGGAACCGCGGGGCGTTCCGGGCCCCGGTCGCGTCGGAAGAGCTCCTCCATGGCGTGGGGGTGGGCGCGCTCGGGATGGTGGCCCGCCGTGGCCAGCGAGCGGGGGTACCCCGTGGTCCCCTCTCGACCGATGAACCGGGACCAGAGCCGCGAGTAGTCGAAGTAGGCCGGGATCGATCCCGACGTGGGGGTGACGCGGAGCCGCGCTCCCTCGTCGGGCATGGTCTCCTCTCCCTCCCGGCGGAAGAACACCCCGAAGAGCGAGTTCAGTCCCGACCAGAGCACGACGTTCGACGGGGACGCCGCCCACGCCCGCTCCAGGGAGGCGCGTTCGGAGATCCCCGGCCGCACCAGGATCGCTTCCACGGCGGAGAATCCGAGCACCCAGGGGTTCGGCACATAGCGGTCCGTGAGCCACCCGCCATCGTAGGCCTTCTTCCGGATGGCGTAGTAGGTGGACTCCGGGATTTCCCGCGGGTCCCGCCAGGGGACCTCGCGGGGGCCGGCCTCCGCGAGGATGGAGAGGATCGTGGCTCCTTCGGATTCCGTGAGCTCGTACACGTCCTACCTTGAAGAATCGGGAGGACGCCCTAGCACGGTCTCCACGAAATCAGCGATTCCGTGGCGGGTCCATTATATTTTCCCCTCCCCCTGATGTCTCCATGGAGCCCGGCGCGGTCCCCCCGATCCTCCCCTCACCGGCCCGCGACGAGCCCCGGGCGGCGCCGGGAAACGACGCCGCCGCGCCTGCCCACCCCTACGCCGGCGGGTCACCGCCTCCGCACCCCCGGCGGCACTCGGGGCCATCCCGGGCGTGGGTGCCGGTCCTGCTGCTCGTCGCGCTGGTCGTGGTCACTGTCCTCCTCGTGCTCCTGGTCGGGTACCCGAGGGCATCCCCGGCCTCATCGACCTCCACTGGCCCAACGCAGTCCGGGCCAGGAGTTTCCCTCGCGGCCGGCCCGTCGACCGTGCCCGTGAACGGGACGATGTACCTGAACGTCACCGTCCGGGGCCTCGCTCCTCCCCTCACCTACTCCTACCAGGGGCTCCCGCCCGGGTGTCCGAGCGCGAACACCTCGTCACTGCGCTGCGTCCCGGACCGGAGCGGCACCTACCCCTCGATCAGCGTCACGGTGACCGCCGCGAACGGCACGTCCTACCAGAGCCTCCCGGTCAGGGTCGTGGTGACGGCCGGACCGACCTACCCGACGTCCGCGAACGGTTCCTCCCCCGCACTCGGGTCCGGGATCCTGCTCCCGTTGCTCCTGGCGATCGCGCTCATGGTCGTCCTGGTGTCCGCGGTGGCCGCCCGCCGTGTCCGCCGGGGGTCCGAGGGCACGGCGACCGCCCGTCCCGCTCCCCCCGCACCCGCCCCGAGACCCGGGCCCCGGCCCGCGCCGGTCACTCCCCAGGAGGAGGATCCCCTTGACCATCTGCTCTGAGCGCCGTCTCCCGCGCGCCGGACGCGATCTCCTCCCGGCCCCGATGCATCTCCACGGAGCAACACCATGAGCACACCTCTACCGTACCCGAGCGCGTATGCCCCCGGGGTCCCGCAACCGCCCCCGCCCCCTCCGACCGGACCGGTGTCGGACCCAACCCTCCCTTCCGAAGAGCCGTTCCCCGAGGAGGAGCGCGCCCGCCTTCGGGCCCGGTGGGCCCGGCCGCGGATGGACACTCCCCGGCGCCGGCGCACCCACGTGGTGGTGGCCCTCGTGCTCATCCTGGGGGGACTCAGCCTCGCCATCGCGAACGGGACCCATCCGGCCTACCAGGTGACGCAGCTCGCGCCCTCGGGGTCCTTCTTCTCCCTGGCCATGGGCGGCAACACCCTCTACGCCGCCTCGGCGAACTCCGGGTCCATCGTCCTCGAGAAGAGCACCGACCGGGGCCTCACCTGGTCGATGAGCGCGGTACCGTACTCCCTGATCGCGTCCAACTCGTCGGGCTGGACGCGGGCGGCGGTCGCGGTGGATGGGTCGAACATCATGGTCACGGCCACCTCGGGACAGGGCAACGGGATCTACCCCGGTGTGCCGTCCGGCGGCTACTGCGCGACGAACACGAGCCTCCTGCTGGCGGCGAGCAACGACAACGGCGTCACCTGGAGGTCCCAGACCACCCAGTCGCTGGGGGTGAGCGTGGGCTCGCTCCAGGTGGGGGTGGAGGGGAATGTCGTGGCGGTCGCCTGGCTCGGCCGGTACTCGGCGTGCGGCATGAGCTCGGCCGCCGTGGATGCCATCGCGAGCCTGGACGGCGGGGACCACTGGTCCGCCATCCAGAACCTTACCCCGCCCGGAGGGAGCGTCAGCGGTTCCCAGAACCTCGAGATGGCCGAGAGCACCCAGGGGATCGTGCTCGCGTTCGAGGAGCAGTCCGCCGGCGGGGCGAACCTCCTCAACTTCTGGCGTCTCGATGCCGGGGGATCGACGTCCCTCTTCCATCCCGTCTACGGGACCCTCCCCGCTCCGTCGAGCTGGACCCTGCAGGGTGACAGCACGACCTCCGCGTTCCTGCTGACGCCGACGTACCTCATCCAGCTCGCGAACGGGGGTCTTAGCGGGATCCCGTTCAGCCAGCTCCAGCAGGACAGCGGGAGCGAAGGGGCGCTGCCCCGGGTCGTCTCCATCGTGCCATCCGCCTCCTCGGGCGCCAGCGACTCCGTCGAGGTCGCGGCCACCCTGCCCTCCGGGTCCGGGGTCGACTGCTGGCACGTGGACCTCGTCTCCGGGGAGATCTCCCAGACGTGCCACGTCTCCCTGGACTCGCTGCTCCTGCCGACCGGGTCGAGCTACCCCATCGTCTCCCTCCTCTATGGAAGTGGCTGGTGGGTCGCCGTTGGGGCGGCCTCGCCACCCGAGTATGGCGGCGTCCAGACCGGGACGGCGGCCGCGTCGCCGTCCAGCGTGGGCACCTCGGTCTGCCTGACCGGATGCGAGTCCAGCCAGGGGCTCGTGGCGTACTACTACACGGAGAGCCCGACCCTCGCCCCCTCGGCGATCACCGGGATCGCGGCCCTCCTCTCGCTCGTCGGTCTCCTCTGGTTCCTGGTGGCCCGGAGGGCCCGGCGGGTGATGCACCGGCTGGACGGGGAGTCCCCGGGCGCGCCCCGCCCGGAGCCGGTTTCCTCCCCGCCGGGCGTTGCCACCCTCTACCGGAAAGGGCTGGTGATGTGGGGGGTCGTCTGGGTCCCCCTCGTCCTCCTCGCCTACGCCTCCGCGTCCGGTGGCAGCGACCCGCTCTTCCCCTACCTCATCGTCGGTGGCGGGATCCTCGGGACGTTCCTCGCGCTTCCCTTCCTGTGGGGGGCGCGGAAGTCCGTCCAGGAGGCGAACGGGCTGCGCACCTTCGGATCCTACCTCGTCGGAGAACGCTGGACGGACCGGGCCCGGGCCTTCGACCGGTCCCAGGCGGCGGTCGACTTCGCCTACGCCAGCTGGGTGGGAGGGTTCCTGGCGCTCCTCGCCCTCCTCTTCGCGATCATCTTCACCCCGTACGCGCCGGTCACCTCCGGCGCCGTGACCACGCCCCAGCTCAGCGTCGCCGCGACCATCCTCCTCCTCATCGTGGTGGCCGTCGTCGTGCTCCGTGCCCTCTACCACGGCGAGCTGGGCGCGGTCGTCGGGGCGGCCACGGCGGGACGCCGCGCACCGGCCCGCCGGTCCCGGGAGGGGACCGCGCGTCTCCTCCGGACCTGGACCGGCGCCGCCCTCCTTCCCTGGAACCCCTTCGTCGGGCTCCTCCTCGGGTGGGCGCTCCAGCCCCTCACCTCGATGAGCCCCTACGTGCTCGCGCTCGTCTTCCTCCCCGTCACCCTGCTCGGGATGCTCGTCCTGAACGGAGGCTTCGGGAAGACCGCCTGGGCCGAGGCCGCCTGGGAGTGATCCCGCATCCCTGACGGGGGCCGCGCCTCAGGAGAAGGCCAGGGAGAAGAGCGTCGCCCGGTCGCCGACCGACACGGGGCTCAGCGGACCCAGGACCGGGACCGTCGGGGAGCCGGGGGCTCCCGGAGAGACGGGCACGTAGAGGAGGTCGAGCACCCGGGGGGAGCTCAGGCGGAGCTTCTGCTCGATCTCGGGGTCCTTCTGGCGGGACCGGAGGAGATACTCCTGGACGAGCTGGTTCGCCTCGTCCGGGGTGGAGAGCGGGGGTACCGACGCGAGCCCCGCGAGCGGGAGGGCCGCCGAGCCGGCGACCAGGTTGCGGACCCACCCTCCTCCGCTGATGGAGGTCTCCTGCCCGGAGACGCGGGCCCGCCAGGTCGAGGGACCGCGGGCCGCGAAGACGTCGGTCACGGGGCGCGCCGGGTCGAATCCCGCCGGGGAGACCCGCTCGAGGGGGAAGGAGGAGGCGACGAGCATCGTCTCGGAGACCTCGACGCCGCGTGCCTTCCACAGCACCCCGGTCTTGAAGGAATAGGGGACCTCCACGACCCAGAAGGGGAGATTGACCTCGCCCGGTCCGCGCACGACGCGGACCGTCCCCTGGCCGAACTGGGCCCGGCGCATCAGGGCCGCCTGCCCGAGGAGGTACTCGATGCGCCCGGCTCCCCCGGCCGCGGCCTGGCCCGGGAGCGGGGCCGCGATCCACTGGAGGTAGGATTGGAGGGCCTGGAGCGCCCGTCCGCTCGAGCCCGCGGGAGAGAGGGCCATGAGGTCCGCCACCTGCAGGCTCGCGCGGGCGAGGGCCAGGTCCTCGTCGATCCCCCCGATCATCACGGACTGGTCGAAGTTCGTCACGGCGAGCGTCTTCGCCTGGTCCAGCAGGGGAAGCGCGGCCGCGATCTGGGCACGGCCCTGGGCGGCCCGTCCCTGGGTCACAAGGTCCAGACCCTCCGCGACACCCGCCAGACCCTGGAGCCGGGCCTGGAGCGCCGCATACTTCGGCAACTTCGCCACCGCCTCCGACGCCTCGCGGCAGTTCCGCGCGAGGAAGGGGTAGCGCTCGGGCCTCGACTGGAGCAGGAAGCCCGCGTTCGTCAGCAGGTGCGCGTAGACGGTGGAGACGGCATCGAGCTCGGTGACATGCTGCCGGCTCTCGTCATCCACCGCGAGCTCGCCGACGGAGCGCACCTTGGCCTGGTAGAGGAAGGCCTGCTTCGGGTCGTCCTGCGCGGCCCATCCGCTGGCCGAGGTGAACGGGAGGGCCATCTGCCCGTGCGAGAGGAGGTTGAAGCACCGGAACCTGAGCTCGCGGAACTCGGTGTCGAGCATCGGGCGGACCCCCTGGACGAAGAGGTTGTGCCGTGCCACCGGGTCGACCACGCCGGCGCCCACGCCGCCGGGAAGGCCGAGGGGCATCGCCTGGCGGAGGAAGGAGTTGATCTGGAGCGAGATCTGGTCCACGAAGGCCCGCGCGTCGACGATGCGCTGCGTGGTGCCGCAGTACGTGCACCGGAGGATCTCCCCCTCGGGGTTCGGGGGCAGGGACGCGCCGCAGGCGCGGCACATGAGCGAGGTGGAACTGGTGAGTGACGGGAGGGCGGCGTTCATGGGGGCCGGACCTCTCCGCTCATCGAGGCATCCGGATGGCTTCCATCTCTCGCCGCAACTGTGCGATCTCCTGCTCGAGCTTCGCCTCGACCTCCTCGGCCCGCTGTCGGGCGCGCTCGTCCGCGATGCCGTCCACCGTGCTCGCGCAACCCTTGCAGGCGTAGACCGCGCTCCGCGAGGGATCCACCGAGGGAAGGCCGAGACCGGTGGCCGAGGTCGTCCACGGGCCCATCTCCGCGTTCCGGACGATGTACTGCACCCCCTCGCCCGTGACCTCCCTGCCGCAGAACCAGCACTTCGCGGACTTGCCGTAGAGCCCCACGCGGCTCGCGGCCGCCTGGGCCTTCTCCGGCTCCCCCGCCTGCGTCCACCAGTTCCGGGCATTCTCGAAGTGCTCGGCCGCCTCTTTGGGCCGCTCCAAGAGGACCGCCTGTCCCATGGCCTCCTCGGCCATCGCGGCCATGAACGGGGCCATCTTCGACGCGGAAACGCTGCCGTGCCCGAAGACTTGGGTCAGGGAAAGGTTCTGGTTCCCGAGCTGGCGGTAGGCCATCGAGAGGTTCTGGAACCGCGGCGCCAGGGCCGCCCATTGCGCGGGGGTCTCCACCGGGGAGTCGAGCAGGTCGCACCCCTCGGAGAGGAGCCGCGCCTCCTGGGTCAGCGTGGAGGCCGGGACCTCCACCGGCCCCACCTTGAAGGGCATGCCGCCGAAGGGGGCCAGGGCCTGGGCCACCGCTCCATATTCGGCGCGACGGGGATTGGGGATCCCGAGCCCCATCAAGGTGGCGTAGGCCGAGGCCAGGTTAGCCATCGGAACGTTCCCCTGGTCGGCGAACTTGCGCGAGGCCTCGAGATACCGGGTGCGGGCGGTGCCGAAGTCGCCGCGGAGCACTCGGTCCTGGGCGACCCCCATCAGCTCTTCGGCGGTCTTGAAGAGGGGCATCGTTCCGGGCCATTGTGCGAACCGGTAAGAAGCCTGCGCCGTGGGATGCGGCGCGGGCACCGCGGGCCATCGCTATCTATCCCCCGGCCTTCCCACCCTGCATGAAGGTCCGCGACCTGGAGTGGAGGGACTTCCACGACCTGATCGCGAACTACTACGCCCTCTACGACGAGCTGCCGGAGAATCCCACGCTCGGGATCACCCTGTTCGCCCGGAAGCCCTCCCTCGCCAACGAGGCCCGTTGGTTCGGAGGGAAGTTCGCCGAGGTCCTCGAGGGCGTCACGGTCGCCTCCGTGGCGGAGATCGACGGCCGTGCGGTGGGCATGTGCGAGGTGCGTCAGGTCGGGCCCTCGGAGGAGCACCACCACTTGGGCCTCCTGGGAATCACCATCGCCAAAGCCTACCGGGACCGGGGCGTGGGCGCGGCCCTCATGGCGAGCGTGCTGGAGAAGTGCCGGGGGAAGTTCGAGCGCATCGAGCTCTCCGTCTTCTCCGACAACGAGCGGGCCAAGCACCTCTACGTCAAGTTCGGGTTCGTGACGACCGGCCGCGAGCCGGGCCGGATCAAGCGCGGAGACCGCTACCTCGACGAGGAGAGGATGCAGCTCGACATGTCCCGGTACTCCCCGCCGCCCCCCCGGTCCCCCCACGGCGCCCCGCCGTGAGCGCGCGGGCGTTCCGCACGTTCCGCGGGGCGGTCGCCGGCGGACCAGCCGCGTTATAGGTCCCTCTCTTCTCGGGTCCCTCTTACCGGCCCATGGCGAAAACGGCGATCCGCATCGAAAACGTCCGACGCGTCTACTCCTCCCGGAAGGGGTTCCTCTTCCAGGAGAAGGTGGAGTCGGAGGCCCTCAAGGGGGTCGACCTCACGGTCGACGAGGGGGAGATCTTCGGCCTCCTGGGTCCCAACGGCGCGGGCAAGACCACGCTCGTCAAGATCCTCGCGACGCTCCTGCTCCCGACCTCGGGGAAGGCCTCGGTGCTCGGCTACGACGTGGCGACCCAGGCCCGGGAGCTCCGCCCGCACATCGGGCTCGTCCTCGGCGGCGAGCGCGGGCTCTACAACCGCATCAGCGCGCGCGAGAACCTGCGCTACTTCGCGGACCTCTATGGCCTCCCGGTCGCGGACCGCGAGCGGCGGGTCGAGGAGGTGCTCCGCAAGGTCGGGCTCTCCGGCGAGGAGACCCGGCGCGTGGAGGAGTACTCCCGTGGCATGAAGCAGAAGCTCCACCTGGCCCGGGGGCTCCTCCACTCCCCGAAGCTCCTCTTCCTGGACGAGCCCACCATCGGGCTCGACCCGAAGAGCGCGCGCGAGATGCGCAAGCTGATACGGGGGCTCGTGGACGAGGGGGTGACGATCTTCCTCACGACCCACTACATGTTCGAGGCCGAGGAGCTCTGCCAGCGGGTCGCCGTGCTCTCCAAGGGACGTATCGTGGCGCGGGACACGGTGGCCGGGCTGAAGCGGCTCGTGGGGGGCGACCGCACGATCGAGATCGAGTCCTACGGGCTGGACGGCCCCGAGGTGGCGCGGCTCAAGGCCCTGCCCGGCGTCTCCCACCTCACCAGCGAGGACTTCGGACCCCGGGAGCGGGTCACGCTCCGGGTGCGCGGGAACGACCTCACCCACGACCTCCTGACGGCCGCGCTCCCGGGCCACCGCGACCTCTCGGTCCGGGAGCGGCCGACGTCGCTCGAGGACGTCTACCTCGACCTCGTCGAGGAGGCCCCGGAATGAGCGCTCCCGTGCTCCGGCCCTCCTTCGGCCGGACGATGTTCGCCTCGCTGCGTCTCAGCCTCCACATGTTCCTGGCGGACCCCCAGTGGGTCATCCCGAGCACGATCGCCCCCGTGATGTTCGCGCTCGCGGCCTTCGAGATCTACCGCGGGAGCGGTCCCCTGCTCATCCTCTACGCCGTGCTCGGGGCGGGGATGATGAGCATGTGGGGCCAGACGATCTACGGGAGCGGCTGGGCCATCTGGCAGGACCGCGAGTTCGGAACCCTCGAGCCCACGCTCGGCTCCCCCTCGTCGTACCTCGGGGTGATCGGGGGCCGCGTGATCTGGAACGCCCTGAGCGGTCTCCTCGGCGGGGCGATCGTGGTGCTGGTGGTGGGCGTCGCCTACGGCCAGCCCCTTCCCTTCCAGGCCCCGATCGTGTTCGGGCTGCTCTTCGCCTTCGTGATCCTCTCCCTCGCCGCCGTCGGGCTCGTCCTCGCGAGCATCTTCGTCTACACCCGCTACGCCGGGTTCATCCAGAACGTCGGGGAGTTCGCCTTCTACATCGGCACGGGGGCGATGTTCCCCGTCATCCTGCTCCCGTTCTGGGTCACCCCCTTCTCGCTCGTGTTCCCCCCCACCTGGGTCATCGACGCGCTCCGCTACGCGTCGATTCCGGGCTACCACGGGTTCGCCTGGGGGTTCACGGGGGACATCGTGGGCGCGGTGGTCACCACCGCGCTCTACGTCGGGATCGCCGCCTCCGTCTTCCGGCGGGTCGAACGCCACGTGCTCGAGGTCGGGAACCTCGACGAGTACTGACATGACGACCCCCTCCGCCCCGGCCCTCCGTCCCGGCTGGCTCCGCGTGCTCCGCACGAACGCCGAGATCGCCCCCAAGACCACGCTCGGGTTCATGCGCTTCGACTTCATCCTGGGGATGGTCTTCATCCTCCCCTTCCTCCAGATGGTCTTCTTCGCCTACGTGGCGGGACTGGCCGGGAACCCCCAAGCGAGCGTGGCCTACGTCGTCCTCGGGAACGCGGTCGCCACGGTGACCTACGCGAGCATCTTCTCGGTCGCCCAGACCACGGACTCCGAGAAGCAGCAGGGGACGATGGAGTTCCTCCTCGTGAGCCCCTCCCAGCGGGGCGCCCTCTACCTGGGCCGGGGCGTCGTCCCGGTGCTCCTCTCCCTGGCGACGCTCGGGGCGGCCCTCTCCTACGCGGTCTTCGTCTTCCACGTTCCCATTACCTGGGGCGCGGTCCTCCCGGCGATCATCTCCGTGGCGCTGACCGCGGGGGCGATGGTGGGGTTCGGGCTCCTCCTCGGGGGCGTGGCCCTCTACCTCCGGACCTCGATCATCCTCGGGAACATCTTCCTCTTCTGCGGGCTCCTCCTCTCCGGGGTCAACTTCCCGGTCTCCTACCTCCCCTTCCCCCTCCAGGTCGCGGGCGAGCTCTTCCCGCTGACGTGGGGGGTGGCCGCCGTCCGTGCCGCGGTCGACGGGGCCGGGATCAGCACGCTCGCCTTCTACTGGGGGATGACCGCCCTCGAGGGGGTGGTGAGCTACGTGCTCGCCATGGGGCTCTGGCACGTCTTCGAGGAGCGGGCCCGCTCGACGGGCAGCATCGTCCGCTTCTGACGGGCGATGCCCCCCGGGGGGCGGGCGGCCGCTCGCTCCGGCTCAGACCGCGGACGCGGGTTTGTGGTAGGCCAGGACGTCCTGCTTCTCCACCGACCACTTCTGGGTCTGGGGGTCGTAGTGCGAGACGACGAAAACCTTCCACTTCTTGTCGTCCAGCTTCGGGAAGTCGGAGCGGTAGTAGTAGCCGGGCCACCGGGTCTCCTCGCGGGCCATCGTGTGCCGCAGCACCGCCTCGGCGGTCCAGGTGCGGTGGACGAGCTCCCAGCACCGGGTGAGCTGGTGCAGGTCCTCGGCGCCCAGGAACTCGAGGTCCTCCCGGAGCATGCCGAGGAGCTTCAGGCCCCGCTCGAGGAGCATCCCGTTCGTGGTGTAGAACGTGGTCGCCCCTCCGGCGTACTCGTCCATGATCTTCTCGAGCCGCTTCAGGCCCTGGGCCGGGTAGAGGTAGAGCGGGGACACCGTCCCCTGGGTGATCGTGCCCCGGTAGGTGTCGTAGTGGTGGAGGGGACGGAAGATCTCCTCCTCCATCGCCTCGAGCTCGGACTTCCCGGGCTTCGACGGCGCCTTGGGGTGGGCCCGGACGAACTCGACGGCCGCCTTCCCCGCGATCCGGCCCTCGGCGACGGACCCGGAGGAGAACTTGTGCGCGGCACCGCCCGCGGCGTCCCCCGCGGCGAAGAGCCCCGTCACGGTGGTCATCCGGTTGTATCCCCAGAAGTAGGGCTTCGGCGAGAGGTCCTCGGGGCCGCTCACCCATGCTCCGGCGTTGCTGGCGTGCGAACCCATGATGTAGGGCTCGGTGGGGTTGATCTCGTAGGGGTCCTTGGCCGGGTCGTGGTTCTGCGAGGCCCACAGGTGGGCCTGGCTCACGGTCATGTCCAGGAAGTCCTCCCAGCCGTCCTTGATCTTCTCCGGGGTGTCGAGCGCCTTGTCGGTGTGCATCAGGATCGGCCCGTTCCCCATCTTGAGCTCCTCCATCATCAGGTGGTTGCGGAGGCAGGTGGGCATGGGCTTCGCGTCGGCGTAGTCGCCGACGATGGGACGGAGCTTCTCGCGGTTGTTCTCGTAGCGCTCCCCCATCCGGTTCGTGGCGTAGGTCTTGAGGTAGAGGAACCAGGTCCCCACCGGGCCGTAGCCGTCCTTGAACCGGGTCGGGACGAGCCGGATCTCCATCTGGACCATCTTCGCGCCCGCCATGAGGGAGAGCGCGTAGGCCGCTCCGGAGCTCCACGGGGAGTACCATGTCCTTCCCCACCCCTCGCCCACGGACCGGGGCCGGAAGATGTGTGTCGCGCCCCCGGCGGCGTTGATCACCGCCTTCGCGTGGAAGACGAGGAGCGCCCCGTCCCGGCCGTCAAAGCCGATGGCGCCCGCGACCCGGTTGGGCTCGTTCGGGTCCATCAGGAGCTTCGTGATGACCGCCCGGTTCACCACCTCGTCGGCCGACTTCTTGGCCGCCTCGGCCACGATGGGCTTGTAGCTCTCCCCGTGGATCAGGATCTGCCAGCGGCCCTCCCGCTGGTACTTCCCGTTCCCGTTCGCCTTCACGATCGGGAGGCCCCACTGCTCCATCAGGCGCACCGTGGGGTCCACGTGCCGGGCGACGTCGTAGTTCAGGTCCTCCCGGACCAGGCCCATCAGGTCGCCCTTCGCGTAGTTGAGGAAGTCCTCGAAGGTGTTCTCACCCTCCTTGGCCCCCACGTAGGTGTTGATCGCCGAAAGTCCCTGGGCGACGGCGCCGCTCCGCTCGATGTTCCCCTTCTCGGCGATGATGATCTTGAGGTCCTTGCCCCAGTAGCGCGCCTCGTAGGCGGCCCCGCACCCCGCCATCCCTCCGCCGAGGACCAGGATGTCCGAGGTGTACTCCCGCGCCGCGGTCATGGGTGGCCTCCCTTGGCGACCCCGATCATCGGCTCATCTTCCCCGCTCAGGAGTTGGTTGTGGTGGCGGGGATCGGCGTGCTCCGCTCCCTTGGGGATCTCGATCGAGCCCCAGGCGGTGGTCCGGATGGGGAAGTCGAACTTCTTCACCGTGGCCTGGTCGCGGTACTTGATCTCCCACTGGATGGTGTTCGTCTTCTCGTCCCGCTGGACCTTCATCTCGGACATCATCGGGGAAATGTCCGCGTAGGGGCGGATGCTGATGGCGTTCTCCGGGCAGGTCTTGACGCAGGAGAAACACTCCCAGCACATGTCCGGCTCGAGGTTGTAGGCGAAGTTCGTCGCCTTGTTGATGAACATAATGTCGCTGGGGCAGATTTCCATGCACTTGCCGTTGTTCTTGCACTTCTTGGGATCTACGTAGGACGGCATGGTCTCACGTACGGTTCGACTCCCCTCCCTTTAAAACGCTTTGCTGAAATGCACGTTCTTGGAATAGAATAGGGCACTTTTGCCACAAATTGGGTGTAGATGCATAGGGAATATGTTTTCGGCGGGCGGGAAAGCCTTTAGGGCCCAAGAATTCCCTACCCAACGCGTGTTTTGTCCCTATGGGATCGCAGGGCGGCGGGAGGGGCCCGGGCAACGTCTCCGGGCGGTCTCGCACCCTGCCGGGACCCGGCCCCGCCTGCGTTCCGGGCCCTGTTCCCAGCACCGGAATTAGGGCGCGAAGTGGCTCCGGGGCACCCGCAGCCAGTCGTCACGGAAGGCCGTCCGCTTCGGCAGCCGGGAGAACCATCGGACCTCCGCGATCTCCTCGGGCACGCGGGTCCGGGGCTCCCCGGAGGCCCAGCACGCCGTGTACTGGAGGAAGTACCACTCCACGCGCTGGCCCCCCGGGCCCTTCACCGACTCCCGGAACACCTTCCAGAGGCGGAGCCGGCGTACCGTCACGCCCGCCTCCTCGTCGATCTCCCGCAGCATCGCCTCGCGGGGGGTCTCCCCCGGTTCCCCTCCGCCCCCCGGGGTGACCCAGTCCGGGGTCCACGAGGTCTCGGGACGCATCCGGACGAGCAGGATGCGGCCGCGGGCGTCCTCGATCCGGGCCGCCACGCCGAACCGGAGCCCCCGGGCCACCCGGCCGGCCATCGGCCCGAAGCTGCGGGCGGGGAGCGCGCGCGTGCGGCCGATCCATCGGGCCCCCGGGGCGCGGCGGAACTCGTCCACGATCGCCCGTTCCACCGCGTCGGCCGGCCGTTCCGGTGAGGGCATGCTAGTCCCGCCGGAGGACGGCGATCGATTCCCGGAGGAGGAACCCCCGGCGTTGTCCCGATCGGCGGGTGCGCGCCACGCGGAACTCCTCCACCTGGAATCCCACCGCCGACGCCAGCCGCGCGAAGATCATGTCGCCGGGGACGTAGGTGCCCGCCATGAGGCTGTCCCCGTTCACCACCACGAACCGTCCGCCGGGGCGCAGGGCGCGGTGGACGTTCCGGAGCACGGGGAGGAGGTCGTCGAAGTACTTCGTGACCACGGCCCCCATGTCGGACCGCCGGTACGTGCGCTTGGCCCGCACCCCGCGGTCGATGCCCTCCCGGACCGATCGGACCCAGGGGTCCGAGGCCACCTCCGGGGAAGGCTCGTGGGTCGCCGAGAGCTGTCGGGGGATGTTGTCGCACGCCACCATGGCCGAACGGAGGCGCGCGAGGTCCTCGTAGGAGTTCGCGAACCCCATCCACGCGAGGTCCACCTTGTAGTTCATGACGTAGTCCATCCCGTTCACGTAGGGCGGGCTCGTGATGGCGAGGTTGACCGAGCCCGGCGCGAGCGGAACCTGGCCGGCGTTGCCGGGGATGATCCTCCCCCGGGGTCCCCAGTCCTTCCGGCGCCGCTGGAGCTCGGTCAGGTCGGTCGCGATAGTCTCGACGGCGGACCGGAAGAGGGCCCGGGTGCGGTCCCCGGAGAGGTCCTTGTTCCGCGCGTACCCCAGGCAGGGGGAGCGCTTGAGGGCGCTGGAATCGATGAGGATGCTCGCGAAGGCGAGCCGGAGGAGCCGCTGCTCGGGGCCCTCGGGGAGGTCCCCGATGTCCTCCTTGAGACGGAGGAGGGTGGTCCGGACCTCGGCCGGGAATTGGCGCCGGGTCTCCTTGAGGAAGGGAGGGGCGAGGGTGGGGGGCCGCCGGTCCGAGACCACGCGCTCGGCGATCTCCCGGAGCTTCGCGGGGCGAGCGTTCCACTCCTGCTTCGCGGCGGCCACGAAGGCGGTGATCGGCATCAGGTCGATCCCGATCCCCCGGGCACCCAGGAGCCGGACCTCCGTCGGGACCGTCCCGCTGCCGCAGAAGGGGTCGAGGACGACCGAGCCCGTCCCCATCTCGAA
>JAJYEA010000043.1 GCA_021790425.1 Thermoplasmata archaeon | reverse complement strand
GGAGACGACGACGGTGGTGACGTCGCCCGCCTTGACATACGCAGGGAAATCGGGGAGGAGCTTGAGCTCGATGGCCGTCTTGATCACGCTCGGGTTCGAGAAGCGCGACCGGACCCGGAGCTTCACACCCTGCACCCCCCTTCCCAACACCTCGAGGGATCTCACCTCCGAGGAGGAGCGGATCTTCTCCAGGACTTCCTCCATCGGGACATCCCCCTTCAGCCGAAGATCCATCATCACCTCATCCGGGTCCACGGGCAGGTAGCTCAGGACCTCGACTAGCATGTCGGGATAGGCCTCCGGCACGGTCTGGATGTAGGACTGCCCCTTGCGCAAAGGGATGCGCAACCGGCAGACGACGTACCGCTCATCCATCTTCTCGCTCATGGCACGAAATCGCGATTGGCGACTATCTACTTTACAAACGTACTTTAATCCTACGCCTTCCCGGGACCCCCCGAGGCACCCGGCATCAGGACGGATGCCCTGGGCAGGGGGACCCGGTTCCGGAGGGGGGGCCCGCTCGTTCCGCAGGAAACTTCATCTCCTCCCCGCAGTCAGGCTTAGACCGCGCAAGGGGTGCCGGATGCGAAACTACGATGTGGTGGTCGTGGGCGCAGGGCCTGCGGGCAGCTCCGCCGCCCTGTTCGCCGCGAAGGGAGGGGCCTCGGTCCTCTTCCTCGACAAGCGATCGGAGATCGGCTTCCCGGTGCAGTGCGGCGAGTTCCTTCCCACCATCGACGAACTGATCTCTATCTTCCCGAACCACGACGGCTTCCAGGACGTCTACCAGGTCCCGGAGGACACCATTCTCCAGCGCACGCAGGTGATCGACTGCATCGCACCGACCGGTCGCCACTACCCCTTCCCCATGGAGGGTTTCACCGTCTCCCGCCGACTGTTCGACAAGGCGCTGGCCCACCGGGCCGAGGAGGCCGGGGCCGAACTGCGCCATCCCTCCACCGTGGTCGGAGTGAAGGGGGAGGAGGTGAAGCTCGCCAGCGGTGAGGTCGTCCGCGCGAAGGTCGTCATCGCCGCCGACGGACCGCTCTCGGTGGTCGGCCGGTCGCTCGGCCTCCGCCTGCCCCGGGAGATGTACAAGATGATCACGACGTCCTCGAAGGAGACCTCGGGCAAGGTGGTCGAGATGTACTTCGGGAGCGTGGCACCGGGAGGATACGCCTGGGTCATCCCGAAGAAGAACGGGGCCAACGTGGGCCTCGGCGTGGCCGTTCTTCCCAAGGGGGAGAGCCTTTCTACGCTCCTTCACCGGTTCGCCGCCGAGCGCCACCTCACGGTCGAGAAGCCCTACACCCGCTGGTGGGTCCCCCTGGGGAAGCCCCCGGAGACGGCGGTCCACGGGAACGCGCTCTTTGCCGGCGATGCCGCGAACATGGTCATGGCCACGAACGGCGGCGGCATCCCCACGGCGATGATCACCGGCATGTACGCGGGCCGGGTCGCTGCCTCCCACGTGAAGCAGGGGACCGCGCTCGCCGAGTACGACCGGTTGTGGAAACACAACCTCTTCCTTCCCCTCGACAAGGGCTACCACCTGAAGACGCTCGGCGACCGGATCGTGGACCACGATCTCCTTCTGGCGCTCGGGATGCGGTACATCGGGAAGGACGGGATGGGTTCGTTCATCCGGATGCGGACACCACGGCGGTTGGGGGGTCGAGCGGCATGAACCCTTCCGGGAGCACCGACGCCGGCTCGCTCGAGGCCATGGTCCGCCAGGTCATCGGCCACCAGGACGGCTCGCGATTCGTCGAGATCCTCCCCCAACTCTCGGACGACCTCAACGAGGTCGATGCCGTCATCCAGGAGGCCCTCCGTTCGACCTACCCCTTCCTCACCGAGGCGGCGAACTACGCCACGGCGTCGGGCGGGAAGCGGCTCCGACCCCTGGTGATCCTGGTGGTCTACCGGGGATTGACCTCGGACGCCACCAAGCCCGTCCATCCCCTGGCCGCGGCCTTCCAGCTCATCCACACCGCCTCGCTCGTCCACGACGACCTGATCGACCACGCCCCGCTCCGGCGCGGGAAGCCGTCCGTGCACGAGGCGTTCGGGCTCCCGACCGCCATCGTGGCGGGCGACTACCTCTTCGTCCGTGCCTTCCAGCTCGCCGGCCGCTACTCACCGGAGGTCATCCAACGGTGCGGGGATGCGAGCGCCGATCTCGCGCTCGGGGAAGTGATGCAGGAGAACTCCCGCTTCGACCTCTCCATCGACCGCGAGCGCTACCTGCGGATCGTGACCCTGAAGACGGCGAACGCCATCGCGGCGGGAGCCGAGGCGGCCGCGATGGTGGCCCGCGCCGAACCCCGGGTCATCCGGTCCCTCGGAGAGTACGGGCAGGCCCTGGGGATCGCCTTCCAGCTCAAGGACGATGCGCTCGACATGTACGGCGAGTCGGACGTCACGGGGAAGCCGCTTCTCTCGGACCTGCGCGAGGGGCTCCCCACGCTCCCCTCCATCCTGGCCTACCAGCGCCTGAGCGACCGCGAGCGGGAGGAGTTCGAACGGCTCTTCACCCTCCGCCACAAGCGCCAGGCCCATCTCCTCAGGCTCAAGGAGCTCTGCGACACGGCCGGCGTTCGGGAGCCCGTGGAGCGGGAGGCCGAGAAGTGGGTGGCCACCGCCATCGAGGCGCTCCACGCCATCCCGCCCAGCCCCTTCCGCGACCTGCTCGAGGCGGTCGCGTCCGGGTCTATCCAGCGGAAGGTCTGACGCCGCCGGGGCCCCCTCGCCCGCCCACGACGACCCGGGGCGGCATCGGCCTCCGGGTGAACATCTGGAATTGCTCCATCAGCTCGGCGGTCACCGGTCCGGGCGCCCCGCCTCCGCCCACGGGGATGCCGGCGATGCGCTCGACCGGCGCGATGCCGAGAAGGGTCGAGGTGAGGAAGACCTCCTGGGCGGCCCGGAGCTCCCCCGGTGTTATCGACCGGTCGAGCACGGAGAAGCCCGAACGACGCCGGAGGCGGAGGACGACCTCTCGGGTGATCCCCGGCAAGGCACCCACCCGGCGGCCCGGGCTGATGACGGCCCCGTCCACGACCGCGAAGACGTTCGACCGGGTGCCCTCGATCACGTGGCCCTTGGGGTCGACGAGCAGCGCTTCCTCCCACCCCCGGCGACGGGCCTCGCGCAGGACATAGGCGAACGGGCCCCGCGAGATCCACTTGACCGGACCGGTGCTCCCGGGCGGGCGGAGGGAGGCCCCGGGGTGGACGAGGGGCGAGACCCCCACCGTGATCGGACGTCCCGACCCCGCTCCCTCGGGCAAGGGGTCGAGGGAAAGATGGAACCCCCAGGTCTTCTGCTCCGCGAAGAGGAACGGTCGTAGGACCCACTCGGAAATGGCACCGTCGCGACGCGCCCGTTGGAGCAGGCACCCCCGCACCTCGGCCTCGAGCGACCGCACCGAGGGCAACCCCTCCAGGGCGAGGGCCGCGGCTCCGCTGCGGAGTCGGTCGAGGTGGGCTCGGAGCTCGAACGGGACCCGCCCGTACGTCCGGACGGTCTCGAAGACGCCGTCCCCCATCCGGATCCCGTCGGAGGGCCAGCGGAGACCGTCCTCGAACCGCCAGCCGCGTTGCCAGCGTACCGGGGAGGAGGGAAGGCCCGGGCTCACGGGAGCTCCGGCGATGGGGTGGCGAGGAAGTTCGAAAGGATCGACATCCCGGCGGGCGTCAGCATCGACTCCGGGTGGAACTGCACGCCAAAGGTGGGAAAACGACGGTGCTGCAGCGCCATCACCTGTCCCTCATCGTCCACGGCGGTAGATAGCATACATGAGGGAATAAGGTTTACGACGAGAGAATGGTAACGACCCGCAGGAAAGTCTGTAGGAATCCCTTCAAGCAGATCGCCCGGAGGACGTGGGCGGACACGGTGGATGGCCGTGGCCTTGCCATGGACCGGGCGGCGGGCGAGTTCCAGGGAGCCGCCGTAGGCGACCGCCATGGCCTGGAGCCCCAGGCACACGCCGAGGATCGGCCGGCCCTCGAAGGCCCGGACCGCGGCGACGGAGATCCCCGAATTCTTCGGACGTCCCGGTCCCGGGGAGAGCACGACGTGGGTCGGGCACAGGGATCGCAGCTGGCGGAGGCTCCGCGAATCGTTCCGGACGACCTCGACGTGGGCCCCCAGTGCCGAAAGGTACTGGGCCAGGTTGTAGGTGAACGAGTCGTAGTTGTCGATGAGGAGCACACGCCGGTCCGGGAACCGCGCCCGGACGCGCGGCGGAGACCAGCGCGCGCTCAAATGCGGAGGCGCCCAAGGAAGCGCACGGCTCGCGCCGGGCCGGCCCGCCTCCAGGAGCGCCGCGGCCTTCGCCCGGCACTCGCGCCATTCGCGGGAGGGGTCCGAGTCCTGGACGATGCCGGCCCCCGCATAGATCTGCGCCTCCGACCTCCCGTGGGGGAAGAAGGCGCTCCGGATCAGGAGATTGAAGTCCATCGCCCCGTCGAGGGAAAGGTAGCCGAGCGAGCCTGTGAACGCCCCCCGCGGCACGGGCTCCAGCTCCGCGATGACCTCGGTGGCACGGATCTTCGGCGTCCCGCTGATCGACCCTCCCGGCATGAGCGCGCGGAAGAGCTCGGACAGGCCCACCGAGGGCGCCAACCTTCCCCGGACGTTCGAGACGAGGTGCATGACATGCGAGTACCGCTCGACCGTCATCCACTCGTCCACCTCCACGCTCCCGGCCTCGCACACGCGTCCGAGGTCGTTGCGCGAGAGATCGACCAGCATCGTGTGCTCCGCCCGCTCCTTCACGGAGCCACGCAGCGCGGCCTCGTTCCGGAGGTCCCGCGACCCAGCCGCCCGGGGGCGCGTGCCCGCGATCGGGCGCGTCTCGATGGTGCGGGAACGGCCTTCCCCCGGGCGCACCCGGAAGAGCCGTTCGGGCGAGGAGGACGCGAGCGAGAACCCTTCCACCGAGACTAGGGCGGAGAAGGGGCTCGGGTTGATTGCCCGGAGGCGCTCGTAGAGGACGTCGGGGTCGGCCCCGCGTACCCGGATGCGCTGGGCAAGGTTCGCCTGATACACGTCCCCCTGCCGGATGAGCTTCCGGACGGCCCGAACCGCCTCCTCGAACCGGGCCCGGGAGAAGTCCTCGACGGGGCTGCCGAAACGGGCGGTCCGCGCGGGACGCGGGAGATCGTCCAGCCGGGAAATGGCAGTGCTCACCCGACGAAGGAGCGAGGCCGCGTCCAGTCGCCGTATCGAAGGGACGGCCACCAACTGGGCCCGGCCCGAAGGTGCCACCGCGATCGCACGGTCGAAGAGCCCGAACCAGAGGTCCGGCACCCCGGCAGGGCCCTCGCGGTCCGGACCCTCCTGGCGACTCGCCCACTCGTACCCGACGAGACCGAGGAAACCCCCGAGGAACGGAGGGACGTCCTCCCCACTCCCGGGAGCGACGCGGTAGCGATCGAGGACGCGCTCGAGAAAGCCCGGGATCTGACTCGGTGTGGAGGGGAAGGGGGGGAGCTCGACCTCAGGGGACTTCCACGTCCGCATCTTCCGACCCTGGGCATCGATCGTGGCCGCCGGGTCCCAGGCGAGGAAGCTCCAGCCCCCCGGCGTGGCGGACTCGAGGATGAGGGAGGGGGTGGAACCGCGAGCGAGCGCGTTCGAAAGGGCGGCGAGGTTCGCGATGTTAGGGAGGGGGAGGACGAGGGGAGCATTCCCCGGCGTTCGGGGAGCGTCCGCGGTCGCGGTCATCGGACGTCGGGGGACCGGGCACCCGGCGGAGGGGTCCGCCATCGGGCATCCACCTGGTCCGTACGTTGGCGGGGATCGACGAGGCTCTCCTCCACGGGCACGGCGCCGCCCGTGCGCCACACGAGGTATCCCGTCCAGGCGATCATCGCCCCGTTGTCGACGCACAGCTTGGGAGGGGGTGCGAAGCTCCGCACCCCGCGCGGTGTTGCCATGCGCTCCACCATGCCTCGCAGTCGCTGGTTGGCGGCCACTCCGCCTCCCAGCACGACCTCGTGACGCCCGAGGTGGGCCACCGCCCGCTCGAGGGTCTCGCAGAGCATGGAGTAGGCCGTCTCCTCGACGCTCCGCGCGAGGTCCTCGCGCCGGGCACCGTTCCGGAAGGCCACCTTGGCCGCGGTGTAGAGCCCCGAGAAGCTCACGTCCATGCCATGTACGGAGTAGGGGAGCTCCACCGTGGGCTCACCCTGGCGCGCCCACTGTTCGATCAGCGGGCCACCGGGGAAGGTACCCCCGAGGGCGATCGCGAGCTTGTCCAGGAAGTTGCCGACCCCCATGTCCAGGGTCTCCCCGAGCACGCGGTAGCGGCCGTGGGCGTAGGCGATGATCTGGGTGTTCCCGCCGGAGGCGTAGAGGAGCACGGGATCGGTCATCCCGCTCAGGAGCCGGGCGATCTCGATGTGGGCCACGCAATGGTTCACCGGGATGAGCGGCCGGTTCCAGCGGAGGGACAGCATCCGGGCCACGGTGGCCCCGCTCCGGAGGCAGGGGCCGAGCCCTGGTCCGCGCGAGAAGGCCACCGCCTCGACCTCCTCCGGGTGGAGATGCCCTTCGGAGACCAGCCGGGCGAGGAGTTCGGGGAACGCCTCGGCGTGGTGGTTGGCCGCTTCCCGCGGGTGGATCCCGCCGGAGGGAGGCTTGTACACATCCGAGGCGATGGCCCTGACGTTCCCCTCGGCGTCGACAATGGCCATCGAGGCCGTGTGGGCGGTCGACTCGATCCCGAGGATGACCATCGGAACGGCGCCACTCTCCCCGGGTATTTAGTCTCGGGCTTCCGTTCCGCGCGACGGGGACCCGGCGCCCGACCCCCGCGGCAACCTTTTTCATCCCGTAGCTTCGGGCCCCCATGCCTCCGGCACCGTCCGATGACCGCACCCTCCGCGGGGTCTACCTCTCCGTGCTGGGCACCTGGGCCTCGTACGCCCTGGTCATCGTCGTGCTCCCCTTCCGCTTCGAGGCGCTCGGCCTTTCCGTCTTCGAGTACGGGGCCGCCTTGGCCGTCTACGCGCTCGGGACGCTCCTCACGGAGGGGCTCTGGGGCTACCTCGCCTTCCGCGTGGGCTCCCCGCGGGCGATCGCGGGCATCGGGGCCCTGACCGCGGCGTCCATGCTCGCCCTCGCCCTGCCCCGCACCTTCGCCGAGTTCGCCCTCGCCCTCGGTCTCTACGGGATGCTCGTCGTCTACACCACCCCGCTCCTCCGCTGGATCGGGATGTACTCCGCCGGTCCCGGGACCGCGAGCCGGGGCCTGGGGCGCCTCGGCCTCTTCTTCGGGATCGGGCTGAGCGTCGGCACCGCCCTGGGCCCCACGCTCTACTCGCTCGGGGGCTTCGAGCTGAACGTCCTCCTCGGGACGATCATCTTCGCCGTCTCCACCCTGCCGCTCCTCGCGCTGCCGTGGGGCTCGGTCGGGAAGCCCCGGCCCCACTCGGAGGGGATCCGATCGCTGCGGGCCCTCGCGGACGCCCGGTTCGTGCTGGCCGTGACGATCGTGGTGCTCTACTTCATGGCCTACACCCTGGTCACCAACTTCCTCCAATACTACTCCATCGCGATCTTCCACGGGACCCCGGACGAGGCGGGATACGTCATCGGTGCGGCGCGGGCGGTCGCCCTAGTCTCCGGTGTCCTCCTCGGCGGCCTGGCGGACCGGTGGGGTGCGGAACGGTCCGCGCCCATCGGGTTCCTGGTCCTGGTGGCCGGAGCGCTGGGAACGTGGGGGGCCGCCACCTACCCGGAGATGGTGCTCGCGACACTGGGGCTCGCCCTCGGCGCAGGCTGGCTCTCCGTGTCGCTCCTGCCCCTCGCCCTGTCCCGCCTCGCCCCCTCCATCCACGGCACGGCGGTGGGGGTCTTCGGTTCCTTCGAGGACCTCGGGCTCATCATCGGCCCCTTCCTCCTGGGGGCCGTCTACACCACGCTCGGCCCGGAGAGCCTCTTCCCGTTCACGGCCGGTATCGCGGCCGTCGGCGGGGCGCTGGCGCTCGCGATCCCTGCGGTGGGTGCGAGGGCCAGGCCCGCGACGTAGCGGACGGACCTCTCCGGGCATTCCCCGACGTCTTCGGGCGGCGGACCAACTCGACGACGAACTCCCCCGCGGTGTGGCCCAGGGGACGGGTCTCCCCGGTCGGTCGGAAGCCACGACGACGGTAGAGGGCCATGGCCGGTCCCTGCCGCGGATTCACCTCGAGGGTGAGGGGCGTCCCCGGAGCGGCCCGGTCGAACCACCTGAGGGCGGTGTCGAGGAGGCGGGAACCCCACCCGCGGCCGCGCAGCGCGGGGTCGAGCCACATCCCGAAGACCTGGAACCGGCCCTCCACCCGGGAGACCGTCACGGTCCCGAGGAACGGCCCGTAGGGCCGGCCCAGGACCCAGAGCGAGGAATCGGGCGCACTTGCGCCGCGCTGCACGCGCTCCTGCCAGAACTCGGGCGGGCGCTGGGACTCCTCCGCGACGACCGAGCCGAAGGCGAGCGGGTCCGTGGCGAGCCCGCGGAGCCGCACCTCCCGGTACTTTCCCCACTCCGTCCGTCGGATCCGGCGGATGGTCGGTCCGCGCCGGGTGCCCGTTACAGACGCTCCCCCGTCAGGACGGTCCGTCGGCCCGCGGAGGGAGGTGCCCTTCCTCGGCCCACGAGTCCCGCCAGCAGATGCGGCTCAGGCCCCGGCCCAGCCATTCCGGCAATCCCGCCGTGCGGGTGAGGTCGATGACATCCTGTTTCGCCAGCTCGCCCACGGCGGCCAGGACAAAGAGGTACAGCACCAGGCCCCCCGCGATGACGGCGATCAACAGGAACTTGTTCGAGAGGTTGAGCTGGAGGCCCAGTACGCCGATGAAGGACTTCCCGCCGGTCCCCGAGAAGAGGGCGAACGTGGCGATCGAGGCGGCCATGACGGTCAGCACGGAACGGACGGGGAATCGTACCGGGAGGAAGCGGTAGAGGTAGACCGCGTTGAGTGCCAGCCCGACGATGCCGGAGAGCAGGACCGCAACCGCGGCGCCGACCGCCTGGTAGGACCCGACCAGCGCGGCCACGGTGCCGACGAGCACGATGAACTGGGCCGAGGAGATCCAGAACTCGCGCTTCTGCTGCCCGACGGCATCGAGGGCGGTGCCCGTGATCCGGAAGACCGCCGTGGGCAGGGCCGAGAGCGCCAGGAACACGAGGGCGGTGGCGCCGCCGGTCATGCTCGTCCCGGCGACGGCGTTCGAGTAGAAGAGCCGCAGGAGGTCGACGCGGAAGACCGTCGCCACGACGATCCCGGGCGCGAGCAGCATCAGGGTGTACCGGATGGCCTGACGCACCCGCAACCGGATGGCCTCGTCCTCCCCCCGCGCATGCATGCCCGCGAGATCAGGGAAAAGCGGGAGCGTCACCGCGAAGGGCACGAAGAGGAGGAGGATGAGGAACGCGTTCGGGGCCGTGAAGTCCACGAGGACGACCGAGCTCCCCGAGAGCACGCGGACCAGGATCGGGACCACGAAACTGCCCGCGTAGGTCAGGAAGAGCCCCGCCGCCAGCGGGGTCGCGTAGACGAGCATGTCCCGGAGGGTCGCGTAGAAGTTGCGGAACGCGACCTCACGGAACATCGGCACCGAGGCGATCGCCCCGGCGGCCGCCCCGAGGACGTAGGCCCACGCCACCTCGGTGACGAGTGTGACGCCCGCCGCTCCGGCGACGGACTGGGGCGTCCAAAGGTGGGAGAAGTAGACGATGAACGCCATGCGGACGGTCGCCTCGATCATCGCCGGTATCTGGCCGTGGGCGGTGCGGCCCTCCGCGATCCGGAGGTTCTGGTAGATGGTCGAGGGCACCTCGAGGACCGGGACGAGCATGAAGAGGGCGAAGGCATCGAGGATCCCGGGGAACCAGTTGAGCCAGTATCCGAGAAGGAACGTCCCCAGCGAGAGCAGGCCGAAGCTGGCGAGCGTGAAGAGGAAGTAGGTCCCGGTGAGGGGCTTCTTCTCCGCCCCCCGCGCCACGAAGAAGGTGTAGGCGGCGCCGAGCCGGAACCCCCCGATCCCGATGGCGACGTTGAAGATCGTGACAAAGAAGGTGATGTCACCGATGAGGGCGATACCGGGGCCGTTCGGGCTGGGGGCGAAGAAGTAGAACATCGCCTTCGTCCCGACCCAGCCGAGGACCTGGCCGACGACCAGGGTCAGGATCGAGGCGATGGTGTTGACGCCGAACCGGAGCCGTTTCGTCTCCTCGGGCAGGGCTGTCTCACCTGCCCGCAGGGAGACCGCCTAGGACAAACCCCTTACGCCACCGGGTAGGCAGAACCTGACCCCCCGAATCCCCGGACCGTCCGGGCGAAATCAACCGTCGACCGTCTCGATCCGGAACCAGACCCCCATCCCCTTGAGGGCGGTCTGGATGCGGTCCGCGAACCACAGCGAGTCCTTCACGGACGCGTGCTTGTCCCACTCGTAGGAGAAGTCGTACTCCCCTTGGATGGGGCGGAAACCGATGTCCTCCAAGACCTCGGCCACGTCCGAGAACGTCGCGCCTTCCGAGTCGAGTTGGACCTTGATGAACGTCTTCATTGCGTGTCGAAAGGGGACCAGTGCAACGGGCTATTTAGCGTGACCACGAACCGCCCTCGGACCTCCCGGCGGAGGGGCCCGATCGGGGCGGGCGTTCCGCGCGCTCTCCCCTCCCTTATGTGAACCGGTCGAGCGTCATGGCCGACCGTCGCGTGGAGGACTTCTCCTTCCGCGAGATCCCCTTCAGTTCCTCGATGAGCTGGCGCATCCGGTGTTCCTTCCCGCGGGCCGCGTAGAAGGAGCCCACATCCTGGGTCCCCTTGGTGAGGAGCACCACCACGCGCCCCGCCCGCGACCGCCCCGTCCGTCCCCGTCGCTGGATCGTGCGTATCTCCGAGGGCACCGGCTCGTAGAAGACCACGAGGTCGGTCGCGGGGACATCCAGACCCTCCTCCGCCACGGAGGTCGCCACGAGGCAGTTCACCTTTCCCGCGCGGAAGTCGTCCAGGAGACGCACCTGTTCGCGCTGGGAGAGCCCGGGGTCGCCTGCGCCGTGCGTGGCCTGGCCGACGAAGCGGGCGGCCCGGATGGCCGGGTCCCCCAGGGCCGTCAGACGCTGCACCAGCACGTCCGCCATGTCGCGGTAGTGGGTGAAGACGATCACCTTCGACGGGCTCGCCTCCGGCGTCAGTCCGCCGCCGTGGAGCGTCCGGCGCACGAGCTCCACCGCCTTGGCGACCTTCGGGTGGTCCGACGTCTGGGCCGCGGCGAGCTCCAGCGCACGGACCACGTCGGGGTCGCGAAGGAACGCCGTCGTGGAGGGAGAGTAGCGCCCGCCCTTGGCCCGCATCCGCTCCACGTACCGGGCGAGCGACTCGGGGCCCTGGGTCTCCAGCAGCTCCAGGGCGTGGGCGACCTTCATCGCCGCCGCCTGGTGCTTCTGCGCCTGCCAGACCGAGGGAGCCACGGCGGCCCCCGACGAGCGCCGGGCCGCGATCTCGGCGGCCAGCACGCGCCCGGCCTCGAGGAGGAGGGTGCGCGTCACGACGTTCCCCGGGGCGAGCGGACCGTAGGTCGACGCGAGGGCCCGGGCATGGCGGTCAAGCACGCCCCGGAGGAGGCGGCCCGACTCTTCCACCGCCCGCGGCTTCTCCACGTACTCCCAGTCGAAACCGATCTCGTGGAGGTAGGGGAGCACGTCCGGGTCCCCCTCGTCACGGAACTCCAGTCCGGAGGGCTCGACGTGCAGGTTGTTCAGCACCTCCTCCACCTGCTCCCGCCGGCTCCCCGGGGAGGCGGTGATCCCGAGGATGCGGTGGTGGTCCGAGCGAAGACCGCGCGCGATCCCGACGTACGGGTAGTCCCCGCGCGCCCGGTGGGCCTCGTCGAAGATGACCATCGAGAACTCCTCCAAGTGGAGGGCGCCCCGCTGGACGTCGTTCAGGACCACCTGAGGGGTGGCGACCACGACCGAGGAGTCTCCCGTCCCGGTCCTCCGGGCGGGGGCCAGGGTGCCCGTGAGGACGACGGGTTCCGGGGTCGCCATGAAGGTCCGGACCGTGCGCGCGTGCTGCTCCACGAGCGGTCTCGTCGGGGCAAGGAGGAGTGCCTTCCGTCCCGGATACCGCTCGAGCCAGCGCGCCATGGCCCGCAGCGCAATGGCGGTCTTGCCGAGCCCCGTCGGCATGACCACGAGCAGGTTCTCGCGGAGGGCGTGATCGACGATGCTCGCCTGATAGGCGCGGTCCTCCAGCTTTCCCTCTTGGAGGAGGGGATGGGAAACGAAGGGACCTGCCATGCGTTCATCCGGGCTCCGCGCGCCCGCCACGGGGCGGACCCAAGGGGCCGGAGGTTAAGAGGCCATGGAAAAAGAATAAAGACCCCACGGGCGTCCGACCGGGCGAGTGATCAGGATGGACTGGGGACTTCGTAACCGGATGGCGCGCATGATCAAGCCGGCGAGCGGCCACACCGTGATGCTCGCCGTGGACCACGGGTACTTCATGGGCCCGACCCGCCAGCTCGAGAAGCCGCGGGAGACGATCACCCCGCTGCTCCCGTACTGCGACGCGCTCGCCCTCACGCGCGGGGTGCTGCGCGCGAGCGTGGACCCCTCCGTGGACGTTCCGATGGTGCTCCGGGTCTCCGGGGGCGCGAGCGTCCTCAAGGACGACCTCTCGCACGAGGCCATCACCACCACGATGGAGGAGGCGCTCCGCCTCAACGTCGCCGCCGTAGCGCTCTCCGTCTTCGTGGGCTCCCCCCACGAGCACGAGTCCCTCGTGAACCTCTCCAAGCTCGTCGACGAGGGCGAGCGGTACGGGATGCCGGTCCTCGCGATCACCGCGGTGGGCAAGGAGCTCGAGAAGCGGGACGCCCGCTACCTTTCCCTCGCGTGCCGCATCTCCGCGGAGCTCGGCGCGCACATGGTGAAGACCTACTACTGCGACGGCTTCGAGAAGGTCGTCGAGTCGTGCCCGGTCCCCATCGTAGTGGCCGGGGGCCCGAGGCTCGACACGGACCGGGATGCCCTCGAGCTGGTCCACGGCGCCATCGAGCGGGGAGCCACCGGGGTCGACATGGGGCGGAACATCTGGCAGTCCGAGCACCCCGTGGCGAAGATCCGGGCGGTCCGCTCCATCGTGCATGACAGGGCCACGGTCCAGGAGGCGCTGGCGCTCTTCGAGGAGGGCAAGCGCACCGAAGGGAAGCGTCCTCCCGCGGCCTGAGACCGGTCTCCGTTAGGCCCCGCTGCGCGACAGGGGGGCGGGCCATCGGCGGATCCAGGCGTCGGGCCATATCCCGGCCTGGTCGAAAAGCGTCCGGGCCTCCTGCTGCAGGGTGGCCGCACGGCCCGGATCGCCGTGCTCCCGCTCCCAGAGCGCCCGCGCGTTCCGGCACCGTCCACCCCAGATCCTCCCGGGCTCGCTGGCCACGAGCTGCATCGCCTCATCCAGGGACTTCCCGGACTCAGCGACCTTGCCCTGCGCCTCGAAGATGAGCGCCTGGATGAGCGCGAACTGGACCGGGCGCGCGTCGGTCTCGCTCTCGTGGACGCTCCGGGCCTCGGCGAGGAGCGCCTGGGCCCGTTCCAGGTCGCCCTGGTGCACGTAGGTCTCCGCGAGGTCGAGACGAGTGGGGGCGAGCCCCTCGCGATTGGATTGCCGGATCATCTCCTCGATCGCCGGGCCGAGGAAGGTGATCGCCTCCGCCCACCTGCCCTCCCGCATCGCGAGCTTCCCCTCCAGCAGCAAGGGGAGCTGGGCAAAGGGGAGGTCGAAGCGCTCGAGCAGCCGGCGCTGCTGCCGGAGGCACTCCCGTGCCCCGTCAAGGTCCCCAAGGTCGAGGCGGGCCTCGCCCCAGTTCTGGTAGCCGATCGCCATGGAAGCGGGGTTGCCCACCAGTCCCATCTGGGCGACCGCGACCTCGTTCCCGCGGCACTGCGCGGCCACGTCGCCGGTCGCTTCCGCGATGAAGACGCGGAGCCCGCTCATCATGGCCACGAACCTGGGTTCGCTCGCGGGGATGGAGAGATGCTCGAGGTCGGCGAGGCGCTGCCCGGCCTCCGCCGGGCGGCCCATGCGGCAGAGCGAGGTACCCGTGTAGTAGAGCATGCGCACGCGGGCCCACAGGGGGATGTCCGCACCCGCCCGGAGCGCGCGCTCGGCCCACTGGTGCTGTTCCCGATAGTCCCCTTCCCGGAGCGCCAGCACGGACCGGGCCATCGGCACCAGGTAGCGCACAGGCTCGGGCGAGTGCGCCGGCTCCCGCGAGGAACCCTCGACCTCCGCCAGCAGGGGGATCGCCTCCTTCGGAGCGAGCCAGGCCAGGGGAAGGGCGATGTGGGCCAGGATCTCGACCCGCAGCTCCGGAGGGGGGTCGAGCGTGAGGAGGGAACGGAGGAGCGCGATGAGCTCGATGGAGTCCCCGATCCTGCCTTCGACCTTCCCCGCGATCTCCAACCCGGCGCGGACCCGGGCCTCGACCGGGGTCCCGGCGCGCGCGTGGAGGTCCTGGAGCCAGCGATGGTATCGCCCGATCGTCTCGACCGCCCGCGACTGCACGGCGAGGTCAAGGGCCCGACGGACCCAGGGGAGCCCCCGGCGACCCTCCTCCGCATCGTGGAAGAGCCGGGCGATCGTCTCCACCTCGTCGGGCCGGTGGACCGCCCACCATTCCGCGAACGTGAGCGCGCGGGCGCGGAACTCCCCCTCGGGTATCTCGCTCCGTACCACCTCCCACAGGAGCGGTTGCGCGAAGGTCCACGTCTCCTCGCCCGGCCGCTCGCGGCGCTCGAGAAGGCGGTAGCGGCGGGCGAGCATGTGCAGCTGGGGGTCGAGGTCTCCGGGAGCCTGTCCCATGACCTCCGCGAGCGGGGTGAGCGAGAACTCGCTCCCGAGGACGGACGCCCACTCGAGGAGGGTGCGGTCCTGGGTCGAGAGGGAATCCAGCTGGCGGGACACGAGCCGCCGCACGTTCTCGGGGAGGAACGGGGACTCGGTCACGCCGAGTACCTCGAGGCCCTCGGGGTCGCGGATCACCCACTGGTCGTTCTGCCGCCGCACCTGCCCCTCGGTCGCGAGCTGCGCGATCACTTCCCGCAGGACGAAGGGATTGCCCCGGGAGCGTTTCACCAGCTCGGCGAGGTGCTCCATGCTCGACCCGCTCGCCACGGGGCCCCCCAGGAGCCCGGAGACGAGATCGCGGGCCTCGGGCGACCCGAGGCCGGAGAGCGGGACGCGGGAGAGCGTGCCCTCGCGGTCCATCGCGTCGAGGACCTCCACGAGCCGCTCCTCGGCCCGCTCCTCCTCCGAGCGGACCTCGTCCGTCCGGAGCGTGGCCACGAGGGCCACCGGGAGGCCGCGGATGTTCCGTGCCAGGAACTGGAAGGCGCGGAGGGAGTCCGGGTCCGCCCACTGGAGATCGTCGAGGGCGATGAGGCACGGGTGGTCCCGGGACTCGGTCTCGACGGTGTCCAGGTAGCGCAGCATGGCGTGCGTCGGGCTCTCCCCCGCGACCTCGGCCTCCGGCGCGGCGCCCTCGGTGGCGACCACCTCCCCCTCGCTCTCGAAGAGGCTCACCTCGCGCTTCTCGTGGGCGTCCGGATTGATCGAGAGGAGCACATGGCCGCCCGACTCCTCCGCCACGTCGCGCAGGAACTGGAGGAGCCGGAGCACGGGGGCGAAGCCGTTCTGCGTGACGAGGTACCCCACGGCCGCGAGGACGACCACGCTGGAGGGAGCAGCCCGCAGGTGCTCCCCCAGCTTCTCCCCCAACGCGTCCAGGTTCGAGGGGGAGAGGACGTCCGGTCCCTCGGCGCGCGTGAGCCAGAGCACCCGCGCGGAGGCGGCCAGTCCCGGGACCCGCTCCCGCACCTGGGCCGGGCGGTCGCGCGTCAGCAGCAGGACGGGGTGCTGGGCCGAGAGTCGGGCCGCCTCGGAACAGGCGCGGTCGGGCCGGCCCTCCTCGATGATCACGACCGGGGAGAGGGATTCCCCCAGGGGCTGGTCCTTCCGTCGCTCCGGGGCGGCCCGCGCACGGAAGACCTGCTGGAAGAGGAAGAAGGGGGTGTTGACCTCCTTGAGCCCGTAGCCCGAGAGCACCTCGAACCCCTGCGTCGTGGCCGACTCCTTGAGCCAGCGGACAAGGCGCGTCTTCCCGATGCCGATTGGGCCCTGGACCAGCCAGGCCGAGCCCTGGGACCCGCGTGCGGTCCCGAGCACGGAGGCCAGACGGTCGCGCTCCGCGGACCGGCCCACGAACGGGGACTCGGGAAGGGCGACGGCAGGGTGCCCTTCGATGTCCCCGGAGACGCCCATTTCGCTCCCTCCGGAGACGGAAAAGCGAGCGCCCGTATAATCGCTCCGTCCTCCTCGGTGACCGGCACCGCGATGGTGCGGGCGGGGGGACGGGCTATCCCTGGGGAGCGCCCTCGCGCACGAGCACCT
>JAJYEA010000129.1 GCA_021790425.1 Thermoplasmata archaeon | reverse complement strand
GACCAGCGTCTGGGTCACGCGGTACTCCGGCCCGGGGGGGGTCCCCGGAGGGAGGACCGCCCGGAGGGCGGCGGCGCCCCGACGCTCCGGCCCGGGGGACAAGGAGAGCGTCCCGGGCCCCGAACGGACCGTCTCTCCCCGGAATCCAGTGCTTGGCAACCGGCCGCCTGACGTGACTTGCTGAGTTCTCGGGGGGTGCTGCATACTCCCTTCCGATGGAGATTCCTGTTGAAGAGGGAAGCACCGCGGACGACTCGGTGTGTACCCCAGACGCCGCGGCGGCGGTCTTGCGACCGCAGCGAAGGGAGCTCGTCACCGAAAGAAATACTCGCCGCCTCGTCGGACCCGCTGGAAACCGCGAGTCCTCTCGGACCGACAGGTCCGCTCGGCCGCCCTCTTCTGGCTCCTCCCGCTCCTGAAGAGTGCCCTCTGTCGAACCTTCCGCCCACCCACGGTGCGCGACACGGCCGACCTACTGCTGAGGGCCGCCGTCCTCCGCGCCTCCGTCCATCGAGCCCGGGCCCAGAGTCGACGGGGACACTCCGACCGCACCGCCCGATGGCTCTTCGCTCACCTCAGTCTCGGGCGGACCCAACGGGCCCTGACCTTCATGCTCCGCCGCCAGATCCGTGGCCGCGTCCCGAAGGACCCGGTCGATGTCGCCATCGACTTCCACGACCGACCGTACTACGGCCAGCCTCAGGATGCGCGTCGGCGCCAAGTGGTGAAGACGAAGGAGGAGCGGGGCACCCACCGGGCCCACCGCTTCGCTTCCCTCTCGATCCTCCTGCCTCGCTTCCGTCTCATCGCCTCGCTGCGGTTCCACCCGAGGAACGGCGGCACCCTCACCGCCGTTCGTGCCGCCCTCCACGACTTCCAGATGGCAGGCGGGAAGCTCCGTGCCGTCTTCCTCGACCGGGGGTTCTACAACTATGTCGTCCTCTCGTGGTTGAAGGCTCAGGGGATCACCGCGGTCGTCCCTCTCCGCCTCGGCTCCCGCCAGCGCAAGAAGTGGGAGCGCGGGAAGCGCTCCTACTCGACCACCCACACGCTGAAGGGCCCCCGCCGAGGAGATCCTCCCCTGGAAGTGACGATCCATGTTGTCGTCCGCTACCAGATGGGTCGGAAGTGGGACCGCCACGGCTGTCAGTACCTGATCTACGCCGTGCTCGGCGACATGTCGCTGAAGGAGGTGGCCGACCGCTATCGGGGGCGCTTCGGCATCGAGTCCAGCTACAGAATTCTCGGCCAGGCAATGGCCCGCACGTCAAGCCGCTCCCCGGCGCTGCGCCTCCTCCAGGTCGGGGTGGGAATGCTCCTCCAGAACGAATGGGTCATCCTCAAGCTGCTCTACGCGAGCGAAGGTCGGCAGGGTCCGGTCGGGTTCCGCATCCGCGAGGAACTCCTCCGCTTCGAGGATCTCCTCCAGATGCTGCTGCGGGCCGTCGGGTATCGCCTCGGGAACGTCTGCGCGGTGGAGAATCGACGGAGACTACCGACTCGCCTTCGTCGGCAGGGACTTACGTTGCTCTGACGGAGGTGGTCATTGCCAAGTACTGGAATCCGGGAACGCCCCCGAGTCCGAGCAGGAGGCTGGACCCCAGCACGACCCCGGTCAGGAACAGGGCCGTCGCCCGGCGCCATCCGGCGGGCCTTCGGCTTCCCCCCCGGCACCGACTCACGGATGACGCCCCCCGAACAGGTACAGGCCACCCGGCTATTTTGGCTTGCAACGACGCCAATCGGGACCGGGCCGACCCGTTCGGCCCGGTCGCGTCAGGGGCGGCTCCGCGGGCGGCGCTCGGGCGATCGGCGGGGACCTCCCTCGGCGGGGGCCGACCTTGGGACAGGTTTCACTGAGGGGTCCTTCGGAGCTCCCGAAGGTCCTCGTCCAGGGGCGTGACCTCCCGGACCTCCACCTTGGCCCCAACCTGTCCCAGCAGCGCCAGCACCGCTCCCACATCCCGCCTCCACAATACCAGCGCCCCTCGCCCCACCCGACGATGAGGGATCTGCGTCAGTAGCCCAGGTCGGGGGTAGTGGTACTTGCCCGACCACGTGCTGACGGTCCTTCCATACAGACGCTGGCTCAGCTTGGTCGCCTCTCTCGCCGGGCTTCGCTCGGGCAGATGGAACAGCAGCAGGACCACCGCTCCCTCCCGCGCCATTGTGTTAGCGTATTAACACACCGCTTATCTACTTGCCGACGTTACCCCTCTCCGTGGGAAACTTCTCGGGACCCCGGGAGACGGTCCGCAAGCTCATCGCGGCCTCGCGAGAGGGCACCCTCGACTATCGACACCGTGACCCTTCCAAGACCGATTGGGGCGCCTACGACCAGGCCCAGATCCACGAGATGGCCGACACGCTCCACCTGATCCGCATCCTCGTCGACGAGGCCGCGCGTCAGGTCCAGGCACGGACCCCGAAGCGGAGCGGACGCCGAGGTCCCTCCCCGACCTCGGCGGCCGATGTGGCCAAGGTCCTCTTGGCGCAGGAGTACTTCCGAGTCCCCAACCGGGTGGCCGAAGGGCTCCTCGAAATCTTCGGGGAGAAGCTCGGTCTCTCCGAAGGGTTCGGCTACAAGACCATCGAACGCGGGTACGGTAGGAAGGCCGTCCGCGAGATTCTGGACGAGGTCTTCGAGCTAACGAACGGTCCCGTCCAGGGGCTGGAGAGGATCTTCAGCGTGGACGGGAGCGGAGCCTCCACCACGGTGGGTCATCACTACGCCTCCAGTCGAGCGAAGCAGAAGGAGGCGGAGAAACAGAAGGGAGCCTGGGTCGAGGGATCGACCACCGTTCGGGCTCCCTACGTCTACACGGTTTCGGTGGTGGGGGTCCACTACAAGCTGCTCTCCTCCCACTGGGTGAACTGCGACCGCCATGTGGGGGAGTTGGCGGCCTTTCCCACGGTGATGCGGGAGACGAAGACGCTGCACCCCCAGATCGCGATGGTGCTGGGAGATGGGCTGTATGCCGGGCGTCCGATGGTCCGTCTCGTCGGGGAGCTGGGAGCCGTCCCGCGATTCCTGCCCCGACGGAACGTCACGATGAAGCGGGAGGGCGTGAAGGCATGGGGAGAAATGCTTCTGGATATGGCCCGAGATCCGCCGAAGTGGTTCGCCGAGTATCATCTTCGGTCGATCTCGGAGGCCACGAATTTCGTGAGGAAGAACCGGCACGGGAAGTTGCGGAAGCGATTGGAGGGCCGCAAGGTGACGGAGGAGTTCCTTCGGGGAGTGGGGTACAACATCCGACGGTTGGGCCAACTCCGATACCTGGAAGGGATCCAGCCATTACGGGAGAACTGCGCCTCGTGAGAAGGGCCATCGCTCAAACCTGTCCCAAGGTCGATGGACCGGGAAGG
>JAJYEA010000128.1 GCA_021790425.1 Thermoplasmata archaeon | reverse complement strand
ACTCGATAGCGGGATCTGGGGGCCGCAATCCTTTTACGAGGACCGTCTTCGGGGGGGTAGGCATTCCATGGGCAAGGGCACTCCATCCAAGCGCGGAGGAAAGATCACCCACATCATCTGCCGTCGGTGCGGACGCCACTCCTACCACGCGCAGAAGGGTGTCTGCGCTTCCTGCGGTTTCGGCTCCTCGGCCCGGCGCCGCTCGGGCGCTCCGGGCAACTACAACTGAAGCGGCCCCCCGGGCGCTTCTCCCGCCGTCCTATCCGAAGTAGACCGGGCGGGTGTCGGGGCTTTTCTTCTCCTCCTCCGGCTTCGCGTGGGAGAGGATGTCGAGCGAGAGCACGGCGGCACAGGGGATGAAGCGGATGCGGCCCTTGGTGCCGTTCCCCTCCTTCTCGTCGAGTTCCACGGAGAGCGCCTGGTCCCCGCCCAGGCTGACGTAGCCCCGGAAGGTCCCCTGGGTGACCAGGGGGGCTTCTCCCTTGTCCGCCGATCGCACCGAGAGCACCGAACCCGTCGTCAGGGAGACCTGGGGGCGTTTCTTGTCGTCCACCATGATGGGGACGGGAAGCGGTCAAGCTTTGTCAACTTTTGCCTTCGTCTTCCCCGCCTCGTCGAGCAGGGTCTGGATGTGGTCGACCCCCTCGCGATAGCGCTTCAGCGCGTTCTGGGCGTTCGCCTCGACGAAGTCCCACGCGCGGGCGAGGTTCCCGTAGCGGAGGCGGTAGCCCTTCCGCCCCCGGGCCTCCTCCGGGGAGAGCGTGACCTCCTCGAGGAGGTCGAGCGACTTCAGGCGGTTGAGATGACGGTACATGGTGGGTTTCGTCGTCTGGAGGGTGGCCGTCAGCTCCTCGACGGCCCAGGCACGGCCGGGGGCCCCGAGGAAGCACTCCCGCACCAGGCGGTAGGCCACGGACGCCTGGTCGGATTCCTCCTCCCGGAGGTACCCCACGTGCGCGAGGAAGGTGCGAAGGGCCTCGTCGAGGTCGCGCACCGCCCCGAGCGGAGTGCTGTAGCGCAATTGCAGCTCGAAGGGCATCCTCCGGTCGAGGGCCGGGCCCAAGATGAACCCTTCGCCCGGTCGGGGACTTGGGACCCGTCTCCTCGAGCAGGGGAGCCGGTTCGAGCTCCATGCCCTCCCGGACATGGGCCACGGCCTATGGACGACGGAGGGCATGATGAACGTGACCTATCCGATGGTCACGTTCCTCCTGCGGGAGTTCCCGCCGGACCCGCCCTAGCCCCCGTCCCCGCGCGGGGCCCGCGCCATCGAGAACGTCCCTTGGGGCACTGTTTTATCCTGCGGACTACTCCCGAACCCCATGCCCGTCACCCGGAAGGCCATCCAGAAGCTTCTCGAGGAGTATCCGGACGTACCGACCATCGGGGCCGTGGCCTCGCACTCGGCCCTGGACATCTTCGATGGCGCGATCATGGAGGGCTTCCGCACGCAGGCCATCTGCCAGCGGGGACGGGAACACACCTACGCGCGCTACTACCAGGCGACGCGGGACGCCATGGGCAATGTCCTCAAGGGGTGCGTGGACGACACGCTCGTCCTGGACAAGTTCGCCCACCTCGTGAACCCGGACGAGCTGCAGAAGCTCCAGGAGCAGGGCGTCCTCCTGATCCCGAACCGGGCCCTCTCCTCCTACCTCACGACCGCCCAGGTCGAGGAGGAGCTGCTCCTCCCCGTGGTCGGCTCGCGCGCGATGCTCAAGCTCGAGGAGCGGCACGAGAAGGAGAACTACCTCTCGCTCCTGGAGAAGGCGAAGCTCCCCCACCCCACGGCGGTGGCGGACCCGAAGTCGATCGACTCCCTCACCATGGTGAAGCTGCCCCACGCGGACAAGCCCCTCGAGCGGGGGTTCTTCACCGCCTCGTCGTACGACGAGTACCGCAAGAAGTCCCAGGCGATGATCGACCGGAAGGTCATCACCGCGGAGGCGCTCGCGAACGCGAAGATGGAGAAGTACGTCATCGGCCCCGTCTTCAACCTCAACTTTTTCTTCAGCCCGCTCGCCCCCCGCGTCGAGGGCCTCGAGCTCCTCGGCGTGGACGAGCGCTTCGAGAGCTCCCTCGACGGACTCGTGCGCCTCCCGGCCGACCAGCAGCTCACCCTCAGTGACGGCGAGCGGATCCCCGGGTTCCGCATCGTCGGCCACTCGAGCATCACGCTCCGGGAGTCCCTGCTCGAGGAGGTCTTCGCGATGGGGGAGCGGTTCGTCGATGCCGCGAAGGAGCTCTACGCGCCGGGCATCATCGGGCCCTTCTGCCTCCAGACGGTCATCGACAAGGACGCGAAGTTCTCGATCTTCGACGTCTCGCTCCGGATCGGCGGCGGGACGAACATCCACATGGCCGTGGGCCACCCGTACGGGAACACGCTGTGGAGGACGGAGATGTCCTCCGGGCGCCGGGTCGCCTTCGAGGTCCGCCGTGCCCTGAACGAGGGCAGCCTCGACAGCCTGCTCACATGAGAGGGTATCCGGGCATGGTCGCGTTCACCCAGGAGCCGGACGCCTCGGCCCCCCCGCTGGAGACGCTCTTCCACGCGAAGCACCTCGCGCGGCAAGGGCACATGGTCCCCTTCGCCGGCTGGCACATGCCGCTCTACTACCCCGCCACGGGGATCGTGGCGGAGCACAAGGCCGTGCGGGAGGGGGTCGGCCTCTTCGACGTCTCCCACATGTCCATCGTGACCGTCACGGGGTCGGACGCGGCGGAGCTCATCTCGCTCCGGACGCCCACGAACGCCCACCTCCTCAAGCCCGGCGTCTGCCGCTACACCATGTTCCTCAACGTCGACGGCGCCATCCTCGACGACGCGGTCGTCACGCGGATGGACCAGGAGGCGAAGGCGCAGGACTTCCTTCTCGTCTCGAACGCCGCGCTCGCCGCCCGCGTGCTGGAGCTCCTCCTGCAGCACCGGCTCGCCCAGAGCGACCTCGACCGGTGGAACGGGCGGGTCGGGATCCTGGCGGTGCAGGGGCCGAAGTCCACGGAGCTCCTCCGGAAGGTCTTCGGGTGGGACCTCTCGGTCCTCAAGTTCTACACGGCCGGGTTCTTCCCGTGGAAGGGGGGCCCGAAGGCCACGTTCTCGGGATCGTTCGACGGCATGTGGAAGGACCACATCCTCGTGAGCCGCACCGGCTACACGGGCGAGGTGGGGTACGAGCTCTTCGTGCCCGCCGCGTTCGCGAGCGAGGCGTGGGACCGGATCACCGGGGCCGGAGCGGTCCCCTGCGGCCTCGGATGCCGGGACTCCCTGCGCATGGAGAAGGGCTACCTCCTCTCCGGCACGGACTTCCATGGCAACCGGAGCCCGCTCGAGGCCGGGCTCGACAAGTTCCTCGCCTTCGACCACAAGTTCGTGGGC
>JAJYEA010000127.1 GCA_021790425.1 Thermoplasmata archaeon | reverse complement strand
GTTGCCGGCGTCTCGACCCTGGCAGGGGAGGGCTAAAGGTCCCCGGATCATTTAGACGGTCGATGAGCGAGAATGGGCCCCGTGAGGGTACTCGGGACCTCCCCAAACGAGACCGGGACGCCGGGTATCGGGCGGTCGAACCCGGGACCCCGACGGGCACGGCGTACGCCGCCCTGGGCCGGGCCGCGGTCCGTCGGAGGGAAGAGATCCTCGAGCTCGTTCGTCAGGGACTCCCCCCGGAGCGGATCGCCGAGCTCTATCAACGCGCGCATCCGCTCGAGCTGCCGATCTCTGTGGACGAGATCCGGTCCCTGGCCCGCCCTCGGTGAGCGTGCGCTCGGCCCGGGCCGACCGAAGCGGACCGGGCGCTCGACCGGCCAAGTAGGGTACGTCGCCGGGGCGGACAGAAGCTCTTCCGCGGAAGGTTGCCCCGTCTCGCCGCTCAGCGGCTAGGAGCGAGCCCGACTCTCCGGAGGAGCTTCTGGAAGCGAGGGTCGTCCGACAGGGTCCGGAAGCCGAGGTCGATCGTGAAGAGGATCCCATATCCAGTCCCCTCGTCGAACGCCTTCTCGAGCCACTCGAACGCTCGGTCGGCGTCTCCCACGCTCGCGAAGGAAAAGGCGATCGCGGCCGCCCCCGTTCCCGTCGTCTGATGGGTCTCGAGCAGCTCCGCGAGGATCCCCCGAGCTTCGTCGACCCGCCCGGCTCGACTCAGCCCATACACTAGGTCCGAAAGTTCGGCGGGGTTCTTCCTCCCGGATATTCGAACGGTTTGGCCGAGTTCCTCGAGGCCCTCCTCAAGTCTCCCAAGCTGGATGTAGGAGAGGCCGAGATTACTGTGCCCCCACGGGCTCTCGGGGTTCAGTTCGAGGCCTTTCTTGGCCACCGGGACTGCGAGCTCGGGCCGTCCGGCGTAGAGAAACGCGTTGGAGGCCTCTTCCATCGTCTCGGGCGAGAGCGGGTCCAGTTCGAGGGCTCGTCGGGCCTCGGGGATGGCCCGTTCGGGCTGGCCCAGAATGGAGAAGAAGTTCCCCGCGAGCACGTGCGCTTCGGGCAGATTCGGGTTGAGCGCGAGCGCTCGAGCCAAGCTCGCCTGCGCACCGGGGAGGTCCTGGCCGTAGGACTGCACGAGGCAGAGGGCGAGGTGGGCTTCGGCCAGGGAGCTATCGATCTCTAGGGCCTTTCTCGCCGCGCGCTCGGCTCTCGCGTAGGCGTCCCGGGAGGAGACGATCTCCCAAAGCCCGAGAATAGTCTCGACGCGCGCCATGGCGGCGTACGCCCGCGCGTATCGCGGGTCCTGGTGGATGGCTTGTTCGAAGAACCCGAGGGCGGTCTCGAGCTCTACCTTCGACCGTCTCTGGGAGTGAAACATCCCTTTCATGTAGAGCAGGTGCGCGGCCGTCACCTCCGTCGGCGCCCGCGCAATCTGTACTCTTTCGGAGTCTCGCAGACGAATCTCCAGCGCGCCCGCGACCTGCTGGGCGATCTCGCTCTGGATGGCAAAGACGTCGGACAGGCTTCGATCGTAGCTCTCCGCCCAAAGATGCCGGTCGCCGAGGGCATCGATCAATTCCACCGTCACACGGACCCGATTCCCGGCCTTTCGAACGCTGCCCTCTAGAACGGTGCCGGCGCCCAGCTCGTGGCCGATCCGGGCCATCGACTTCGGCTGACCTTTGTACTGCATCACCGACGTCCGTGAGATCACGGACAACTCCGGGACCTTGGAAACGGTGGAGATGATCTCCTCCGTCAGACCGTCGGCGAAATACTCGTCGTTCGGATCCGGGCTCGTGTTGGTGAGCGGGAGCACCGCGAGACGGCGCGGAAGCGGGCCGGCAGGCGTCCCCCCGGTACTCACCGAGGGCGGCTCCATTCGGTAGACGACGGCGGGCTCGCGTACTCCCTTCAGGCGCTGGGGTTCCAACGTGGTCAACCGAGCGGCGATCTTGTTGTGGACTTGGTCATAGACCTGCGCCGAGAGGCAGACTCCCCCGGGGTCCGCCAGGAGCTCGATCCGCGAAGCGATGTTGACGGCATCTCCGAGTATGTCCGACCCGGCCTCCTGAACGTCCCCGAGGTGGACCCCGATCCTCACCTGCAGTTCGGGGGGAGGCTCTCGCGCATTGCGCTCCTGAATGTGCTGCTGGAGGTCGACCGCACACTCCACCGCGTCCAGGGCGTTCGCAAACTCGATCAACAAGCCGTCCCCCATCGACTTCACGAGACGGCCCCGATGGACCTCGAGCAGACCGCGAACCAGTCGCTCCTGGTCGCGAAGCAATCGAAGCGCCCCGGGCTCATCGGTCTGGGACAGGGTCGTATACCCAGCGATGTCGGTGAACATGATGGCGGCGAGACGCCGCGCCATGGTCGCCTTCCGAAATCGAGTCCGGTTAGATTAGTCCTTGGGGCGACCCTGCGGAACGAGGGCTCGCCGCGCCCTGCCTTCGTCAACGCCTGAAGGTCGGGCGGCCGCCTCCTTCGATGAGGGGGGTATCCCCCCCACAGGGTTCGCCGCTCGCAGGACCCACTACCGCGTCGTCCACGACGGGGCGAATCGAGGAGGTACGAGCCGAGGGAGGGAATCGAACCCCCAGGAAACGGATCTGCAGTCCGTCGCATTAACCATTCTGCCACCTCGGCGCGGCGAACGGCAGGGGCCCGCTGTTTAAAGCCCTCGGGGAGGCGGGGCGGATTAGATCGGGCGGAACCCCCGAGCCACGAGCCGGGCGCCGGTCAGGAATCCCAGCCGCACGCGGGCGTTCCATCGGAGCCCGTTCCCACCGGGCTCGACCCGGTGGTGGCGCAGGGCGCGGAGAAGATCCTCGGTCGAGGCGACCTCGGCGGGAAACTCGGTGTACGCCCGTCCGAGGTCCCCGAGCTCATGGACGTCACTGCCCCCGGTAGCGAAGAGGTGGCGGCGAGCGGCAACGACCTCGGCCCGAAAGTTCTGGATGTTGGAGTTGTGGCCGTTCCGGATCTCGAGCCCGTCCACGGCCGCGCCCTCCGCGCGGGCTCGGCCCGCGCCGTGCGCCCAGCGGAACGGATGGGCGAGGACCGCGAGGCCCCCGCGGGCGTGGACCCAGTCGAGGGTCTCGGCGAGCGCGCGGTGCGGCGGCGGGGCCTCGGAGATGCCGTACGCGAGCAGATGCCCCTCGCGCGTCGAGACCTCGATACCGGGAAGGACGAGGAGTCCGGGGAATTCCGAGCGGAGCTCGGGGAGCCGGCGGTGGCCCTCGACGCTGTTGTGATCGGTGAGCGCGAACCCTTTGAGCCCGACGTAGGGCAGCTGGTTCGCGATCTCGGGGAGGCGAAGGCGGGAATCGGGCGAATGGACGGAGTGGACGTGGAGATCCAGCCGAACGGTGCCGCTCATCGCACCTTCGCTCCCGGGGGGACCTATTCGGGAAGCCGCACGGCGC
>JAJYEA010000042.1 GCA_021790425.1 Thermoplasmata archaeon | reverse complement strand
CTAGCTCCGCCGGATCACGCGGGTTCCTCCCCGCGACGCTCCCCCGCAGGGGCGCCTGACTCCCCGCGAGCCGGCAGGTACCACCGTCGGCGCAGGTAGAGCGCCAGGTTCACGAGGCCGAGCATCACGGGCACCTCCACGAGCGGCCCGATGACCGCGGCGAACGCCTCGCCGGACGCGATCCCGAAGACCCCGATGGCGACCGCGATGGCGAGCTCGAAGTTGTTGGAGGCGGCCGTGAAGGCCACCGTGACCGTCCGCTCGTAGTCGAGCCCCAGCCGGCGGGAGAGCACGAAGCTCGAGAGGAACATCACCACGAAGTAGAGGAGCAGCGGGATCGCGACCAGGACCACGTCCACCGGGAGGCTGAGGATGGCCGCCCCCTGGAGGGCGAACATGATCACCACGGTGAAGAGGAGGGCCCCCAGGGTCATCGGGGAAATCGCGGGCAGGAAGCGCCGCTCGAACCACTCGACCGACCGGACCCTCGTCAGGGAGGCCCGCGTGAGGACGGCCGCGGCGAACGGGATCCCGAGGTAGATCCCGACACTTTCCGCGATCTCGAGGAGGGTGACGTCGACCCGGGTCCCATGGGCGAGACCGAGCATCGGGGGGAGCACCGTGAGGAAGACGTAGGCGTAGGCCGAGAAGAACAGGACTTGGAAGACGGAGTTGATCCCCACCAGCGCCGCGGCGTACTCCGAGTTCCCGCGGGCGAGGGCGTTCCAGACGAGGACCATGGCGATGCACCGGGCCAGCCCGATCAGGATCACCCCGTACATCAGCGGGGGATTGTCCCGGAGGAAGAGGAGGGCGAGGCCGAGCATGAGGGTGGGTCCGACCACCCAGTTCAACACGAGCGAGAGGCCCAGCCCCCGGCGGTCGGAGAAGATATGGCCGAGCTTCCCGTACCGGACGCGGGCGAGCGGAGGGTACATCATGAGGATGAGCCCGGCCGCGATCGGGAGCGAGGTCGTCCCCACGGAGAGCCGGGAGAGGAAGGACCCGAGCGACGGGAAGAGGGCGCCGAGCCCGACCCCGGCGATCATCGCGAGGAGGATCCAGACGGTGAGGTACGAGTCGAGGAACCGGAGCCGCGCCTTCGTTCCCTGGGTCATGGAGACGAGCCCGGGCTCGCGTTGGGGCCGGGCCGGCGCACGCGCATGCGGGAATCCAGCTGGCCGCCCTGGATCCTCCGGGCGAGGTCGTCCACCCTCCGGCGGATCTCGTCCCTCACCGCGCGGAAGCCCTCGTCGTCCAGCCGGGCTGGGTCGGCGAGCTTCCAGTCCTCGGTCACCTGGGGGATGAGGTAGACGGGGCAGCTCTCCCGGTCGAGGCACCCCATGGTGAAGACGAGGTCCGCGTCCGCGGCGGACTCCGGTGTCAGGCGCTGCGGGGGGTGGGCCGGCATCTCCAACCCGACCTCGCGGAGCATGGGGCCGGTCCTCGGATTCGGCCCTCGTGCGGGCTCGGTCCCGGCCGACTCGGCCGTCCAGCCCCGGGGAGCGACGCGATTGAAGAACGCCTCGGCCATGAGCGAGCGGGCGGCGTTCTCCACGCAGACGAACAGGACCCGCCGGGCGCTCACGGGGATGCCCTCCCCCGCCGACGGATCGGCCAGAGCGCTGCGGAACCTTCGGCGAGCGAGTAGTGGATCCACTTCCCCTCGCGCCGGGTCCGGACCAGGCCCGCCCGCACCAGTTCCCGCATGTGATGGCTCACGGTGGAGTGGTTGAGGCCCAGCGCGGACTGCACCTCGCACGCGCAGAGCTCCCCCTCCTGCCGGAGCAGCCAGAGGGTCATGAGACGCCGGGGGTCGGAGAGCGCCCGGGCGCGGCGCAGGGCCTCCTGGAACTCCGGGGTCGCCGCGAGGGCCCGGGAGACCCGGGGCAGGTGGGGGGAACAGCTCCGTCCAGATTCCACGGGGACGCGCGCCAGTCGGGAACGGAGCCCGGGTTCCATGGTCGGCATTTCATGTTGAAGTATATCAACATGAATATAAGTGTTGACCCGACGAGCCCGGAGGGACACCTACCCCCGCTGGCGACGTGGCGGGAGTTTCGGCCTTCCCCCCGAGAGCGGCGAAGGAGGCCGGCGAGGTGAGAACCTGCCCGCGCTCACCGGCACGCCGGTGCGGGAGACGAGGGGCGGACCACGGCCCCGGAAGGGCCGCAGAAGTGGGCCGAAGCGGATTCGAACCGCTGACCTCCGCGTTGTAAGCGCGACGTCATCACCACTAGACCACCGGCCCCGCCCCGGACAAGGGCGCGCCCGCATAGCGGTTTCGTGCTCGGAGCGGCCGCTCCCGCGTCAGGCAGCCTCGGCGCCCGGCTCCGGCCCTGTCGGGGGGGGCGACTCGCCGCCTCGCGAGCGCACCCGCACGACCAGCCCGTGCTCGAGCCGCCCGATCCAGTTCCCGGGGACGGTGGCCTCGCCGACCCCCACGACCTTGCCCTCACGACGGAGGATGACCGTCCCTCCTACCCTCACTTCCGGTCCCGCGGCCAGGGCCCCCGGAGCGAAGACGTCCCCGCGCAAGGTGACCCCGGGGTCGACGTCCAGGCACCAGTCCGCGGCCACGGGCGCGACCTTGGCGGCGCCGGCGGCGGTCAACCGCCAGAGCCCCCGGTCCTCCTTCCAGGTGGCGAGGACGTCGCCCCGGTTGGCCGCCAGGCTGAGGAACCAGCGGGGCCCGCGGACGAGGGTGTCGCCGGCGAGCAACGCATCGGCCACCTGCGGCGACATCTCGAAGGAGATCGCGCTCCGGACCTCGTCCTTGCGGATGGTGGAGAAGGATGCCCGGGTGAGGCCGGTGGCCCGAACGGCCTCCTCCAGACGCGCGAGGGATTGCCGTGAGGTGGTCGGCGAGCTCCCGACCGTCCACTGCCAGGGGCGGGCGGGGGACTCGAGCGCTTTGAGCCACCCGTACTCGTCCTCCGGGAGGTGGGCGATCACGTGGGTGTAGCCCCCGGAACTCAGCAGGTGGGCGATCCCCTGGGAGACCCACCGCCGTTCGTCCTCCGTCCACCGTCCGGTGACCGGGATGTCGTAGTGGCGGGCCGGGAAGAAGTTCTCGAGCTCCCGTGGCACCACGCCGAGGGGGGAGGTCACGGACACCCAGTGGACCCGGGCCGGGTCGGTGCACGACTCCACCGCGCGGGAGAAGGCCCGGTGTGTCGGGGAGTTCGAGTAGGGCTTGGTGTACGAGCAGGGCACGAGCATCAGCAGCGTCTTGGACGGAGGAGGGCGGTAGCGTTCCAGGAACCGCCGGCGGAACCGCTCCATCTCGGGTCGGCGGTAGGATGCTTCGATCCCGTAGGGGCGTTCCCCCACTCCGGCCACCGGGGCGTGGCGCTCCTGCGCCAGGTAACCGGACTCGTCCAGGTGCCGCACCATCACCCCGATCGAGGGATAGGAGACCGTCCGTGCCTCCACCAGCTCCCTCAACCGTCCCTGGGCGAGGAAGAAGCGGATCCGGGCGAGCTCGCGACGATACTCGGCGGTGACATGATGAACGCGGGCCGTGACGGTGTCGGCCCGGGAAACGCAACCCTCGCAGCCGCAGGCGAGGGGACTCGACGGGACGGCCCCCTTCGTGGCCCCGGGACCGCCGAGGTCGAGTTCGGCATAGGCCCAGCGCCCCTCGACCGCTTCCTTCAGCCCGGCCGTGGTGTCGAGGAGGTCCATACCTAGATAGTGCAAGAGGGCCAGGTTCGAAGGCAGGGCGACGCCCGGGGCCCAGAGCAGGGCCGAAGGGCCGATGGCCTCGCGCAGTTCCAGGGCGGAACGGACGAACGACTCGGGGGAAGAGAGGTGGGCGGCCGCGTTGGCCCATACCACGAGCTGGGTCCCTCGGGGAGCCAACGAGGGAAGCACACCCTCCGCCAGGGGCCAGACGACCGACTGGATGCGGTCACCCGCCGGTTGCAGATGGCCCGGACCCCGGGACCGTTCCTCGGCCGTCGAGGGCAGGTCCAGCGGGATCGCCTGATCCCCGAGCGCGATCTCCACGGCGCGGTGGAACGTGGTCCCCGGTGCGCGGGCGCGCAGCACGAGAGACCGGTCCTCCGAGGGAACGGGAGCGCGGGGCGCTGGCGCGTCCGCCCCGGGCATTCCGCCCGGGACCTGCGGGCTGGCCCACAGAAGAGAGGGAACGTCGATGGTCAGCGAGGCGAGGTCGGCCGCACCCAGCGCTGCGATCCCGTCAAGGCGGACGGGACGGCGCATGGGAGGGCTACTGCCCGCGGACCTTGCCCATCGTGGAGCTGGCCCGCTTCTTGGCCTTCTCGGCCCGCTGTGCGGCCGACCAGGCGGCGCGGCTCGCGAGCTTGAAGGCGCGCCGGGTCCAGATGAGCCCCTGCTCCGCCACCTCGCGGGTCAGGGCACTGGCCTCTTCGCGGATGTCGTCCCAGCTCGGAGGGACGTCGGAGTCTTCGGGGGTCGCACTCTTGGGCGTCATGACCGAGCGATGGGGACCGGCCATAAAAGCATGTCGCGCCCGAGGAGCGCCGGACACGCCCCACGCCGCAGGGCCGGGAAACCGGCTACGCCGTAAGCGGACCGGCACAAAAGCTTAATAACCGTTCAAATGTCACCGTGGTTCCTTGCATGGTAGCTGAGCGGAAAGCCAACCCCCGACTTCAGGAGCTCATCCGAGAACTCAAGTCGAAGGGGGACGGGAAGAAGGGCCCAGTCTGGGGCGTCGTCGCCAACCGGTTGCTCCGGGCACGGCACCAGGTCCACGCCGTGAACGTGGGTCACCTGGAGCGCGTGGCGGCCGCCAAGGAGATCGTGGTCGTCCCCTCGAAGCTCCTGGCGTCCGGCAAGATCACGAAGCCCCTCGTGGTGGGCGCGCTGGCCTGGTCCGACGCGGCCGCCGAGAAGATCATCGCCGCCGGGGGCGAGCTCAAGTCGCTCAGCGCCTTGGCGAAGGAGAATCCGGAAGGAAAGGGGGTGCGTCTCATTGGCTAACGAGGTCAAGGTCATTGATGCTACGGGACTCGTGCTCGGAAGAGCCTCGAGCCACATCGCGAAGCGGCTGCTCCAGGGCGAGCACCTCGCGGTGATCAACGCCGACAGTGCCGTGGTCCTCGGGGACCGCGACACGGTCATCCACAGCTACGCCGACGCCCGGGCCCGAGGCTCGGTGCGCAAGGGGCCGTACTACCCCCGTACCCCCGAGCGGATCTTCCGGAGGACCGTCCGCGGCATGCTCCCGTTCAAGCGATCCACGGGCCGGGAAGCCTTCCAGCGGCTCCAGGCCTACAACGGCGTTCCCACCGACCTAAAGGGAAAGCCCGCCGAGACGATCGAAGGCGCGCGGGCGACGCCCTCGCTCCGAGAGCCCATCACGCTCCTCGAACTTTCCCGGCTACTGGGTGTGAAGAGTTAGGATGGCAGAAAAGGTGAAGTCGGTCCAGACGAGCGGCAAGCGAAAGAGCTCGGTCGCCCGCGCGGTGCTCACCAAGGGCTCCGGCCGGGTGTGGATCAACCAGCGCCCTCTCGAGCTGTTTGAGCCGATGGAGGCCCGGATGAAGATCCAGGAACCCCTGCTCCTCTCGGGCACCCGTTCGGCCGGACTGGACATCGAAGTTCTCGTCGAGGGCGGCGGATACATGGGCCAGGCCTCGGCCGCACGGACCGCCATCGCCCGTGGACTCGTCCAGGCCTTCAACGACCCCGAACTGGCCCAGATGTTCAAGCACTACGACCGCTCGCTCCTCGTCAACGACACCCGCCGCAAGCTGCCGAAGCGACCCCAGGGGAGGGGGGCCCGCAAGCGCCGGCAGAAGTCGTACCGTTAGCCATGATGGTCCCGGTCCGTTGCTTCACCTGCGGCAAGGTGCTCGGCCAGTACTGGGGGCCCTTCCAGGAACGGAAGGCCCGCGGCGAAGACGCCGGGGAGATCCTCGACAGCCTCGGGGTCTCCCGCTACTGCTGCCGACGCATCCTGCTCACCCACGTCGACCTCACGGACGACGTCGGGCCCTACGGGTAGCGAGCTCAGAGTCCCCGCCCGGTTGCCGGTGCGTCCCCGGTCCTAGGTCGGCTTCGCGTCGGGGGCGGGCTTCTTCGGCGGCGCGGCATCGTCGTCCGGCGCGGGCATGCTCCCCTTGCCGGTGATGACGGCCTCGCTCGCCGCGCTCTCCGCCTTGATCTCGTCCTCGATGGACCGGATCTCGCTCGTGAGCTCGGCCTGCTTGGGGATGGGACCGAGGACGTCGTCGATCGAGCCGAGGCGCTTCTCGAGCTCATCGATGTTGGAGATCTGGCGCTCGGGCACCGTGCGGCCCACGCCAAGGTACTCCGCGGCCCCTTCCATCAGCTTGGTCATCTCGAAGGGGAAGAGGATCTTGGTGGAGGCCCCCTGCGCCATCTCCCCCATCGTGTCGAGCGAGATGACCGTCAGGGCCTTGGCATCGAGCGGAGCGGCGCCCATGGCGAGGATCCGCAGCCGCTGCGCCTCTCCCTGGGCCTCCAGGATGGTGGCCATCCGGCTCCCCTCGGCCTCGAGGATCTTCGACTGGCGGACCCCCTCGGCCTGCAGGATGCGGGACCGCTTCTGACCTTCCGCGACGAGGATGGCGCTCCGCTTCTCCCCGTCCGAGCGGAGGACCGCGGCACGCCGCTGCCGCTCGGCGGCCGTCTGCTCCTCCATGGCGGCCTTGACCGGGCCCACCGGATCGACCTCCTTGATCTCCACCGCCTCGACGCGGACGCCCCACTTGTCGGTCGCCTCGTCGAGGATGTCCCGGAGACGGGCGTTGATCCGCTCCCGGTTGTAGAGGATCTCGTCCAGTTCCATGTCCCCGATGATGGAACGCAGGGTCGTCTGGGCGAGCGCCACCGTGGCGAGGTGGTAGTCCACCACCCGGAAGATGGCGGACATCCCGTCGACCACCTTGATGTAGATGATGGCGTCGACGTTCGTGGGGGAATTGTCCTTCGTGATGACCTCCTGGCGGGGGACCTCGAGCACCTGCGTGCGGAGGTCGACACGCTTGATCACGGCGACGGGACTCACGAGATTGAACCCCGACTTGAGGTAGCCCTTGTACGAACCGAAGACCGTGACCAGGGCGGTCTCGTACGGCTGGATCGAGTAGGTCGTGTGCGCCAGGAGGACGAAGAGGATGAGGATGCCGATCGCGGCGATGGACACCGCGTAGACCTCGGAGCCGGAACCACCGTAGAGCAGCGCGGCGATCGCTCCCACCACGAAGACGACCACCAGGACGGCGAAGATCACCAGGACGGCGCCGCTGGTGTAGGGACCGACGTGGACCCCTTGCGGCTGCTGCGATGCCCCGGCGTTACCCGCGCTCATGGACCGGACCCCGAGCCGTTCGAGACGGGGGCGACCCTTAAGATTATGCCTTCACCGCCGGTGACCGTGACCTGGCTCCCGGCGGGGATCACCTGGTCGGCCGTCGCGCTCCAGACCTCGCCCCGCACGCGGACCTTGCCCTTCATCGTGCCGGGGCGGACGTCCACCGTGACCAGCGCGGTCATTCCCTTGAGGGTGTCCAGCGTGGTCGCGATGGGGGGATGGACCGGGGCGATGCGCTGGTAGATGGGGATGGCCAGCACGGCCCCTCCGCATCCGGCGGCGAGCAGGATCAGCGCGGCGGCCAGGGGAGCGCCGGCGAAGAGCGACGGATCGATCAGAAAGATGGCCCCGATCGCCACCAGGACGGCGGCCGGCACCAGGAGGAAGAGCCCCGGATGGGCCACGTCGGCGATCAGGAGAACGAAGCCCGCGATGACGAGTCCCGCACCCAGGAGGATGGTGGCATCCGACATCGCCGGCTGTGAGAGGGCGAACCGATATAACTCATACCCTGCATCCGGGCCGCGTGGAGGAACTGGAGGTCTTCCGCTCCCGCAGGGAGCGGGAGGAGGAGCGTCGCAAGGAGCGTTCCCATCACGACGTCCGCGACGAAGTCTTCGACCGGAGGACGCTCCTCGCGATCTCCCGTCTCGTCTCCCGCGACCTGCTCCAGCAGGTCGACTTCTCCATCTCCACCGGGAAGGTGGCCAACGTCTTCCGGGTGACGTCGGCCGAGGGCCCCCGGGCGCTCAAGGTCTACCGGGTGGGAAACGCCGTCTTCCGCAGCATGCCCCCCTACCTCCTCCACGACCTGCGGGAGGAGGTGGGCTCGAACAGCTTCGGCCGCCTGGTCTTCGCGTGGGCGCGCCGGGAGTTCATGGCGCTCAAGAAGTGCCGCGAGGCGGACGTACCGGTCCCGGAGCCCATCGAGTGGTACCGGAACCTCCTCCTGATGTCCTTCGTGGGAAAGGACGGGCTCCCCTTCCCCACGCTCATCAAGTCCGAGGTCAAGAACCCGGAGAAGCTCTGCCGCGAGCTTTGCACGATCGTCCGCAAGATGACCCGGGGGGCCGAGCTGGTCCACGGAGACCTCTCCCCGTACAACCTACTTTATGACGGGCGGCACCTTACTCTCATCGATATGGGCGAGTCCCTCCCGGTCAGTCACCCCCAGGCGGCGGCGCTGCTCCGACGGGATGCTGCCAATTTCGCCCACTACTTCGGTCGTCTCGGGTTGACCATCGGGCCGGACGAGCTCTTCGCGAAGATGGGCGGGGACCGGTTCGCATGACGCGCCTCTTCGTCCGGATCCCCGAGGAACGGATCGCGGTGGTGATCGGGGCCGAAGGGGGCACCCGCAAGGCCATCGAGGAGCGGAGCGGGGCGAAGCTCCAGGTGGACCCCGACGATTCCTCGGTCGAGATCACCTCGCCGGAGACCGCGGACCCCTGGGGAGCGATGAAGGCCCACGACGTGGTGGTGGCGATCGGCCGGGGGTTCTCCCCCCAGCGGGCCTTCCGCCTCTTCACGGGCGAGAACTACCTCACGGTGCTCGACATGAAGGAGGTCAGCGGCAAGCGGACGAAGGAGGCGATGCGCCGGATCCGTTCGCGGCTCATCGGCACCTCGGGACGGGCGCGCGAGCGCCTGGAGGAGCTGTCGGGGTGCTTCGTGTCGATCGCGGGTTACCACGTGGCGCTCATCGGGTCGGTGGACGAGCTCGAGCGCGGGACCCGGGCCATGACCCTGCTCCTGCGGGGGAGCGAACACTCCACCGTCTTCGGGTTCCTGGAGTCCGCGCGCCGGGTGGCCGCGACCAACGCGGCCCTGGACGAAGATCGCCCCCGTTGACGGGACGCGAGGACGGTCGGAGGGGACATGGGGAAGACGGTGGCCCTCGCGGCCGAGGACGCGGCCTACTGCCGCGACCTCTTCGAACGCTACTATCGATCGGCCCCCCTTCCGACCCCTCCGGAGCTCCCCCACCGGGAGTTCGCTTTCGCGCCCTTCGAGGAGGGAAGCCCTTCGGGGGGGTCGCGGGGGTTCGCGGCCTTCCTACGGCACCGGTCCCTGCGGGACGCGGCCGAGCTCCGCCGCAATCTCGTCGGACTCGTCCCGCGGCACGCCTACTACTCGACCTCGATCTACGAGAAGCCCGACCACCCCAACATGAAAGACAAGGGATGGCTCGGGGCCGACCTCGTCTTCGACCTCGACGCGGACCACCTCCGGGAAGCCGAGAAGCTGAGCTATCCGGGGCAGCTCCTGCTGGCCCGGGACCGCTTCCGCTACCTCCTCGATGAGTTCCTCTTCGGGGACTTCGGGTTGAAGGAGCACGAGGTCACCCTCACCTTCTCCGGGGGTCGTGGGTACCACGCACACGTGCACTCCGACGGGTTCCGGCGCCTCACCGGCGGGGAACGCCGGGAGCTCGTGGACTACATCATGGGGACCGGGTTTGACCCGCTCCAGGGAGCCTTCTACGACGAGGTGCCCCAGAAGGAGGAGGGAGCGCGCGCCTCCTCCCGGACGTACCGGAGGATCCGCGCCCCGACGGACCCGGGATGGAAGGGGCGCATGAGCCGCGGGGTCCACCGGTGGATCGAGGAACGGCGGACGATGGACGAGAGCGCGCTGGCGGTGGAGGTGGAGATGCTCCTTTCCCGCCCCGCGGGCGGTGCCTCCGCGCTGCCCTCGGAGGCCGCGAACTCTCCGATCAAGCCCTCTCGGGAAGCGCGCGTGATCGCGAAGGACCTCTCCCGGCCGGAGACCCAGAGGGCCATCCTCGAGAACCAGACCCTTGAGGCGTTCCCCCACGACCGGAGCGGCGAGAAGGTGCGGGACTTCCTCGGGGCGATGCTCCGGGGGCTGTCGGTGGACCTGCAGGGCGAGATGGATGCCCCGGTGACCACCGACGTCCACCGGCTCATCCGGATGCCGGGGTCCCTCCACGGGGGGACCGGATTCGTGGTGCGGACCCTGCGACGCGACGAGCTCGACTCCTTCGACCCGTTCGTCTTGGCCCTGCCCTCCTGGGCTCCGGCGGACGGAGGCGGCTCCGCGAAAGGAACCCGGGCGACGGTTACCCTCGCCCAGGACGTCGACTACCCCTTCGGCATGGGAGGACTCCGCGGGAAAGCCGGGGAGCATCTCGAGCTGGACCCCCCGCAAACCCTCTTTCTCCTCCTTCGTGGAGAGGCCACCCTACGGAGTGGCACGCCGCCCGCGCCCTGACTCTATAAATACCCCTCCCCCTCTCCTCGTACAGACGTGAAGCTCTGGGTCTTTCTGGTAAGGCGGCTCATCCTCCTTATCCCGATTCTTATCGGAGTGATGACCATCACCTTCATCCTAATTTCGTCGCTCCCTATCTACAGCCCCACCGGCGGTCCGGACCGCCTCGACATCTGCCGGCCCTCCGGCCCCCACAACCCCATGCCCCAGCCGGGCACCCCCCAGTTCGCCCAAGCGGTCCATGCCTGCGGACTGGACTTGCCGATCTTCGAGCAGTACGCCTTGTACGTCAGCAATATCTTCACGCTCCATTGGGGTTACATCAGCCCCAACAGCTGCATCGGGAACAGCCAGTCGGGGTGTACCTTCGGTGGCAACCCCTCCACGCTCATCGTCAACGCCGTCGAGACCTGCGGGAGCCCCTGCCAGGTCACCACGCTGATCGGGGCCTGGCTCCCCTACACCCTCGAGCTCGCGATGTTCTCGCTCGTCATCATCATCGCGGCCGCGCTCCCCCTGGGGACCTACTCCGCGGTACGCCGGAACCGCCCGCTGGACCAGGCGACCCGTGTCTTCTCCTTCTCAGGGTATGCGCTCGCGCCCTTCCTGCTGGCGAGCTTCATCATGTTAGGCGCCTACTTCCTTCTGACGCCGGGGGCCGCCGCCTGTTACGGGACCCAGCCCCTCGACATCATCCAGGGTAGCTGGCCACCCGGGACGCTGAACGGGCTGACCGGGGGGTGTCTCGTTCCCTCGGGGGGATACCTGCCCTTCTCCAACTCGATGGGACAGACCACCCCCACCGGACTCCCGATCCTCGACGCCACGATCTACGCGGCGACCCACCCCAGCCCGCACGGCGCCCCGGGATACTACTGGAGCATCGTGGGGAGCGGGGCCCTCCGCATCCTCCTGCCCGCCGTCACCATCGCCTACGGGACGATGGCCGGGATCCTCCGGTTCGTCCGGAACAGCATGCTCGAGATCATGAACCAGGACTTCGTGCGGACGGCCCGCGCGAAGGGGGTCACCGAGGGGCGGGTCATCCGCCACCATGCGGGGCGCAACTCCCTCAACGCCACCGTCACCGTCCTGGGGCTGACCTTCGCGTTCTTCATGCAGGGATTCACGATCACCGAGCTCGTCTTCCAGCTCTACGGGGTCGGGAGGCTCTTCACTTTCTCCCTCATCCCGAACATCGACCCGGGGGTGCTCACCGCGTCAACGCTGGTGCTCACCATCATGGTCGTGATCGCGAATCTCATCGTGGACGTCCTCTACGGATACCTCGACCCCCGCGTGAGGATGGGTTGACATGCGGGTCCAGTTCCTCAACCTGGGCGTGGTGCTCCTGATCGTCGGGGCCATCCTCGGCGTCTACTGGATCAACAGCTCGCTCTCCCAGAACACCATCGGCTCCGGGATGGCGCTCCCGATCAATCAGGGGGGCCAGGGGCTGTACTTCTACGCTCCGACCTCGGGGTCCACCACCTTCACCCTCTCGTACCTGTATGCCGACTCGAGCGCCAACGTCACGCTCTGGCGTTGCACCACTTCGGGTTCTACGTGCGGGGTCGCCCCGATCGCGCTGGGCCTTTCCATGCCCGAGACCACGGTCCCGCTCGGCTCCTCCATAACCATCTCGCTCACCGAACAGGGGGCGGTGGCCCCCTACACCTACAACTACACGGGGCTGCCGCCCGGGTGTGTTTCCGCCGACCAGGGAAACCTCACGTGCACCCCCCGGCTTTCGGGCACGTACTCGGCCATCGCCGGGCACATCCTCGACGCCCGGGGCATATCCTCGACCGCGAGGGCGCCCCCGCTCGTGGTCTCCGGGACCGGGATCAACGCCCCGGTGCTGGACATATCGGTCACCGAGTCGGCCATCACGGGCTCGGCCCCATTCTCTACGTCGCTCACCGCCTCCGTGACGGGGGGCGTTCCTCCCTACAACTACACCTGGTCCTTTGGCGATAGCTCGGGTTCATCCTACGGGGCGAGCGTCTCGCACATCTACACGAAGCCGGGGAGCTACGCGGCCACGGTCTTGGTCACGGACAGTGCCTCGGGATTCCCCCACTCGAATCAGGCCGGAGCCGCGGTCACCGCCCTGGCGACCAACCTGGCCCCGGCGCCCGTGGGGCCACTCCTGTCGCTCCATGGGGCCAAGGGGACCGACTCGGCGGTCGAGCCCACGACCTGGGCTCCCGGAGTCCCGGGATACCCCGGTCCGAGCTCGGACGGCCAGCCCATCGACTACGCCGTCCTCGCGAACGAACCCCTGGTGGTCGTCGTGAAAGTGCCCCAGACGCTTCCGTCCTTGGGCGTTGAGGGTGCCTCGATCGGGCTCCTCGCGATCGGGGGCGGACTCACCGTGGCCAGCTTCTTCCTGGCCGACCCGAGCCACCGACCGAGCCCCCGCATCGCCCAGCTCAAGCGCACGCTCTACTTCTTCTTCCAGAACAAGCTCGCGGTCGTCGGTCTCGCGATCCTGATCTTCTTCGTGATCATTGCGGTCATCGCACCCCTTCTCGCGCCGTACCAACCGAGCTACTATCTCGCCGGGGACCCGAACTCCGGCAATGGCTACGCCAACTCGCTCCCCCAGCAGTGCGTGATCGCCGCGGGGTCGTACTCGGTCCTTTCGTGTTACGATAATCCCCAGCCGGTCTGCTCCCCCGACGGCTTCCCGCCGAGTCCGCCGGCGACGTGTACGCAAGGGGACGTGCTCCAGCCCGTGAGCGGGTGGTACGGGAACATCATCTATCCCACCTGGAACACCAGCAGCATCCTCAACCCCGGCGTCATGCCCATGGGCTCGCTCGTCACTGACAAAGGACAGCCCGGCGGCGGGTACATGATCAACATCTACCAGGGGCTCATCCGGGCCACCCCCTGGGACCTGTTCTTCTCGAGCGTCATCGTGCTCAGCGGGGCCTCCATCGGGATCGTCCTCGGGTCGATGGCCGGCTACCTGGGCGGGATGTTCGACGAGGCCCTGATGCGTCTCACCGACATCTTCCTCTCCATCCCCGGTCTCCTCCTCACCATCGTGGTGCTGATCGCCATACGGTCGGCGAATGCCAACGTCTCCTTCAACGAGATCATCTTCATTCTCATGGGTTCGTTCATCATCACGTGGTGGCCGGGCTACACCCGGCTCGTGCGCGGCCAGGTCCTCGTCACGCGCGAGCAGAAGTACGTCGAGGCGGCCCGGGCGGCCGGCGCCGGCTCGGGACGAATCATCCGGAGCCACATCATCCCGAACAGCGTCTACCCCGTGTTCGTGCAGATCTCGCTCGACGTGGGCTCCGTCCCCCTGCTCCTCGGCGCCCTCGCGTTCCTCGGGTTCAACCAGGCCATCGGCTTCGGTACCCCCCTCCACGGCCTTCCCACGTTCCCCGAGTGGGGAGGCATGGCGGCGGCCGGGGTCGGAGAGGATTTCATCAGCGCCATGGTGACCAACACGGGAGGGAACCCGGTCCCCTTCCCCTGGTGGCAATTCCTCTTCCCGGGGCTCGCGCTCTTCCTCTTCGCGATCGCGGTGAACTTCCTCTCCGATGGACTGCGTGACGCGCTCGACCCGAGATTGAGGCGGTGAACGGATGGCGGTCGCAAGCACTCCCGTGATGCCCTCCTCCTCGGATGGGGCGGTGCTCCGGGTCAAGGACCTCAAGACCTACTTCTTCACCTACGACGGGACCGTACGCGCCCTCGACGGGGTCACCTTCACCGTCCGGCCGGGGGAGACCCTCGGGCTGGTCGGGGAGACCGGGTGCGGAAAGTCCGTCACGGCGTTCTCGATCACACGCCTCGTCGCCGACCCGCCGGGCCGAGGCATCTCGGGCGAGATCGAGTTCAAGGGCGCGAACCTGCTCTGGGACATCGACCGGGAGGCCAAGTACAAGCCGGTGAAGGGCACCCCCCGCATCACCGTGCGCCGCCGGTACGGCCGCATCAAGGCCGCCCAGTTGCGGCTGAGCGCGGTCCGTGGGAAGCACATCTCGATGATCTTCCAGGAGCCGACGGCCGCGATGAACCCTGTCTTCTCCATCTGGAAGCAGGTGGGAGAGGCGCTCGAGATCCACCGGATCGTCCCGATGTCGGAGTCGCTCCTGCATGCCCGCCCGCCGGCCCAGGCCGATGAAGCCCGGATGGCCCGGGACCTCCTGGACGCCGCCCGCGAGCCCGGGCAACCCCGTCTCCGCGAGGTGGCCGCCTCTGTCGCGAAGAGCGTGGGGGTCCCCACGTTGGAGAGCGAGCTCTACCACCTCCTCCATGGCCCCGTCGTGGACTCGGCCTCCAGCCTCAGCGAGATCACGCGGACGTTCCAGCGCCTCCGGCTCTCGGGCATCCAGCGCCGCTACCTCCAGTTCCGCCGGACGCAGGGCCAGATGGACCGCGAACTCAAGGACCTCTTCCTGCGCGAGATGCAGGAGCGCCGGAGCTACGGGGCCGCGCGCCGGGTGAAGTCCGCCAAGATCTCCTCCCTGCGGCTCTCCAACAGCTGGCTCCGGGTCCCCGGGCTCGCCAAGATCGCCCGCCGTCCGCTCGAGAACGAGAGCTTCTGGCAGGTCGTCATGACCCTGGAGAGCGTGGGCATCGCGAACCCCGTGCAGATTGCCCGGGGATACCCCCACGAACTCTCGGGAGGGATGCTCCAGCGCGTCATGATCGCGATGGCGCTCGCGCCAGAGCCCGCCCTGCTCATCGCCGATGAGCCGACCACGGCGCTCGACGTCACCATCCAGGCGCAGATCCTCGACCTGATGAACGACCTGAAGCGGCGGGTCGGGACCTCGATCATCTTCATCACCCACGACCTGGCGGTCATCGCGGAGACCTGCGAGCGGATGTGCGTCATGTACGCCGGGGTCATCGCCGAGGCCGGGCTCGTCAAGGAGATCTTCCGGAAGCCCCTCCACCCGTACAGCCAGGGACTGCTCTCCTCCATCCCGCGCCTGGACGACCCGGACAAGAAGCTCGAGTCGATCCCCGGCTCGGTCCCGAACCTGATCCACCCGCCCGACGGGTGCCGGTTCCACCCGCGCTGCCCCTTCGTGATGGACAAGTGCAAGTCGACGCGACCCCCGATGGTCGAGAAGGAACCCGGTCATTTTGTCGCCTGCTGGCTCTACGATGGGCCGCAGTCGACGGAGTACTGACATGGCGGCGATGCCGGACGACCTGGTGCCCAAGCTGGCGGCCTCCCTCGTCCCCGCCTCCGACGAGCCCCTCCTCGATGCCTGGAACATCCGCAAGTACTTCCCCATCCGCGGGGGGGTACTCTCCTCCCATATCGGCGATGTCAAGGCGGTCGACGGGGTCAGCTTCAGCGTCCGCCGGGGAGAGACGGTCGGACTCGTCGGCGAGAGCGGGTGCGGCAAGACCACCGCGGGCCGGCTGATCCTCCGGCTCATCGAGCCCACCAGCGGCCACACGCTCCTCCACCTCCCGAAGGACGTGGCGCAGCGGGTCTCCGACCTCTACCTAGAGCTCAATGCCATCAAGCTCGCGCAAGCCCCGTCGACCGGCGGCCAGCCCTCCCAGGACCCGAGGACCCAGCCGATCCTGCGGGAGCTCGACCAGATTGCCCACAAGCACTCCATCTACCGCATGCGGGGGAAGGCGCTCCGCGACGTGCGGGCGAAGATGCAGATCGTCTTCCAGGACCCCTTCTCCTCGCTCTCTCCGCGCATGCTCGTCCGGGACATCGTGGCCGAGCCCATGGCCATCCACCATATGGGGACCCGGTCGGAACGTTACAAGCGGGTCGGGGAGATCCTCCAGGACGTCGGACTCAACCCCGAGCACCTCTGGCGGTTCCCCCACGAGTTCTCGGGCGGCCAACGCCAGCGCATCGGCATCGCGCGCGCCCTCGCCCTCGAGCCCGAGTTCATCGTCCTCGATGAGCCGACGAGCGCGCTCGACGTCTCCGTGCAGGCGCAGGTCCTGAACATCCTGCTCAAGCTCCAGCGGGAGCACAACCTGGCCTACCTCTTCATCTCCCACCACCTGAGCGTGGTCCGCGCCGTCTCCCACCGTGTCGTGGTGATGTACCTCGGCGAAGTGGTGGAGACCGCCCCCACCGAGGAGCTCTTCGCCCGGCCGCTCCACCCCTACACCCAGGCTCTCCTCTCGGCCATCCCCATCCCGGACCCCTCCCTCAAGCGCACCCGGATCCTCCTCAAGGGCGACGTCCCGAGCCCGGCCTCACCGCCGAGCGGCTGCCGGTTCCACACCCGGTGCCCGATGGTGATGCCGATCTGCTCGAAGGTCTCGCCGGGCCTGCTCCCCTACAAGAACCGCAAGGGCCACCTCGTGGCATGCCACCTCTACACGGGAGAGGGCGGGGCTCAGCCCTCCACCCCCCGCATCCCCTCCGTGGTCCCGCCCCGGGCCTCGGCCCCCGCGAAGGTGTTGACGGAGCTCCCCGAGCCCAGCGGGAGCTTGGCCGCTCCTTCCCCGCCACCGGACCCTGCCCCGGCGAGGATGGCTCCCGTGGCCCCGGCGCCCCCCCCCCCGCCCGCCC
>JAJYEA010000126.1 GCA_021790425.1 Thermoplasmata archaeon | reverse complement strand
GGAACTGGTAGGCGGGCCGATGGCTCGTCGTCCGGGCCCGCGCCGCCTCGGCCGTCCATTATGTCGATTCGATGCCGAGGCGACCGCGGTAGAGCGCCCTCAGCCTCTCGAAGGGGGGGCGTGGACCGATCACGCCAAGGAAGGGGCTCTCGATCTTATGCTCGCCCCGCCGAACCTCCGTGCAGCGCTTGACCCCCTGGACCCGGACCCTGTCCTCCTCGCCATCGGACGTGATCGTGTGGAACGTGGTGAACGAGCGCCTCCCCTTCTCCCCTTCGGCGGCTATCTTCCACCCCGCTCGGACGGGGATGGCCGCACGGAGGTGCCGGAACTGGAGGTATCGAATGACCTCGGCGTTGTAGAACTCCCGGTCCATGAAGAGCCATCCCACCCACCTTCACGTCGAGCTGGGGTGCGTCGGCGAGGTGGCGACGTACGATGTCGACGTGATGCCCTCCGTTCGGAAGAGCGCGCGGACCCAGGGTCAGCCGTCGGTCCCCGAGGACGATGGCCACGGTGAAGTAGCCGCGGCTCCGGGTGGTTCCCTGCTTGGCCTTGCTGGCCAGGAGCTGGGAGGTCTTCTGGGGCTTCCCGGCGTAAGTGACCAGATGCGTGTCTATGGCGAGGTTGACCCTGGTGCGGGGGACCCACCGAAGTGTCTGAGAGCGCAGGGTCCCGGTGACCTTGCGTTGGAGGCTCTCCTGGTGGAGGGCTTCGGTGACCTGGGCCATCTGTCGGCGGGAGAGGGGGCGCTTGGAGGTGGCGCGGGAGGAGTCGAGCGTCCCTTGGGTGACGGCGGCCTTCAGGAGGTGCCGAGCCGTGGCCTTGACGGAGCGCTCGGGGAAGGGGTGAAGGAGCGCCGAGAGGAGCACCTTGAGGGCCAGAACCTCGAGCCGACGACGAACGTCGAGTGCCCGAAGGGGGACCCGCCCGGGACGAGGGGATCGTGGCGAGTGGACCGAAGGGTCCTCGAGTCGTCGAGGCAAAGAGTTCGATGCAGCCTCGAGGCTGGCGCCGGAGCGTCGCGTCAAAGCAAACCGCCGCCCTCGGCGTCAAGTTCATCAACGGGGGCCGTGGAGTGGAGCCCGAAGTCGGGCCCCTGTCGGACAAGTGGGAAGGCACGGCGGAGCGGTCAGCCCGACCGGCGACCGACTGCTGAGCCTCACGGTCTCCGCGTGAGCGGCGGTCCCGGGGCGGTAAACTTCGCAAGGCACGCGGGAATCCGGGGCAACGACTCTTCGTCTCGATCTCCCAGGAAGACTTTCGGCCCCGCGGGCGCCCGCGTCGATCGCCCCGCCCGGTCCAAATGGCCCATCACTCCAGCTCGAGGGAGGGCGATACGGCGAGTCGAGTAGGGTCGCCAGTTTAATTACGGAATCGTGCATCGGCCGATGTGGGCTCGAGCGCAGCTCCTGCGTACTCCCGTGGCCGGCGCTGGCTCGCCACGTTGCGAAAGCGTCCTGAGTATGGCGTGGGTCCGGCGCTCGCCTTCTGGATCCTCGCGAACGGGGTGCCCTGGTTCGGTGGCGAACCGTTCGTCGTCAGCTTCTTTCTCACTGCGACCTACCACAACCCTCCCGATGTTGTCTTTCCGATCACCTACGGATGTGCGGTCGCCCTCTGTCCTTTCACGGCATGGGTCCTCTCCGGCCTGTCGTGGCCGCGACGCGTCCTCGTGGCCATCGCAGTGCCTTTCGCATTCACCCACCTGTACGAGGTGCCTTACGACCTCATCGGGTATTACGTGTGGTACCCCAACTACGACTGGGCAGTCTGGCCCGAGACCCTCTTTCTGAATGCCAGCTGGTTGGCGCTGGGCGTTTCGACCTTCCCGTTTTGGAAGCTCCGTTGGAAGGGTGCCTTAGCGCTGGGAGGGTTCATCGGGACGTTCCTGGCCTGGTGGATCTGGTTCCTTCCATTCATCCCGCCGGTCGTCCAGTACCGGAATCCGGAAGGAATGGGTTTCATCGTTTCGAAAGTCATCCTCGCGATCCTAGTGGCGTGCTTGATCTGGGACGGACGACCCACCGCAACGCGGGACGGCCCTCCGATCCGGGATTCGTACTCGGAGCCACCTCCCGCAGATTCGGTCGACCCCGGGAGAAGCGCTCGGACCCGAGTCCGGGTGAGGATGGGTTCCCCGGCGTCGGTCTCCATGTCCGTGCCGAAGAGGTTGCGTAGCGAACGACGGAGGGCGCGGCCCGAAGCCTCCGCCGCGTCCCCGGCGAGGAAGGGGAGGACGCTCTCGGGGATCCATTGCGCCATCCCTTCGCGGCTGAGCGGCCGCTCGGCCCGGCCCAGGATCTGGGCGATGAGCTGCCAGGTGGCCCGAAGGGGGTCGAGGGCCGGGAGGTGGCGCTGGAGCGCCTTTCCGAGCCCGGTCTCGTCCGCGGCGCGGAGCATCGGGCGGTGCGGCCAAAGGGGAAGGTCCTCAGGCGTAGCGACCCGCCCTCGGTCAGGCGATGATAGAGGGTCTCGGGAGTCCCGACATAGAACTGCCAGGCGCGACGGGGTCCCTTGGGGGTCCACTTGTTCTGCACAATGTAGGGGTACTTGTTCCTGCGGGATCGGCGCCACTCGAAGTGCACGATAGTACAGAGGCTATCCAGTATCTAGTCGTGGCGGTCCTCCATCCTGTACAAGAGCGGAAGGTGCGGCAGCATGTCGATGGAAAGGACGTAGAGGCTATGAATCCTCTATCGGTGGAGGGGCCCCAGCGTCGAACTCAAGCCGGACCGGGAGCGACGGCCGGACCGCCATCCTGCTGCGCGGACGACCGACCTCCCCCCCAAGCTCGAGCGAGACCGTGCCAGCCTGATGTGGGGCACGCACGGTCGATGACCGTCCGCGTGGGCAACGGGGCGAAAATAGGCGAGACTACCGCGAGCCAAGGACTATCTACGCATCGGTCATGGCAACCTCAATGCAGGTTGCCCCCAACCTGAAGGTTGTCGTGATCTCAGGCGACACAGCATCGGGCAAGTCAGCCCTTGCTCGAGCCCTTTACAGCGCCTTCGATGAGCGCTGGCACTTGCTCCAAGCGGACGACTTCATCGGGCTGGCGTTCAAGGAACTCGCGAACCGCGGACCATGGGACCCCGATGGGCGACGGATCTGTCGACGTATGCTCTACGAGTCCGCGAAGTCCTGGATGGAACGCGTGAGGGTCGCGCTCCTCGTCGAAGGTTTCTTCAAGGAGGCTTGCGAGATTGACGACCTCCTGGAGTCCACCGGAACGTCGGTCGACAAGGGGAGCGCTCGAATCCTTCACCTCGCGGTGTCCGAATCAGGGGCTCGCCGGCGGAGACCCTACGAGGAACCTCGGACCGCCGAGGTCCACCCGAAGGCGACCATTTGTGACACCGACGCCAACGATGCGGTACGCGTGTTCGATTGGGCGAGGGAAGCCCTGAGCCCTTGAGTTCCGGGGGGGACCGTCGAAGGGGTCAAGACCGACCCGCAATCGCCAGTTGACCTATC
>JAJYEA010000125.1 GCA_021790425.1 Thermoplasmata archaeon | reverse complement strand
ACGACCGGCTGGGGGATCTTGCCCTGCTCGAGTTCATGGAAGAATGGATGGGTGGCGAACGGGTGGTTCTTGAGCTTGAAGTCGGTCAGCTCGTCGCGGAATCGGGCCCCTTCGTACCGGATCCATGGCGCTTCAGTCATGGCAAGACCAATGGCTTTGGTTATTTGGTCGGTGGGGTTTCTATGTAAACCTCCACAGTTATGCCCCTTGCCGGGGCTGCCACCCCGATGAGTGATCCCCCCCGGCCCTCTCAGCCTTTGGTCCCCGCCTACGGTCCGCTTCAGGGGCTCCGGGTACTCGACTCCGCCCGATATGTCGCCGGGCCGTGGGCGTCCACCTACCTGGGGGAGTTCGGTGCCGAGGTGATCCATATCGAAGGGCCGCCGTACCAGCGACCGTATGCGGATCCCAGCCGGACCCTGATCCCGACCCTGCCGGAAGGGGCCCCGCCGGAGGCGAGCGTCTCCGAGTCCTGGGTCCAGTACGCCCGCAACAAGCTTTCGCTCGGGCTCGATCTCCGGCGCCCCGAGGGCCGCGAGATCTTCCTCGATCTTGTCCGGTGCGCTGACATCTGGATCGAGTCGTCCCGTCCGGGGACCTACGAGCGCCTCGGGCTCGACGACCGGACCGTCTGGGCCGCCAACCCCCGGCTCACGGTGGTCCACGTGTCAGGCTTCGGCCAAACCGGGCGGCCCGACCGGGTCGGGGCCCCGTCGTTTGATCTCATCGGCCAGGCCTTCAGTGGGTACCTCTCTCTCCAGGGCGAACCGGACCCCGCGCCCCCGATGCGGGCGGGAACCGCACTCAACGACACGGTGACCGGTCTCGCGGCGGCCGCCGCGGCCCTGATGGGCTACATTTCGGCGCAGCGAACGGGGCGAGGTCAAGCCGTCGACGTGGCCCAGTACGAGGTATTCTTCACGCTCCTTGAGAATCTCGCCCTCGACTACTTCGTTCGGGGTGTAATCCGGGGGCGGTACGGTCGGGGCCATGCCCGGCTCCATCCGTATGATGTGCATGCCGCCCGCGATGGGTGGGTGGTCTTCGCAGCGCCGACCCCGGAGACCTGGCGCCGTACGAAGGAACTGATCGGATTCACTGATCCGACGTATGACGATCCCCAATACCGGGCGAGCCACCGGACGGTCGTAGACGAGGCGATCGCCCGGTTCTGCCGGGAGCGGAGTCGGGAGGAGCTCGAGGCGCTCGGCAGGAGCCACGACATTGCTATTTCACGGATCTATGACATCGCGGAGATCGCGCGGGATCCCCACTACCGGGCCCGGGAGATGTTCGTCGAATGGGTCGACCCGGTCGCGGGTCGGGTGAAGGGAGCGGGGGTCGCCCCGAAGTTTTCGGGGACCCCCGGGGGGGTCTGGCGGGGGGCCCCTTGGCTCGGACAGGATAACCGGGCGATCCTGGAGCAACTGCTGGGCCGCTCCACCGAAGCGGTGGAGCGCCTGAAGGCGACCGGAGTCATCGGGGAGGATCCGCCCCCTACGCCCCGCCCGACGTCCCCCTCTCCCTACTTTGAACGGGAGGGTCTGTGAGAGCGACTCCTCCCCCGTTGCCGGACGATCCCTTGGTGCCGGATCTGGTCGAATTTTGCGAGCACCATCGGCTGGCGGAGTCATCCGCCCGGCTCGATCAGCAGCCCGAGTTTCCGTGGGAGATCTTCCGTCGGATGGGACACGCCGGGTATCTGGGCCTCACGGTCCCGTCCGAACGGGGAGGGCGGGGCCTGCCGGCCACACGGGCTGCCGTCCTCCTGTTCCACCTCGCGTACCGGTCGGGAACTACCTTTGCCAAGCTGAGCCTCCAGCCGGAGTTTGCCAGCGTCCTGGGGGAACAGGGAGGCCCAGAACTGGTGGCCGAGTACTTCGCGCCGATGCTGCGGGGGGAGACTCTAGTTGCCAACCAAGTGACCGAGCCGGCCGCGGGATCAGACGCGGGAGGCATCCAGCTTACCGCCGCACTCGAGCGTGGGGAGTATCGGCTCGACGGAGTGAAGACTGAGGCGGCCTTCGCCGTCGATGCTCGAGCGGCCATCGTTTATGGCCGGACCTCCGACGAACCGGGGACCCGTGGGATCTCGGCCTTCCTGGTCGAGCAGGACCGGGAAGGAGTCCGCCGCAGCCTGAGCCCGCCGGATTTGGGGGAGCGCTGGATGCGTCGAGGGCAGATCGTCTACGAGGGCGTCCGGGTCCCGATCGACCACCGACTCGGGCCAGAGGGGAGCGGGTTCAAACTGGTTCGGACCGAGCTTACCCGCGAGCGAGGACTCCTGGCAGCAATCTACCTGGGCGTGGCCCGGGCGGCCTGGGACCGGAGCCTCCAGCATGCCGCCCAGAGGAGGGCCTTCGGCGAGCCCCTTGCCCGCCAATCGGCGGTGCGCGATCGGTTGGTCGATGCGTGGGCCGAACTCGAGTCGTCATGGCTTCTCGTCCTCTGGGCGCTCGAGCGATTCGATCGGGGCGAACGGGCCGATGCCTACACAGCCCTCGCCAAGGCAACGGCTACCCGGGTTGCGCTCGAGGTCATCGACACCGCCCTGCAGTTCCATGGAGGTCGTGGGTACTCCTCCGAACTTCCCTTCGAGCGCTGGTGGCGGGATGTCCGCAGCGGAGGGATTGCGCACGGGCCCACCGAAATCATGCGACGCATCGCCTCAACGGGTCTTTGGGGCGAGGACGGGCCTCCCTGAGACCCTCCAGAGTCGTCCGATTGCGGCGGCCCAGGGAGAAGGACGGTGCGGGGGCACGGCACTGGGTGGGACCCTCCGGATGACGGGCGTCGTGCTCAGATTTTCCGGCGAGCACGACGTGGCGTGGACCGCCGGACCCTGGGGGAAGATCGTGGAGCTGCCCGCAGTTTGAGTGTGGCCCGGACCATGGCGGTCGGAACCTCGAGAAGCCAGAAGATGTTCCCGTCCGGGTCCTCGAACTTCGCCATCGAACCCCATGACTCCTTCTTGGGTGGCGTGGGGAACCGAACGCGGTGCTTCGCCATCCGGCGGACTAGGGTGGGCAGGTCATCGGTAATGAAGGCGATGCCGGTGTCCCCCGGGTCCAAGGGGGCAAAGCCTTCGCACAGATGGAGGACCAAACGCTCTCCGGGAGGGCCCACCAGGATCGCGTGTCCTGTTCCACCGATGGTATGCGAAGCAAAACCGAGGACGCGCTCCCACCATCGGGCCGAGGCCCGGGCATCGGAGACGACGATGGCGACATCCGCCAACGCGATCATTGGATTCCGGCAACATTCCCCCGATTTAAGACCCAAGGTGACCTTCACCGCCCAGCGCCAGCGCTATCGCAGGCTCCGAGGCTAAGCCAGAACCGAGGCGTTGGGGCTACCGTACGCTGTCGAGGACTTTTCCAACGGTGCTCGCCTTGCTGATGGAGGCGGGGCGATTACCCCTGTGAACCCGTCGATCCGGTGGAGACAAGTGAGAGTCATGCCTCCGGCCCCCACCTACCTCACTAGTTCTACTGTGTCAGTAAATTAGGAGA
>JAJYEA010000124.1 GCA_021790425.1 Thermoplasmata archaeon | reverse complement strand
GATGGGGGCGATGGGGATGGGGGGGATGTGGGGCCAGCCCGCCCTTGCATGGCACATGATGGATGGGTGGCTGGTGTTCCTAGTCACCCTGCTCGTCGCGGTGGTTTCCTTGACGGCGCGCGACACCTGGCTCATGTTGACCTCATGGGCGGGACTTGTGTCGGTAGGAGTAGCGGGAGCGGGAGGGATGGGGTTCCTGATGTCCGGCGGCGAAAACGGATTCTCGTTCCTCATGGCGCTCGGTGCGCTTGGCGCGTTGCTCGCCATCTCGGCGGCGCTACTGTTGGTGTGGAAAGACGGCACCGTTCAGGGCGAGCGCCCTACCTCCCCCCCTGAGGGGCCGAGGGAGCTCCTTGACATGAAATACGCCCGGGGGGAGGTTGGCCGAGAGGACTACCTACGGGCGAAGCGGGACCTGAACCCGGGAAAGGAGTTCCCGGCCCATTGAAGCGTGCTTTTCGTCATCGTTCTCGGACGAGCTGGGAACGGACCCTCGGCCAACGCCGCCGGGAGGGAGGAGGAGACGATCGACCCGAAGGCCCAGATCAATTTCACCCACGAGGAGTCCCGCATCATGCCCGACGGGGCCAATCGAGGCTCCTTCGTCCGGGCCTACAATTGTCAGGCGATGGTCGACGGGAAGGCCCAGATCATCGTGGCCGCCGGGCGACCCAAGCCCCCCAGGACCATCAGCAGATGGTGCCGATGGTCAACGCCTCCATTCGCAACACGGGGGTGATGCCCTCGGAACTGGTCGCGGACGCCGGGTCCTTCCGCGAAGCGGCGATCCACGAGGTGGAGGAGCGAGGCATCGACGTCGACTGCCCTCCTGACAACGGTCGGAAGACCGAGAGGGGGGCCTGCCCTCTCGGCCGTCCCCCTACGAAGGAGACCTTCGTGCAGAGGATGAGAGGCAAGGTGCGGAGCGAGGTCGGGAGGGCCCACTACCGGTATCGGAAGTTCGTGGTGGAGCCGGTGTTCGGGCATCTCAAGCAGGGAAGAGGGCTGCGGCAGTTCCTGTTGAGGGGGTTCGCCAAGGTGCGGGGGAAGTGGAAGTTTTGGGCCCTGACCCACAACCTCAGGAAGCTCCACCTGGCGAGCCGAGGCTGGGCGAAGAGATCGATGGACGGGCGGGAAAGGAGGGCAGGGGAACCCCCTGCCCGGGCAGCCGTGTGCCCACGCCTACCGTCAATTCCAAGCTGTGCCGCAGACTCCTAGCCAGTTGCGGAGCTTGGACGAGAGACCCCAACGGATTCATCTACCAGCACCACTCCCTCGGCTCCGATGGGCGGGTCCGACGGAAAGCGGGCGCTGGTGACCGGGATCACCGGGCAGGATGGGAGCTATCTCGCGGAACAGCTGCTCGCGAAGGGGTACGAGGTCTTCGGACTGGTCCGCCGCCTCTCGACCCCGAACACGCAGAACATCCACCACCTGCTCGAGCGGGTCCATCTGGTCGACGGGGACCTTCACGACCAGGCTTCCCTCGAGAGCGCGCTACGGATCGCTCAGCCTGACGAGATCTACAACCTGGCCGCCCAGAGCTTCGTAGGGGTCTCGTTCAACCAGCCGGTCGTGACCGGCGAGGTGACCGGCCTGGGTGCGGTGCGGCTGCTGGAGGCGATGCGCAACCGCGCCGACAAGGCACGGTTCTACCAGGCCTCCTCGAGCGAGATGTTCGGCAAGGTCCTGGAGACCCCCCAGACCGAACGGACCGGGTTCTATCCCCGAAGTCCGTACGGCGTCGCGAAGGTGTACGCCTACTGGGCGTGCGTGAACTACCGCGAGAGCTACGGGCTTTACGTCTCCAACGGGATCCTCTACAACCACGAGTCGGAACGGCGCGGGCTCGAGTTCGTGACCCGAAAGATCTCGGACGGCGTCGCCCGGATCAAGCTCGGGAAGGCGAAGAAGATCCGGCTCGGGACGCTCGATACCCGGCGGGACTGGGGGTACGCCCCAGAGTACACCGATTTCATGTGGCGTACCGTCCAGCAACCCGCACCGGACGACTACATCGGCGCGACGGGGGAGTCGCACTCCGTCCGGGAGTTCGTCGAGCTCGCGTTCCGCACCGTCGGGATCCCCGATTGGAAGAACTACGTGGAGCTCGACCCCCGATTCGCTCGGCCCGCGGACGTGGACCATCTGCTGGGGAACCCGACCAAGGCGAAGGAGAAGCTCGGGTGGACCGCGAAGGTGCGGTTCCCAGAGCTCGTGAAGATCATGGTCGAGGCTGACCTCCGCAGGCTCTCCGTCGAGCACTGATCCATACCGGCTCCCCGCCGTTCGAGGACTCGCCGTCTCGTCGGACGGGCCCAGGTTCATCCCCCTGGGAAGCTCCTGGTCCATCTCCGATGGAGGATACGAGCCGCCTGCAGGACGCCGGCACGGTGGCGCTGCTCGCGGCCGTCCTGGTGCTCCCGCTCTACTTCGAGCTCCAGCCGCAGCCGGCCTCCCCGTGGGTGCTGACCGCGGCGACGCTCGCGGTCCCGCTCATCGTGGCCAAGGGTGTGCGTTCCCCCAAGCCCTGGCTCCTCCCGGTCCTGGGGATCGGATGCGGCGCCTTCGCGGTGTTCTCGATCCTGACCGGCTTCGGGAACCTGCTCACGGACGAGCCGTGGACCACCCCCCGGTTCGTCGGACTCGCGCTCTCGGGACAGGACCTCTACGCGACCCAGCTCACCTTCTGGCACGACAGGATGGGGGTCCAGGTCTACTCCGCCTCGTACTACGTCTACCTCCCGTTGCTGACGTTCATTCAGGTCCCCTATCTCGACTATCGCTGGTTCACCTTGGCCCTCTGGGGAGCGGTGGTCTACCTCCTCAGGAACCGGTACTACGGGGCCCTCGCCATGTCCTGCCCGTATCCGGCGCTCATGGCGGCCAACGGATTCAACGACTTCGTCCCACTGCTCCTGCTGACCTTCGCCCTGGTCCTCCCCCGCGGGTGGCCCCGTCGGGTCGCGGAGCTCCTCTCCCTCGGTGTGAAGCAGTTCGCCAACGTCCTGCTGTTCGGCTACTACCTGGCGAAGAAGGACTACCTGGCCGCCCTCCGGACGGTCGTGATCACCCTCGTCATCCTGCTCCCGTTCCTCCTCTGGGACTGGAAGGCCGTGGTCTGTGCTACCGTGCTCTACCACCCGCCCTCCTGCTCCGGTCCCGCGATGGAGACCGTCTGGTGGGCGTTCATCCGGATCAACTACGGGATCTACGTGGTCTGGGTCGCCGCCATGTTCCACCAGCAGCTCTTGCCGTGGGCCACGCGGGTCCTCGCCAAGGTGGCCCAGTTCGGGAGGGACCCCTCGACCTAGGGGATGTCGACCTCGATCGACCCGTCCTGCACCCTGGCGGGATAGATCGTCAGCTCGCGGGTCTTCATGGCCCCGTAGGGCCCCTGAAGGACGATCCCGCTCTTGATGTCGAAGACCGACCCGTGCCGAGGGCAGGTGAGGCGGTTCCCCTGCAGTTTCCCTTCGACGAGCGGTCCCTGGGAGTGGGTGCATCGGGCGGCCGTCGCGTACACCT
>JAJYEA010000123.1 GCA_021790425.1 Thermoplasmata archaeon | reverse complement strand
GTGCCGGGAGGGCCGGAACCTCATGTTGCGGTTCATCCACGACCACGCGATCCCCCACCGGGTGTGCGGGAAGCTCCTCGTGGCAACGTACGAGCACGAGATCCCTTTGCTCGAGGACCTCTTTGCCCGCGGCAAGGAGAATGGGATGCAGGGTCTCGAGCGTCTCTCGGCCCGGGAGATCCGGGAGCTCGAACCGGAAGCCACCGGGCTGACGGCACTGCGGGTGCCGGAGACCTCCATCGTGGATTATGCGGAGGTGGCGCGCGTGCTCGCCCGGGAGCTGACGGAGTCCGGCGCCCGGCTCCGCCTTGGCGAGGAGCTCGTGGCGGGTCGCCGAGGCAAGGATGGGTGGGAGCTCACCACTCGTACCGGGACCTCCCGGGCTCGCTTTCTCGTGAACTGCGCGGGCCTCCAGGCTGATCGGGTGGCCCGGGCGGTGGGGTCGGACCCCAAGGGAAGGATCGTCCCCTTCCGTGGGGAGTATCTTCGCATCGGTGGCTCGCTGGGGAACCGGGTGAGGGGGTTGGTGTACCCCGTCCCCGACCCCGAGCTCCCCTTCCTGGGGGTGCACATCACCCCCACCATGAACCGGGGCATCCTGGCGGGCCCCAATGCCCTCCTGGCCCCCTCACGGGAAGGTTACGACCGCTCCGACCTCTCCCCCCGGGATCTCTGGGACACGCTCACCTTCCCCGGGTTCCCCCGGTTCCTGCTCAAGAACCCGACGACCGAGATGCACGAACTGGCCCATTCCGCCTCCCGGGCGAAGACCCTGCGGGACATCCGGGCCCTCATCCCGGCGGTCCGGGCGGAGGACCTCTCGTGGGGGTTCTTCGGGATCCGGGCGCAGTTCATGGACCCTACGGGGGCCCTCGTGGACGACTTCGCCTTTGTGCCCGGCGAGGGCTCGCTCCACGTGCTCAACGCCCCGTCGCCGGCCGCCACGGCCAGCCTTTCGATAGGGGAGGCCATCGCGGGCGATGTCCTCCACCGTCTCTCGTAAGGCACGACGGCAACATTATTCCGCCCGGCGCCTTGGGGTCCGCCGGCATGGGGCGTAGCAACTCCCGGCGGGGAAGACGAGGGATCCGCACTGCCCTCATGGTCGCGGTGGCCCACGACCGGATGGAGCGCCTGATGACGATGGCCCGGGACACTTCCGACCCCACGCGGTCCCGACGGTACGTGACCCTGGCGCGCCGCATCGGGATGCGCTACAATGTCAAGATGCCCCCCGGGATGCGCTCCGCCTATTGCCGGGGATGCAACACGTACCTCCGCGCAGGAGCGAACTGCCGGGTGAGGCTCGGTCGTCACCGGCTCACGCGCACCTGCCTCACGTGCGGTAACGTCCGGAGGACCGCCTACGGCTCCGCCGGGAGCCGTCCCCCCATCGGCAGCGGGAACGGGGGCTACGGTGATTCGGTCGCCCTGGTCGACGAGGAGACGGGATTGCCCGAGGAAGAGGGCGAGGAGGAATAGCATGGCGTCCACCGATGTCGAAGAGGCCAAGGGATACGTGGCCCGGACGGTCACGCTCGCGCTCGGGGTCCAGGAGGGCACGCTAGTCGACTTCGAGACGACCGGGATCCCCGGTAAGACCCCGGACCACGAGATCGTGACCATCGGCTACCTCTACATGAACAAGCTGGTCGTGAAACAGCGCAAGACGGTGGAGCGCGAGCCCTTCTACACCGAGGTGCGGAACGTCATCGCCCACGCCCCCCGCCCGCTCTACTCGTACAACGCGAAGTTCGAGCGCGAGATCATCGAGCTCGAGCTCGGCCTCCACCTGCCGGAGAAGGACATCGTGGACATCATGGAGCCGTGGCGCAAGCGGGCCGAGGACGCGGGGATGAAGTGGCCCAAGCTCGATGAGCTCATCAGCGAGCCGGAGGACTACTTCGGGGACGAGAAGGTCACGGGCGGGGACGTGCCCCGCCTCTGGAAGGAGTACCTCGCGAACGGGTCCGAGTCGTCGCTTCGCAAGATCATGGAGCATAGCCTGAGCGACATGCTGCGCGAGACGATCCTGCTGCTGCGCATGAGCTACCCGCCGAAGTGACCCTCGGGCCGAGGGTCGCTCAAGCGCAAGGATGCGCCTCCCGCTGGTCGGGCAGGCGATAGCGATAATAGCGATAGGGAACTGTGATTTAATTGATGGGCGAGCCGACCCTCTCGACCTCACTCTCTGCCGCGCGGCGGCTGGCGGTCCTGCGACAGCACCTGGCCGGGCCCGCACGCGAGGGGGACCCGCAGGAGACGGTCCTCTCGGTGCTGCGCGACATCGCCTTCGTCCAGATCGACCCGATCGACGTCGTCGCCCCCTCCCACGTGCTCGCGCTCTGGAACCGGGTCCCCGGTTTCCGTCGGGTAGACCTCGAGCGGCTCTTGTGGGAAGAGAAGCGCCTCTTCGAGCACTGGGCGCACTTTTCGTCCGTTGTGCTCATGGAGGACTACCCGCTCTACCACGCCCTGATGCGGCGCTACCCGGAGTCCGGGGGGCGCTCGTGGCGTTCGCAGAACGAGCGAGCCCGGAAGTTCCTCGCCCAGCACGAGGAGCTGAGGAGGCGGGTCCTCCGTGACCTCGAATCCGGGCCGCTCGTCCTTCGCGACTTCGGGGACTACGTGCCCCGGCCGCGGAGCGAGGACGGGTGGAGTTCCGGAAGCGAGGTCCGGACCATGCTCCAGTACCTCCAGTTGCAGGGAGAGGTGATGATCGCGGGGCACCCGGGGCACCACAACGCCTGGGCGCTCCCCTCGGACTTCCTGCCCCGCTGGGCGGACCGTGTGGTGCTTTCTGACGAAGAGGCCGAGCACCGGCTGGCCCAGAAGGCGATCCGTGCCCTCGGGGTGGCGAGCGCGGGCGAGATCAACTACCACTACGTCACGGGTCGCTACCTCCATCTCAAGGAGGTCCTCCGGCGACTGGAGTCCGAGTCCCTGATCCGCCGCGTCAGTGTTACGGGGATGGACGGGAAGGGGCCGCGCTATGTCCACCAGGAGGACGTTGCGTCCCTGGCCGCTCTCGAGGATGGGGAATGGACCCCGCAGATCTCCCTGCTCCCTCCGTTCGACAACCTGCTCGGGAGCCGGGAGCGCGCAAATCGACTGTTCGGCTTCGACCACCTGCACTCGCTCTACCTTCCGAAGGCGCAGCGGAAGTTCGGCTACTACGTGCTCTCCATCCTCTGGGGCGACCGATTCATCGGCCGGCTCGACCCGCGGCTGGACCGGGCCGAAGGGAAGCTCGTCGTGCAATCGGTCCACCTGGAGCCCGGGGCCCCCGGCGACCGGGAGGTGGCCCGGATGATCGGGGAGAAGGTCGCCGCGTTGGCACGATTCCTCGGGGCCGACGAGGTGGAGTACACCGGGCCGGTGCCGGCCCCCTGGCGGAGCGCGCTCCGCTGAACTACGGACGCACGCGCTGCAGGTGCACGTACTGGATGGGCTCGCCCTCCCCGATTCCGAGAAGGAAGGACTTGCGGACCCCTTGGGCGACCCGGATCGCCCGGGAGAGCCCGGGCCAGCTGCTCTCGAA
>JAJYEA010000122.1 GCA_021790425.1 Thermoplasmata archaeon | reverse complement strand
GCCCCGAGCAGGGTTCGAGGCGATGGATTGCGACCCTCTCCACGAGTCTTCAGCCCGGGGTGCACCGCCTGGAGATCGTAGCAGAAGGGGCGAGAGTGGGCACATGGCTTGTCGTTCCTCCACCGCGCCCCGCTCCTCCAAAGGGGGCCCTGGACCGGGACGTGGGAGTCTTCGTCCCGCTCTACGCGCTGCGCAGCGACCGAGATCTCGGTGTCGGTGACCTCACCGACCTCCGGACGCTCGTGCGATGGGCCTCCAGAACGGGACTGAGGTTCGTCGGGACGCTCCCCCTCTACTCCACGTTCCTCGACCGTCTGTTCGACCCGAGCCCCTACCGCCCGGTGAGCCGTCACTTCTGGAACGAGGTGTACCTCGATCCTACCGCCGTCCCCGAGTTCGCCCGCTCGCGGGAGGCTCAGAAGCTGCTGGCCTCCCCCCGGTCGCGCGCGGAGCTGGCCCAGCTGCGCGCTTCCGACTACGTCGACTTCGCCGCAGTCGCCCGCCTCAAGATCCAGCTCATCGAGCTTCTCCACCGCGAGTGCCAACGTGAGGGAGGCAGCCGCTGGGCTGCCTTCCAGCGCTACCTCCGCCGGCGTCCGGAGCTCGTGCGATACGCCGAGTTCCGCGCGCAGCACGAGAAGTCGCCAGGGCAGCGGAGACGTCTCGCCACGTCTCACATGTTCGCCCAATGGCTCATGGAGGAGCAGCTTCGCGCCCTCTCCCGGGAGGCGGAGCGGAGCGGGGTCCGTCTCTACCTCGACCTCCCGTTGGGTGTGCACCCGGAAGGCTGGGACGTGGAGGAGAGGAAGGACGCGTTCGTGCTCGGGGTGTCCATCGGAGCACCTCCCGACCGGAACCACCCGACGGGTCAGTCCTGGGGCCTCCTCCCTCATCATCCTCAACGGGAGCGGGAGCAGGGCTACTCCGAGCTCCGGGAGACCCTACGACGGCTCTTCGCGGTCTCCAAGATCCTGCGCATCGACCATGTCATGGGCCTTCACCGGCTCTACTGGGTCCCGGATGGACGATCTCCCGCCGACGGGGTGTACGTCGCCTACAGGCCCGACGAGGCCTACGCCATCTTCGCTCTCGAGGCCCAGCGCGCGGGAGCAGAGGTCGTGGGGGAGGACCTGGGGACCGTGCCTCCCGAGGTCCGGCCCGCGCTGCGGGAGCGGGGGTTCCTGAGGATGTACATCGCCCAGACGGAGTGGGACGGCAGGGCCCATCCCCCGGCGCCGCCAGCCCCCGACAGCCTCGCTGCTCTCAACACCCACGACATGCCCCCCTTCGCCCGGTTCTGGGCGGACCACACGGCCGCGGGCCGCGAGGGGGCGATCGGTGGTGGTGGGGACAGCCCGCATCCCCCGCGCAAGCTGCTCCCGGGAGTGCCCTCTCCACCTTGGAAGGACGGAGGGGCCCGCGAGGCGTTGATGGACGCGCTCCGTAGGCTGGCCCGGAGCCCCGCCCGCCATCTTCTCGTGAACCTCGAAGACCTCTGGCTCGAGGACCGGCGGCAGAACCAGCCGGGTCCCTCGGGCCAGGGTGAGCCCAACTTCCGCAGGAAGTGCCGGTGGACCGTGGAGGAGATCGTCCGCTCGAGCGAGCTCAGGACCGTGCTGGAGGAGCTGATCGATCTCCGGAGGTCGCGTGGGAGCCGTAGTGCGCGAAGGTCGCCGTAGGGAAGCTCCACCGTGGGTCTCGCCAGGGCCCGCGTCCGTGCACTGACCTCTACCCGCGGTGGTTGGAGCGCCGCGCGGGGGTACGGCCCCAGCCATGGAGCCCGGTCCCGATCCGAGGGAAGGTCGCGACGTGGCGCGCCCGGGCCCAGCTCCGAAGGGCTGGGCACAGTCCGCCGCCGGGCCCGTGGTCGACGACCACCACACTTCCGGGGGGAATGCGCGCATCGAGGGCCGCGAACTCCTTCCGGGCACGGTCGCACGCGTGCGGAACGTCGTAGACGAACATTTCGATGGCGGGGAGCTCCTGGGCCAGGAGCGGCAATACCTCGGCCTTGTCGCCCAGCCTCAGGTCCCACCGTTTTCGGAGCCGGAACGGGACCGCCCAGCCCGAGGTTCGACCCAGGGGGATGGTCCAGGAGGCCTTCGGCTCCCCTTCCTCTCGGCGCGCCGGAGGCCGACGGGGAAGGTCCACCGAGTGCAAGGTGCCGTGTCGGTTCTTCTCCAGGGCGGCGAGGAGGTAGGCCGACGAGACGCCGGAGGCGACCCCCACCTCGACCACGTGGGTGGGGCGAAGCAGTCGGACCAGGGCGTAGAGCTCCAGAGGCGCGTCGATCTCCCCATACCCCGGTCGCCCCTCCGAGCGGTGCTCCCTCGTAAGGTGGGAGAAGAGGCCTCGCTCGGACTTGGCCTCCTCGAGCGCCTTCTTCGCCGCGCGGGGGGAGGCTCCTGCGAGCGAGGCGACCCAAACCAAGTCTGGCGTGCTCTCGAGCTGCATCTTTCTCACGCTCCTACGGGATAGCTCGAGGTCCCACGAGCTCCCACGGGCTTATCGCACCTCTAGAGGCGCTCCCGCTCTTCCGCATTCCCCACCCACTCCCCGGCCCGCTCGACCCGGGGCCTCGCCCCGCACCCGTCCTCACCGGCTCAAGGCGCTGGCGCGAAGTCGCCACTCCGCCACCGAGGCTTGATTCAGAGTAAGTGCATGTTTGAGCTGGTGACCGTCAAAACCATCACCCTCACTTCCGAGGCCTACGACCGGCTCCGGGCGCTGAAGCGTGATGGGGAGAGCTTCTCGGAGACCATCGTTCGGGTCACGAACCGGCCGCCCTTGATGAGCTTCTTCGGGACCCTCTCCCCCGACTCCGGTCTTGAACTGGAGAGGGTGATCGAAACGAACCGGACGGCCCGCCGGAGTATCGACCGGCAGCGATGATCCCGGAGCGGTCGTTCCTGGTCGAGTCCCTCCTTCTGCCCAAGATCCGAGGCCCCCTCCGCTTGATCCGGACGCCAGAGCCCCGAGCCGGCCGCAGCGCGGGGGGCGGATCCCCCACCCATCTGGCAAAAGTCATCCCGTCCTCAGTGGTCGCCCCCACGTGGCTTCCGACCCGAAGTTGGACGCGCTCATCCGGGGACTGGACCCGGAGCTGGCTCCCACGGTGAAAGCCCTGCGGGCCCTCGTGAACCGGGAAGCCCCCGAGCTCCGCGAGGGCGTGAAGTGGGGCAACCCTGTCTGGACGGGGCAGGAGAACTGCGTCTGCATCATGCTCTACGACGACCACGTGAACCTGGGCTTCTTCCGCGGCGCGGAGCTCGCGGAGAAGTTCCCCCGCCTCGAGGGGACCGGGAAGGGTTTGCGTCACGTGAAGATCCTCTCGCTCGAGGACACGCGATCCCCCGACCTCCTCCCCATCCTCCGGGCGGCGGTCGAACTCGACACGGCCTAGCGGGCCCGTCCCTCCCCCTCAGCCCTGGTCCGGCTGACACTCGGTGAGGTAGGCGCACTTCGTGCACATCCACCGTGGACACAGCGGGAGGGTGCGGTGGTCCCCGGAGGCGAGGGCCGCTTCCAGACGCCCTTGCAGTCCCTCGACCTGTGT
>JAJYEA010000121.1 GCA_021790425.1 Thermoplasmata archaeon | reverse complement strand
GTTCCTGACGAGGATCGAGAAGGGGTCCCACCTCTGCACGTTCGACCGAGGGGAGTTCATCGCCCGGGAGGGAGCCCTTGCGCGGTCGTTCCACGCCATCATCAAGGGAACGGTGGCGCTCGAGTTTGCCGGGCCAGATGGTGTTGCGGTGAAGATCCAGACGGTCGGTGCCGGAGAGATCGTGGGCTGGTCGGCCCTGACCGCCCCGTTCCGCTACACGGTCGATGCCCGGGCCATCGAGCCGACCCACACGCTGTGCATCGATTCCCCCGTTCTCGGGGACGCCCTCCGGGAAGACCCGGCGGCGGGCTACCAGTTCATGATGCGGATCTTCCCCGTGCTCTCGGAGCGTCTCCACAACACCATGGTCCAGGTCTTCGAGCTGCGGGTACGGTAGCGACGTAGGAAGACGTCAGCCCACCACAGGGCCAAAGAACTCGATCCAGTTGCCGTCGGGGTCCCGGGTGTACACGATGTTCTCGTGAGTCTCCTGGATCCGGGCCACGATCGGCATCTTCATCCGGCGCAGGCGACGCTCGCAGGCGGCCACGTCCGACACCCGGAACCCGAAGTGATCGAACTCGGTCCCCTTCCGCACCGGTTCGTAGAACCGGTTGCCGGGGGGGTAGTAGTTGAGCTCCACCCGCTGGACGGCCCCCGGGTAGACGAGGTGGACCCAGGACCCGCCGTGCTCCATCTTTCCGCGCCGGTGGATCCGGAACCCGAGACGGCGGTAGAAACGCAGGGAACGGGGAAGGTCCCGCACCCGGATGCCGGCGTACACGAACTCGATCTTGAGCTTCGGCATGCCCGCCCGAGACCTCGCCGGGTTATGAGCCCGCGTCGGTGACGGGCGTCGGCTCACATACCCGGGAGCGCGCGAGAGCGTGGGACGTGAAGAGACCGTTGGGGACGGCCCCATGGACGAGCGGCGTGCACGTCACGGTGGATCCTCGAGTCTTCCCTCCTTGGACGCTCCCGGGCGGTACTCCGCCCGGGTCCCCCAGGAGCCCGCGGGATGACGCTACTTCAGGCGCCGTACGAAGATGCGGTCGTACCCGCTCTCCGTCAGCGTGCCAAGGTACTCCTGGCCGGTCTTCTTCGCCCACATCGGGATGTCCGCTTTCGTCCCCTCGTCCGAGGAAAGGGTCTCGAGCACGCCCCCCACCGGGATGGCCGTCAAGGCCTTCTTCGTCTCGAGCAAAGGACCTGGGCAAGACGTTCCGCGCGCATCGATGACCTTCGTCTTCAAGGCCTTCAATTCTCCATCTTGCATTTCACTCACCACCGCTTTCGGTTGACGGGCACGACGAGCCCTTCGCTCTTTATCGTTTGCCGATTGCCAATTTTCTCTTTCCTTTATGTCCATTTGCCGGCATGTCTATTTGCACGCATACGGTGACGTCATCTGCCTCGGGAGGGTGGTCACGATGCCGACCCGGGCACCCCGGGAAGGGCAGGCAAGGAGGCAACGATGCGCAGGAGTCGGCAGGGATCCGTGGGTCCGGATGCGAAGGCCCGGGGAGCCCCGCTCCTCGTCTTCACCCACGGCAGCCGGGATCGAGGTGCCCGTCGGGAGTTCCTCGAGGTCGTCAATGGTCTACGTCAACGCCTCGCGGGGTCTTCGGCTCCCCCCTCCCAGGTAGTACCCTGCTACCTCCTCCACGGGCGACCGGGCCTGCGAACGGCCCTCCGTGGCGTTGCCGACGGGAACCGGCACGCCGTCATCGTCCCTCACTTCTTCTTCCGCGCAATGACGCTGAAGTCGGTCGTCCCCCGGTTGGTACGGGAGTTCCCGGGAGACCTCGAGGTCACCGTCACGGATCCTCTTTGGCCCCATCCGATGCTCCTCGATATCCTCGCTCGGCGCGTCGCCGCGGCCGGCCGCGGGTCGGGCACCGGCGGCCCAGGCACCGTCCTGCTGGTCGCGAGCGGTTCGACCGACCGAAGCGTGCTGCGGGAGATCCGCTCCTTGGGACGGGCGCTCTCGAACCTCGTCGGACGACCCGTGGTCGTCGCGTTCTTCGACGTCTCCCGCCCGAGGGCCCGGCCGGCGGCCGAGGCCCTCCTCCGGGACGGGGCGGGCCCCCTCACCGTGATTCCCCTGGCGTTGACGCACGGGCTCCAGGTCCAGGGTCTCGTCCGCGATCTCCGTGCGGTCGGAGGAGGGCGCGCCGCCCGGGTGACCCTGACCGAGCCCGCGGGGCTCGATCCTCGGGTGTCCGAGATCATGGCGGAACGCTATCTCCACGCCCGCGCCACCTAGCGCCGAGGCGACAACCATCGTCAAGGGTTTCGAGTCCCCCTCGGAGACGCACCGTTGGGGCGGGTCCCCCTTCTACAAGGGGGACAGGGCACGGGCAGTCAGACCAGTGAAGCGCGTTTGGGCCGGTACCCGATCACGACAGGTCCTTTCGCAACCAAAGGTCCTGCTTGGTCCCGTCCCGGAATCCCGCGCTCCTCAGCTCGTCCTCGCAGAACCAAGGCGCATAGAAGAGGAACTTCCTGATCCCGAGGCCCCGGACTATGCCTGCGGTCGCCGTCGCGGCCTTTCGAACGAACTCCCCGTCTCCTTTGAGATGTTCGCCGTCGGTCCGGGCCCACACGAAGGCGCGGACCTCGTCATGGAAGAAGCTCAGTCGTTCCACCAGGAGGCTGAAGTCCCTTCGCATCTTCAGGAGCCTCACCCTCTTCTGGAACAAGGGCTCGAAGAAGCTACGGTGGGCGGCGTTCGGCAGATACCAATCGCGGAAGCGATTCTCCCACGCGAACCAGAATGGCTCGTAATGGCAGAACTGGAGGGTCCTTCTTCCGAGGCTCCGGTTGCCCGGCCCGAGCTTGCCCAGTCGGACCGCCTCATCGCACTCCTCGATCCGGTCGGGCACCCCGGTGAAGCAGCGTGTGTCCCAGAGAGTCTGGAATCCGAACTCCTTGAGCAGTTCGGGGCTCCCTCCGGAGTGCCCCGGCGAGATGTCCAGGTTGACGTGCCCAAGGGCGCGCATCTCCTGCTGGATGTGCTCGATCATCTGGCGTTCGACCTGCCCTGGAGCAGAGGATCGGTCGATCATGATCATCTCGATCTCGGCGTATTCGTGGAAGGGCGATGGCTCGCGGTCGAACCAAACCTCGATCTCGCCCACCGTGCGAGGTCCTGTGGGACCTCCACGGGTCTCCGCCACGTAGACCCTGTTGCCCCACTCGGAATACCTCCGGAGGTGACGCCGGCAGAACCCCTCGTCCATCCAGTAGCCGCCATGTAGGAACCTTTGGACGGGCGTCAGTCTCGCGTACGTCGTCCGGCCCGTCTTCGTGACCGGGTCCCGGTACCAAGCGCTCACCTCGGAACAGTGGAGGTTGACGATGCCTTTCGAATCCGACATCTTGGCCGGACGAACGGTTATCTCCATCGAAACCACCTCGAGGATTCTCCCGTCACCTACGAGTCCAGAGGTATAAGGCCGAGGGAAGCTTGTTGAAATCGCCGCGATATTGCGGATTTGGGTGCCTTCGAGGGAACACCCGAGGCGCAGTTCACCTTAAGTGTGAGATGAATGTCGAGGATTCGATGACCGGAGAGCGCCAGGTCTCACCGCTCACTCTGCAAAGAATAGGTGCCATCCTCATCATGACGGGGATGATAGCGGCA
>JAJYEA010000120.1 GCA_021790425.1 Thermoplasmata archaeon | reverse complement strand
AGGGGCCGAGATCGCTGGGGTCAGGGCGCTCCCGTTGGCGCCGATGGCCAAGGCCACAAGGAGCAGAGCAACGACCCCCCCACGCATCGGTCCGGTAGAGACGTGCGATGCTATATCACTGTTTGGTGAGCGCCTTCGTGAGGAGCGGAAGGACCGTCATCGCATCCCCCACCACGCCGTAATCCGCCACTTTGAAGATGGGGGCTGCCGGGTCCTTGTTCACGGCCACGATGCACCGGGAATTGGTGATGCCCACGAGGTGCTGGATCGCCCCGGAGATCCCGAAGGCGAGGTAGAGCTGGGGCTGGACCGTCTTGCCCGTCTGGCCCACCTGGAAGGAGGCCGGCCGCCAGCCCGCGTCCACGACGGCCCGGGAAGCGCCGACGGCCGCCCCCAGCGTCTTCGCCAGGTTCTCGACGAGCACGAAGTTCTCGGCGGTCTTCATCCCGCGTCCGCCCGAGACGACGATCTGGGCTTCCGTGAGGTCGGGGGTGTCCCCGCGGGTGCTGGTGAAGTTCGTCACCTGCACCCCCTGGGCCACGGCCGGGAGGTCACCGAGCGGAACGTTCTCGACCGGCGGGTCCGAGGCGGGGGAAGCGTCGATCCCGAAGGCGTTGGGGCGAAGCGTGATCACCGGGGTGCCCCGGAGCCGGAGCGTCTCGGTGGCGCGTCCGCCGAAGACCTTCCGCTGGACGGTCAACGACCCGTCCGCTTCCGGAGCGATGGAGGTGACGGCCGTCGCGACCGAGCCTCCGATACGGGCCCCGAGGCGCGGGAGCAGTTCGCGTCCCATCGTCGTGTCTGGGGCCAGGAAGACGTGCGGTGCGGGCACCTTGGCGGCGACCAGTCCGACCGCATGGGCGTATCCCGCGGCGGAGAAGGCCTTCAATTTCTCGTCGTCGACGACGAGGACGCGGCTGGCCCCCGAGTGGCGTGCCTCCTCGGCCGCCTTGCCGAGGTTGTGGCCGACAAGGCAGGCGACGACGTCGCCTCCCCCGGCCCGGGCGACAACTCGGCGGGCCTCCGAGAGGCTCTCGCGCGACGCCCCCTTGAGGGTGCCGTCCCGCTGGTCCGTGACGACGATGATGTTGAGCGTCATAGTACCTTCGCCTCCTCCTTGAGGGACTTCAGGAGCTTCTCCACCTGCTCCTCCGGGGTCTGGCCCTCGATCATCTTCGCGCCGGCCCTGGGGGGCGGGAGGGTGAAGGCGAGCGTCTCGCTCGTGGGGTTGCCCGCTCCGGGAAGGGCGCCGACCTTGGCGAGCGCCTCGGGCAGGGGGATCTTCTTCAGGGGCTTCTTCCGCGCCTTGAGGATGTTGGGAAGGGTCGGGGTCCGGGGGTCCTTCACGCCCTTGAGGAGCGAGACGACGGCGGGGAAGGGGCCTCCGAAGGCCTCCTCGCCTCCCTCGACGTAGCGGGCCATCTTGAGCACGTGCGCGCCGGAGTCTGGCGTCAGGCCGGTGACGAAGGCGTAGCTCGGCAGGCCCAGGTACTCCCCGAGGGCGCTGCCGACCTGTCCCGCCTCGTCATCCTGGGCGTGCTTCCCCACCATCACGAGGTCGTGGGGCATGTCCTTGATCACGGCGGAGAGGATGCGGGCCACCAGGAGGGGGTCCAGCACCGCGTTGGGCGGGGTCTCGACGAGGACCGCCTCGTCCGCCCCCATCGCGAGCGTGTGGCGGAGGGCCTCCTCGGAACGGGCCGGACCCACGGTCACGGTCCGCACGGCCCCGAAGCCGAACTCCTCCTTCATCCGGAGGGCCTCCTCGACCGTGGCCTCGTCGTAGGTGTTCACGATCGTGAACTTCACGCCGTCCGGGTCGTAGGACTTGCCCGATGCGGCCACGCGCAGCTTCGTCTCCGGGTCCGGGATCTGCTTTACGCAAACGATGACGTCCATGGTTACCGACTCACGAATATCTCTTCAAGAGCTCTCGGGCGATTACAAGACGTTGGATTTCGTTCGCTCCCTCGTAGATCTGGGTGAGCTTGGCGTCCCGGAGCAGCTTCTCCACGGGGTACTCCCGCATGTAGCCGTTCCCGCCGAAGATCTGGATCGCCTCGTTGGTGACCTCCATCGCCATGTCGGAGGCGAAGCACTTGGCGATCGAGCTCTCGAGCGTCACGCTCTTGCCCTCGTCGAAGAGCCAGGCCGACCGCATCGTGAGGAGGCGCGCGGCATCGACGAGCTGCGCCATGTTCGCGAGCTTCAGGGCGATCGCCTGGTGCTCCGCGATGGGCTTCCCGAACGCCGTGCGCTGGAGTGAGTAGGCCGCCGCATGGTCGAGCGCGGCCTGGGCGATCCCCACGGCAAGCGCCCCGATGGGGGTGCGGGTGGAGTCCAGGGTGGTCATGGCGACCCGGAACCCTTCTCCCTCCTGGCCCAGCCGGTTGGCGACCGGGATCTTCACGCCTTCGAAGTTGACGGTGCTCGTCGCGGAGGCGCGCTGGCCCATCTTGTCCTCCTCCTTGCCTGTGGTCAGTCCCGGGGTGTCCCGGGGGACGATGAAGGCCGTGATCCCCTTGTGGCGCAGGGACCGGTCAACGGTCGCGAAGACCGTGAAGAGCGAGGCGTGCGGGGCGTTCGTGATGAAGGCCTTCTCCCCGTCGAGGATGTAGTGGTCCCCCTCCTTCCGGGCCGTGGTCTTCATCGAGGCGACGTCGCTCCCTCCCCCGGGCTCGGTCAGGGCGAAGGAGGCGAGGTTGTAGTCCGCGCAGAAGGGCGCGAGGAACTTCGCCTTCTGCTCCGGGGTCCCGGCGAGGTTGATGGGCTGGAGCGCGAGGCAGTTCGCGAGGATCGAGGTGGTCATCCCCCCGCAGGCGTGGGCGAGCTCCTCCGTGATGAGGACCTGCTCGATCATGCCCAGGCCCGACCCGCCGAACTCCGCCGGCACGTTCAGGTTCATGAGACCCATCTTCCAGGCCTCGCGATAGACCTCCTCGGGGAAGATCCCCTTCTTGTCCGCTTCGGCCGCCCGCGGGGCCATCGTCTCCTTCGCGAATCTCCGCGCGGCCGTTTGCAGTTCCTTCTGGTCTGCCGTGATCGAAAAATCCATGGTCGACCCGGGGCCGCCCAGCCTGCGAAGCTATTTCAAAGTACTCTTCTTCTCCGTGGGAGGTCGGGCGATGGAAGAGGTGGAAGCGCTGCTCAAAGCCGTGCGGGAAGGCACGGTCACTCCCCACGAGGCAGCCGAGGCGCTCCGCACCGGGCACCTCCCGGGAGGCCATCATGCCCGGCTGGACTTCCGGCGGGGGGAGCGCACGGGACTGCCCGAGATCATCCTCGGCGAAGGGAAGTCCGTGCCGAACCTCCGCGACATCCTCCGGGGGCTCCGGAAGACGGGCCAGGGGGCCGTCCTCTCCCGCTTGACCGATCCCCAGATACGCTGGCTCCGGGGCCATCCCGTACCGGGTCTCACGTGGAAGCGCATCGCCCGGATGGCCACGGTCCCCGGGTCCCGCCCGCACGAGCCGCTGCGCGGAAGGACCGCGGCGATCCTGACCGCAGGGACGGTCGACGTCCCCGTGGCGGAGGAGGCGCGCACCGTCCTGGAGTTCATGGGGGCCAAGGTGGTGGTCGCCTACGACGTGGGCGTGGCAGGCCTCCACCGGCTCGGGGTGGCCCTCGAGGATATCGAACAGGCGGACGCGATGGTCTACGTGGTGTGCGCCGGTCGGGAGGGAGCCCTGCCCACGGTCGTCGCCGGACTGATCGACCGGCCGGTGGTGGGCGTCC
>JAJYEA010000119.1 GCA_021790425.1 Thermoplasmata archaeon | reverse complement strand
GAGCCCCCACCGCCGGCTCGCTGGGGGGAAAACACACTACGATTCGGACTCTAGCACCCATTGGTAGTACCTCCTAAGTACTTTATCTGTAAATGATGGACGAAGATAGGTTTTAACTTATCGGGGATACAGGTGGCAGAAACAGTTCAGTCACTGGGGAAACTAGGAGACTCAGAGCCCGTCCTTAAATCTGGCCCCATTGCTAGTCGCTCTGCAACTTTCCTATAGAGCTTCGTAGGCTTCCCTGCGAGGGCCTTCTGCCTCTGGTACCAATAAGTTGTCTTTCCGATCCCGAGACGCTTACGCTCCTCAACGCTCATCGTCAGGATTCTTTCTCGGGTGACCGCGTCAATCAAACTGAGGTCTACCGGGAGCGGCTTTTCGAATGACAGCGACCTTTGCTTCTCCTGAAGAAAACGAACGAGCCGCTGACCGTCCAGGTCCACTAACACACTGAAAGTAGCTGACTTGCCATGAAACAACACCTTGCGACGGAACATGTCGTACAGCACAGTAATAATCCGCTTCCCAATTACCGGGCCGACCCTAGACCTGTACTGGTCCGTCCACTCGAAATCGGACCTTCTATGACCCCCTTCCCTCAATATGTCCAAGACGGTGAGGTCTACTAGCACCCTGTAATTCTCTTCCCAGTCGTACACCAGCGGGGAGCTGGTTCCGGTCTGCCCCATTGGTTCATGGATGAAGCCGATTGCAGGGTCAAGACCTGCCCCGTGTACGGCGGTCCGGACTATCCCAGACAGTACTCCGAACCCGTAGTTTAGCATAGAGTTCACCGGATCGGCTGCATTAATGTTATTGGACGAATCCGACCTGCGCCCTTTGAACCCGAGGCTTGGGGCTATCTCTCTGATTACCTTTGCGTATTGCGTGTAGTACGCCCGGGCGCATCTCGCTTCCCCGGTAAGAAGTTCTCGTATGTCGGTTGCCACGAACTTGGTCTCACGGACAAAACCTTCCAGGGAGACGCAATCATAGTACCGGGCAAGATGTTCCAGCGCCTGGCGACTCTTCACGAGCTTCTCCTGTGTCGGTTCCCAAAATTCTGACACCACTTCTTCCCGAAATTATGGCCCCTTCCCTGGCTCACGCGGAGGTGACCCGTCGTGACGGACATCTATCCCCACCGACCCTCGGCCCCATCGGTGGGAGGGAAGCCTGTGTACGACCGAATGAAGCGCCACGAGATTCTCGTTCTGCGCCGAGCGGGCCTGACCCTGCGAGAGGTCGCGCGGAAGGCCGGCGTCGGGTTGAGGACCGTCAAGCGCATCCTCCAGCAGGGTGACCTCGACCCTCCATCACGCCGTCCCGTCGGCCGACCCCCGATCGCGCTGACCTTCGAAGAAGAGGTTCGGCGGATCCTGGCGACCGACGGGGAACCACCGACCGTCGAGGTCCTCCGCCGGCTCCGGGAGCGGGGGTACTCCGGCGGCAAGAACCCGGTCTACCAGTTGGTCCGTCGCCTGCGAGCCACGGTGACCTCTCCCCTCGTGCGGTTCGAGGGTGTCGCCGGGGAGTTCTGTCAGTGCGACTTCGGCCACGTGCGGGTCCGGTACGATGACGGGTCCGTCGAGCTCCTGCACTTCTTCGCGAGCCGATTGAAGTGGTCCCGCTGGGTCCACGTCGAGCTCGTCCCCAACGAGCAGGTGGAGGCGCTCGTCCGATCGCTCCTCGTCGCGTTCGCCTCCTTCGGGGGCGTCCCCCTCGTGGGAGTCTTCGACAATCCGAAAACGGTGGTGATCTCTCGGCAGGGCGGCCAGATCCAGTGGAACGCGACCTTCGCCCAAGTCGCCCTCGACTACCGCTTCGCCCCCGAGCTCTGTACGCCGCGCCGCGGCAACCAGAAGGGGAGCGTCGAAAATCTTGTCGGGTTCGTGAAGAACGGGTTCTTCAAGGTCCGAAGGTTCCTCGACCGCGACGACCTCGAGACCCAGCTCGCCCAGTGGCACCACGAGGTCAACGAACTCCGTCCCTGCCGGGCCACCGGCGTGCCGCCCTCGGCGCGCATCGTCGAAGAGCGGCGCCGACTGCGGCCGCTCCCCGTGCCTCCCTCGGAGTATGCCCTTCGGTTCCCGGTGCGGGTGGGTCCGACGGGATGGGTGACGTTCCAGGGGATCCGCTACTCGATGCCGGCGGAGACGATCGGGCTCTCCGCCACGCTGTTCCTCTATCGGGAACGGGTGCGCATCATGACGGACCGCCACGACGTCAGCCACCCGCGGCATCCGCACAACGGGGTGAGCACGCTCCCGAAGCACGCCACCAGTGCGCTGGCGGCGGTGTCGGGCCGTCGGGCGGAGCTGTACTACCAGCGCCAGCGGCTCCTCGAGGTCGGTCCCTCCGCCGAGGCGTTCCTCACCGAGCTCGTGCACGCGCGGCCCTACACTTGGGCCGCCGACGTGCGTCGGCTCTTCGATCTCCTCCTCGAGCATGGCCCCGAGCGGATGGCCGGGGCGTTCCAGCAGGCCGTCGACCGGGGATGGCACGGCGCCGAGCTGGTCGAGCCGCTCCTGACGAGGCCTTGGGGCGTCCTTGAGGAGAAGGGAGCCCGCGCATGACGGCGGAGGTCGAGTTGGACGGGATGCTGAGGCGCCTGCACATGCCGACGGTCCGACGGCTCTGGAGCGACCTGCAGGTGAGGGCGGAGGAGGAGAAGATGCGCTACGCCGACTACCTGCAGGTCCTCGTCGGTGAGGAGATCGCCCATCGGACCCAGACGCGCATCTCACGGATGACCCACCGCGCCAGGTTCCCGTTCCTGCGCACCGTCGAGGAGTTCGACTTCGCCTTCCAGTCGGGACTTCGCAAGGAGCTGCTCGGCAGCTACCTCGGCCCGGAGTTCGTCCCCGAGGGGAGGAACCTCCTCCTCTACGGCCCCTCGGGGACGGGGAAGACGCACGTCGCGATCGCCATCGCCTACAAGGCGATCCAACACGGCTCCGACGCGCGGTTCGTGACGGCCGCCCATCTTATCGACGAGCTCTCCTCGGCGAGCCGCGACGGGCGGCTACGGGAGACCCTGGTGCCGTACACGCATCCCGGAGTGCTGGTGGTCGACGAGGTCGGGTACCTGTCGTACGGTCCCGACGCCGCCAACGTATTGTTCCAGGTGGTGAACGAGCGGCACCTTCATGGGCGACCGATGGTGTTCACCACGAACAAGCCGGTGGAGGAGTGGGGACGCGTGCTGCACGACGCGGATCTGGCGGAGGCGATCCTGGACCGGGTGCTGGAGCGCGGGCGGGTGCTTCACTTCAAGGGACCGTCGTTCCGGACCCGACACCTACGATCGAAGGAAGGGGCCAGAGTTTCGGGAAAAGTAGGGCCAGAGTTTCAGGAACGCACAAGTCTCAATGGAGTCAGAGTCGCTGACGCCGTCTTGCTGACCCGCTTCGCCACCCCGGGTACTCCCGGTCCCACTCGTCCACCAGCGCGTCGTGCTCGCGCTGTTTTTCCCGCTCCTCCTTCCAGAGCGTGTCCCAGTCGGGGACGCACGGGAGCGGGTCGGGACGGTAGGTCTGGCACGAGAGACACCAGTTTAACCAGTCAGGATTCGCCCGGCGGCACCCCGGGCACGACCAATCCGTCGAAGAGCGGACGGCCCAACAGGGACCGCAGATGAACTCCTGGACCACGTCGCCATGGACAGAGAGTGCCCCTCCCGACTCGGGGAGGGAGAACCCTGGCCCGACGTCGTGTTCCGCTCCGCACTTGGCG
>JAJYEA010000041.1 GCA_021790425.1 Thermoplasmata archaeon | reverse complement strand
GAGACCGGCGTACCCAACGTGCATGGCGCCCCGCCGGTCCATGACACGGCCGAGGATCTTCCGCTCCCACCAGATGATCATGACGGCGTTGATGAGGCTCCCCAGGAGCACGATGGCCCCGACCACGAGATACGTGAGCCACACGGCGAGCGCCGGGCCGTAGGCGGCCGATCCGGGCACGTAGGGCCCGAGCAGGTTGAGCAGGAGGACCACGAGGTCGTTCGAGACCTGGTAGAGGGTGAGCGCCGTCATGGACTACCGGTCCGCCTCCCCGAGGCAGACGTCGACCGAGCCCATGATGACCGGGATGTCCGAGACGCGGTAGCCGATCATGTAGTGCTTGGCCGCGGAGATGTTGACGAAGACCGGCGAGCGGAGCTTCGCCCGGTAGGGATGCTCGTTCCCCTCGTTGACGATGTAGGCGACCGCCTCCCCGTGGGGCTCCTCCATCGCGGCGAGCCCGCGCCCCTTGGGGAAGTCGCGCGCCAGGACGTACTCCTCGCGGCCCGGGGGCGGGGAGGGGGTCCCGACGAACCGCGGGACCTTCTCGGCCATCACCCGGCCCGGGTGGCGGTCCAGCCAGTCGAGCGACTGGCGGACGATGCGGATCGACTGCCGCATCTCCTCCATGCGGACCCGGTAGCGGCCGTAGGCATCCGCCCCATCGTGGGTCGGGATGACGAAATCCATCTCCGAGTAGACCGAGTACGGCCGGTCCCGGCGGAGGTCCCGGGCGACGCCCGCGGCCCGGAGCATCGGGCCCGTGACGCCGGTGTTGAGGCAGTCCTTCGCCTTGAGGATCCCGACCCCGACCGTGCGCTTGCGGAAGATGTCCGAGCGCTCGCAGAGGTTCTCGTACTCCACGAGCTTCTTCTCGATCCAGTCCATGACCTTGCGGGCGCGGTCGGAGAAGCCCACGGGCAGGTCGTTCCGGACCCCGCCCACGCGCATGTACTCGTAGGTCATGCGCGCGCCGGTGAAGGACTGGAAGAGGTCGAGCACGAGGTCCCGGTCCCGCATCCCGTAGAGCATGGGGGACATGAGCCCCAGGTCCTCGACGTAGGCGGCGTACCACATGATGTGGGACGCGAGCCGCTGGAGCTCCTGGGCCATGGTGCGCACGTACTCGGCGCGCTCGGGGACCTCGACGCCGAGGGCCTGCTCCGCGGCGATGAAGTAGAGCTGCTCCCAGGCGAGGCCCGCCACGTAGCAGCTCCGGTCCATGAGCGTCACCACCTCGTTGTAGCGGCGGTACTCGCAGATCTTCTCGATGCCCCGGTGGAGGTAGCCGATCTCGGGGTCGACGTCCACGATGAGCTCCCCGTCGATCTTCACGCGGAGGTTCCAGAGCCCATGGGTCATGGGGTGTTGCGGACCCATGTTGACCCACATTTCAGACATGGCGCGACTTCACCTCCAGCTCCTCGGGCTCCCGGAGCTCGAACGACTTCCGGAGCGGGTGGAACTTGTAGCCCTCCGGCATCAGGAGCCGGCGGGGGTCCGGGTGCCCGTCGAAGCGGATGCCGAGCAGGTCCCAGGTCTCGCGCTCGTGCCAGATCGCGCCGCCCCAGACCCCGCCAAGGGAGTCCACGTGGGGGTCCTCGGCCGGGAGCGTCACCGAGAGCTCGAGATAGCCCTTGAGCGCGTCCGACCAAAGGTGGTAGACCACCTCCATGTGATCGATCCAGTCGATCCCCAGCACGAGCGAGCAGTGCGAGAAGGTCCCCTCGTCCCGGAGCCAGGTGGCCAGCCGCCGGATCGAGGGAGCGGGGACCGCGAGGACCGCCAGGACGCCGGGACGTGCGGACTCGCCGGTGATCGCGTCCGGGACCTCGGCCTTGAGCCGCGCCAGTGCCTCGGGCCAGGAGGAGACCGCCGTCATGGGTTCACCCGTGCCTCTCGCGGATCAGCCGCTCCAGGCGAAGGATCCCGTCCAGCATGGCCTCCGGGCGGGGAGGGCATCCCGCGATGTAGACATCGATGGGGAACAGCTTGTCCACGCCCGGGACCACGGAGTAGGCGGTCCGGAAGGGGCCGCCCCCGGTCGCGCAGTTGCCCATCGCGATGGCCCACTTGGGCTCGGGCATCTGCTCCCAGAGGGTGATGAGCTTGTGGGAGAACTTCCACGTGACCGTCCCGTTGATGATCAGGAGGTCGCACTGGCGGGGGGAGGACCGGGGAACGACCCCGAAGCGCTCGGCATCCCACCGCGCCCCGAATCCCGCAGCAAACTCGATCGCGCAGCAGGCGAGGCCGAGGTGGAGCGGGAAGAGGCTGTTCCGTCCCGCCCAGTTGAAGAGCGGTTGGGTGAGGGTGTCCATCCCCTTGTTGACGAGCCCCTGGAGGTTCTCCTTCCAGAGCGGGATGAACTCCTTCGCGCTGACCGCCAGGATCTGCTCGGTCGGGACCTCCGGCGCGGGGGAGTCGCCCTTGTGGAGGTGCGTGACCACCGTCGTGCCCGCGCTGTGGGTGGACGCCGTGGTGTCGGTCATACCCAGAGGCTCTTCTCTCCCCTGAGGACGTAGTAGATGCCGATCATGGCGATCATCGTGAAGACCCCGACGATGACCGTGGGAACGATCCACTCGTTGAGGAACACGAGCGCCCTCAAGGAGACGGCCCACAGGGCCAGGACGAATCCCATGACATCGACGGCCACGAACACGATCGCGTACACGTAGTGGTGGCTGGGGAAGTCGATCTGCGCCTCCCCCTCCGCCTCTTCCCCGCACTCGTAGGTGGTGTCTTGGAGGTAGGAGAGGACGCGCTTCGCCCCCAGCATCCGGTTCAGGAGCAGCGAGGAGACGGCAAAGACTCCGCAGAGGACCGCGAACACGAGGAATGACTCCGTGGCTGCGTCCACCTTTCGCCTCCGAAGTTTTGGACCAGCGCGTGTTAATATAAGGTTGCCCAATCCCGAGCTCGACAAGAGGCAGAGGACCGCTGGCCCCACTCCGTGGACCAAGCCCCCGGAACTTGCAAAATGAGGTTTCACCACAGCTCGTTCCGCATCGGATCCCGGGGGGAGTCCGATGTCCGGGACCTGACGGGACCGGTCCGCGAGGCCGTGGCCGCGAGCGGCCTGCGCCAGGGGCTGGTCCACCTCTTCGTCTCCGGGTCCACCTGCGCCCTGACGACCCTGGAGTACGAGCCGGGGCTCGTGGAGGACCTCGGCGGGGCCCTCGAACGGATCGCCCCCTCCGACCGCGCGTACGAGCACGGGAAGGCGTGGGGGGACGACAATGGCCGCTCCCACATCCGGGCCAGCCTGATCGGGCCCTCGCTCACGGTACCGCTCGTGGACGGCACCGTCGCGCTGGGGAGATGGCAGCAGATCGTGCTGGTCGAGATGGACACCCGTCCCCGGGACCGGGAGATCCTCGTCCAGGTCATCGGCGAGTAGGCGCCTCCCTTCCGGGAACGGGGTCCGGCGGACGCGGGGTCGTTTGCGCTCGAAAGCGCTTTAGAGCCTAGGGTTGTCAGGGGGGCCATGACCTACGAGATGCTGAGCCTGAAGAAGGAAGAAGAGGGAGTCGCCATCCTGACGTTGAAGAATCCCCCGGTCAACGCCTTGTCGACCAAGCTGATCGATGAGCTGGGAAAGGCCGTGGCCGAGCTGTCTCACGACCCGGCCCACCGCGTGCTCATCATCACGGGCGACGGGCAGTTCTTCAGTGCCGGGGCGGATCTCAAGGAGATTGCCAGCAAGGCCGACGAGTTCCTCAAGAGCGCGGGGGACATCGTCCGCCACGGCCAGGAGGCGTACCGGGCCATCGAGAAGATGCCCCAGCCCGTCATCGCCGCCATCAACGGCCTTGCGGTCGGGGGAGGGCTCGAGATGACCCTCGCCTGCGACATCCGGGTCGCCGGGGACTCCGCGAAGGTGGGGCTCCCGGAGGTGCAGTACGGTCTTATGCCCGCCTACGGCGGCACGCAGCGCCTGGCCCGCACCGTGGGGCTGGCGAAGGCCCGCGAGATGATCTACACCGGCGCCCTCATCAACGCCCAGGAGGCGCTCCGGATCGGCCTCGTGAACAAGGTGGTCCCCTCGGGGCAGGAGCTCCGGGCCTCCCGCGACATGGCCCACACGATCGCCCAGAAGGCCCCCCTCGCGGTGGCCGGGGCGAAGAAGGCGATGCTGGCCGGCTTCGACCAGGACATCGACACCGGTCTCCAGGGTGAGGCGCACGCGTTCGAGTCGGTGAGCAAGAGCGAGGACCTGCTCGAAGGGATCGCTGCCTTCGTCGAGCGCCGTCCCCCCAAGTTCGCCGGGAAGTGAGGAGGGGACCATGACCATCGAAATGACCTTCACCGAGGACCAGAAGGCCCTCCGGGACACCGTCGCGCGCTTCGCCAAGGACGAGGTCACCCCCGTCCTCGACGAGATGGACGAGAAGGAGGAGTTCCCCCAGAAGACCGTGGCGCGCATGAAGGAGCTCGGCTTCTTCGGGGTACCGATCCCGGAGGAGTACGGCGGGCTCGGCATGGGCAAGGTCGGCTACTGCATCATGCTCGAGGAGCTCGGCAAGGTCGACGCCTCCCACATCGCCATCCTCGCGGCCCACACCTCGCTCGGCACGTCGCCGCTCCTGTACTACGGCACCGAGGAACAGAAGCAGAAGTACCTGGCCCCGGCCGCGAAGGGCGAGCGCCTGATGGCCTTCTCCCTCACGGAGCCCGGGAGCGGGTCCGACTCCGGGGCCCTCGTCACGGAGGCCAAGGAGGAGGGGGACTACTACATACTCAACGGGAGCAAGATCTACGTCACGAACGGCAAGGAGGCCGACCAGATCATCATCATGGCCTCGAACGACCTCAGCAAGGGAACCCACGGCGGGATCACGGCCTTCCTCGTCGAGAAGGGCACGAAGGGGCTCCGCGTGGGCCGCTGCGAGAAGAAGATGGGGCTTCACGGGACGAGCACCGCCGAGCTCGTGCTCGAGAACTGTGCCGTGCCCAAGGCGAACGTCGTCGGGGGCGTGGGCAAGGGATTCGTGGTCGCGATGACCGCGCTCGACGTGGGGCGCGTCTCGCTCGGCGCCGGGTCCCTCGGAGGGATCCAGGGGGCCATGAACCAGGCGCTCGAGTACGCGAAGAACCGGATGCAGTTCGACATCCCGATCGTCATGCACCAGGCCATCCAGTTCAAGGTCGCGGACATGGCGATGCACGTGCTGGCGCTCGAGTCGATGGTCTACCAGGCCGCCGCCTTCCAGGACAAGATGGGCTACGACCCGTCGAAGTGGAGCCGCTCGGACCGGCTGAAGAAGTCCCGCGACAGCGCGATCATCAAGTGCCTCGCGAGCGAGTGGGCGTCCAAGGCGGTCACGGACTCCCTGCAGATCCACGGGGGCATCGGCTACATCCGGGGCACCCCGATCGAGCGGGCCTACCGGGACGCGCGCATCAGCGAGATCTTCGAGGGCACGAACGAGATCCAGCGCCTGATCATCGCCGCGGACATGATCGAGCGCGGCTGGGTGCAGTAGGCGCTCAGCGGTCCGGGGGAGGGCTCTCCCGCGGGGCGCCCTCCAGCGGTGCCCCCAGGAGGATGCTCTCCTCGCCGACCCCGCCCCCCACGGGGGCAAGGGAGGCCAGGTCCGCGGACGGGACGGTCGTGTCCAGCACGGCGTATCCGAGCCGGAGCGCGCGGTGCGCGCACGCGAGGAGCACCGGGGCGAGGGTCTGACCCCCGGGGACCCACGCTTGCAGGAACACCCCCCGGTCCACCCGGAAGTTGCGGAGGAACCGGTAGTAGGCCCCGACCTCGGGGAGATGCCCCTCCTCGGCCACGCTGGGGAAGCGGAACTCGGGATCGACCCACCGGGCCCGGATCCATTCGTCGTACCCGGTCTGGAAGAAACCGAGACGAAGGGGTAGCGTGGCCGCGGCCTCGAGCGGTATCTCCGGCAGGACCTCCGTCCGGAGGCCGGGCAGGGCGGACCCTTCGGAGAGCTTCACGGTCAGCTCGCGCTGCCGGCGGACGACCTCCCGGAACCCGCACCGCTCATAGAAGGGGATGGCGCGCGTCTCGGGGTTGACGGTGTACATCCGGCACCCGTGCGTGCGGGCCCGCCGGCGACCCTCCTCGACCAGCAGGCGCCCGAGACCGCGTCCGCGGTGGCCCTGCCGGACCACCATGACGTCGATGTGGGCGGTCTCGCCCCACAGGGGGTCGGGGCCGTGGATCACCTCCATCTCGCCGAGGACCTCCCGCCCCTCGACGACGACGAGGGGCCACTGGTCCGCGGTGAGCACTTGCTCGAGGTGGGTCCGGCAGGAGGAAGGCAAGAGCCAGGGACCGCCGTTGAAGAACCGCTCGCGGTCCGTCAGCACGGACCCGTCGACCTCGTGCCGCGTCCCGTCCGCATCCCACCGGTAGAGGTGCTCCACGTCGGAGAGATGCACCTGGGTGATCGCCTCGGCGTCCTCGGGCGTCGCCGATCGGACGGACGCCACGGCCGGGGGGTCTATGCGATGCGGCCGCTCTCGACGACGTTCTCTCGGAGGAAGTCCTTGCCCCTGGGAGTGATGAGGTAGCGGCTCAGCGTGTCCCGCTGGCGGACCCAGGAGTAGGTCTTCTTCCCGTCGTGGACGACCATCTGGTTCTGGACGAGCAGCCCGAGCAGGATGGCGACCCCCTGCGTCTTCTTCACGGCCGAGAAATCCTGGAGGCGCTCCTTGATCTCGGCGAGCTCCAGTCCGTCCTCGGCGGGATTCGCCGCCGTCTCCGCGCTCTTGTTGAGTTCTCGCAGGATCTGGAGGAGGGTGGCCCGATTGGGGTCTTCCGGTTGACCCATTGGGGTGTGCGCGTTCACCATCTCCCTGAAGGGGCGACACAGCATTAAGCCTTTCCAAAGGGAAGGTGTTTTAGCCCGGCGCAGGTTGGGCGCCGCCAGGGTAGACCACCATGCTGTATGTTCGGAAAGCCGGAGTGATCGGCGCGGGAACGATGGGAGCGGCCATCGCCGAGGTGCTGGCCTTCAACGAGATCCCGGTCGTCCTGAAGGACATCAACGAGGAGTTCGTCGCGAAGGGGCTCGCGAAGGTGAAGCACACCGTCGACGAGCTCGTCCAGTTCAACGAGGCGCGGGCGGACAAGGAGATCGAGCGCATCGAGGGCGAGGGAGTGAAGCTCACCGACGAGCAGAAGGCGGCGGTGCGGACGGCCCTCAAGCCCAAGTTCACCCGCCAGCGGGGGGACCAGGTGATCGCCCGGGTCAAGGGCACCACCTCCTACGCCGACTTCGCCGACGTGGACTTCGTCGTCGAGGCGGCCTTCGAGAACGCGCAGGTCAAGCGGACGATCCTCGAGGAGCTCGACAAGGTGCTCCCCGACCACGCCGTGATCGGCAGCAACACCTCGTCGCTCTCGATCACGCGCCTTGCGAAGGGGCTGAAGCGGACACCGAACATCCTCATCACCCACTTCTTCAACCCGCCGTACACCCTCCCGCTGGTCGAGGTGGCGAGCGGGGTGGACACCCGCGAGGACCTCATGAACGACACGCTCGAGTTCCTCCAGGGGCTCCGCAACCACCGCTACCCGCTCGTCCCCATCCGCGTCAAGGAGATCCCCGGGTTCCTCGTCAACCGGCTCTTGATCCCGATGCTGAACGAGGCCTGCTTCGCCCTCGACGAGGGTGTCTCCTCCGCCCGGGACATGGACGCGGCACTGAAGGCCGGTGCGGGGATGCCCATGGGCCCCCTCGAGCTGGCCGACATGATCGGGCTCGACGTCTGCCTCGAGGTGGCCGAGATCCTCCACAAGGAGTACGGCGACCCGAAGTACCGCCCCGCCCAGGGCCTCAAGCGGCTCGTCGATGCGGGTCATTATGGGCGGAAGACCGGCCGGGGCTTCTACGAGTACACCTGAGGAGGGTACGCGCACCCTCCACGGCCGGCGCTACCGCCGGATCGGGGAGGCCGATCGCCCCGCGGTAGAGGCCCTGCTCCGCTCGGCCGTCCCCGACGACTACCTCCTGCCGATGGTCGGGGACTGGATCGAGCGGGGCATGGTGCTCGGGGGGTGGCAGGGGGACCGTCTCGTGGCCATCCTTCGCCTCGACGATCTCGGCGACGGAGAGGGCTGGGTCGGGGGTATCCGGGTGGCCCCGGAACTGCGGCGCCAGGGGGTGGCCCGCGACCTCATGGAGTTCGCCTTCGGCGTGAGCCGCCACCACGGCCTGGGAACCCTCCGGTTGCTGATCGAGGCCGAGAACGAGGCGTCCCAGCACCTCGCCCGTTCGCTCGGGTTCGAACGGACGCAGGAGATCGTCCATCTCGCCGGCCCCCTGGTCGCGCCGGCGGAGCGGCCGCGGGTCGTGCCGCTCCGGAGCGCTCCCGAAGCAGACCCGGAGGGGTTCTCCTGGGTCCGGTCCTTTCATGGCCTCTTCTCCCCGACCGTGCCCGAGCTCTTCCGCCTGGTCCGGGCGAGCCGGTCCCGGATGGAGCGGGAGTCGCGGGAGGGGACCCTCTATGCGCCCGATCGCCCGGGAACCGCGTTCGCCCTCTCGCCGCCCCGCCCCGTCACCTGGTCGGACCGGACCGTCCGCGCGTTCTCCCCGTTGGAGGGACCGCTCGAGCTGCTCCTACAGGGTGCCGCGGAGCTCACCCGGGAAGACGGGTCGCTGGTGGACTGCTTCCTCCCGGCCTCGGAGGATGCCCTGTCCACGGCCACCCGGCAGGGGCTCGTGCGGGGGGCCCTCTGGGGGGCCTCGATCGGGCTCTACGAGCTCGTGCTCGGCGGCTGATCCTCGGTCTTGGGCACCGTCCCGGGATCCGCGCCCTTCCGCTGCGGCAGGGGAGGGAGGGTACTCGCCTTCTGTTCGGGGTGCGGGGTATGGGAGCTGGCCCGCTTCCGGTCCCACCGGTTCACGAAGAGGACGAACAGGGTCACGGCGACGAGTATCCCGACCGAAACGTACACGCGGGAGGCGTTCGTCGCCCACCAGGTGGGAGGGGGACCCGGGGGGGGAGAGAACGCGATGGTGACGATGACGTCCGACCCGTTGATCGTGGCGTGACCGGTGGCGGGAGCCACGGAGTACCCCGGGACGCCGGTCGCATTCCAAGCGTAGCTCCCGTTCACCAGGCGCACCGTGAGGGCCGACGCGACGCCGGTCAGCGAGCTCGACCCGACCGTCACCGACCACCGGGCTCCGGGGGGGAGCCCCGTCTCCACGAACTGGAGGAAATACCCCATCCCGAAGGTCACGTTCTCGTGGATCGGACCGTGCGCCACGACGGTGGCCGCGGTGCCCGGCCCGGTGTAGTTGCCGGGACCGCTCCCCTGCCAGCCGGTCACGAGGTAGTAGCCCCTGGGGACGGCCGTGAGGAGGGCCGGAGCGCTGGCGTTCACCCACCCGGTCGCGGGTGCGATCACCCCCGCGCCCGAGGGACTGATCGTCCACGTCAGGTTCCACTGCGCCACGAAGGGGACGGCGACCGTCTGCGGAGCGCTCCCGACCTGGAGGAGGGACGGCGGGAACGAGGCCTCGCGCTTGACGGGGTTGGGGGAGAACGTGCCGAGCGGGAGGGCGAGGGGCAACCCGACCAGTGAGGAACTCCCCGCGGGCATCATCAGCGTGAGGTTGGCCGTGGGGGATTCGGAGACCCTCCCGTTCACGGAGAGGAACCAGCGGGTCCCGTTGGGGATCCCCTGGGCCGAGAACGTGACGGGGGCCCCGCCGGAGGGGTAGGCCTCGAAGAGCGCGATCGTCTCCGGGGGGAGCACCCACGTCGACGGCAATCCCCCCGGGAGGAAGGTGGAGGTGGGCCCGGGCGTGGTCGGCTCGACCCACGGGGTGGCGTTCGCCGCCGAGTAGTAGGCCTGTGCGCTCCACTCCCAGAGCTCGACCGGGGTGCCGCCGGAGATCCCGGGCAGTAGCGGGGCCACGGAGACGTTGGTCGTGAGGTTCTCGTTGACGAGGAGCAGGTCCGAGCGGTTCCCGTCGAGGGGGTCCACGGTCGCGACCCCGTAGAGCCCGGCGTCCAGGCTCGTGTTCGCCCCCGAGTACTGGGCGCCGGAAGGGACCTGCAGGCCGACCGGGAAGGCGCTGCCCCCGAGGTGGGAGAGGATCCCGGCATAGTCGGCGAAGTCCGGCCGGGCCGTCCCGTTGGGGTCGATCCAGGAGTTCGAGGTGTTGAAGATGCTCGCGAACACGTCCACGTTCGACACGCCGAGGTCCAGGGCCTCCGACTCGCTCGCGGCCATGGAGAGGCCCCCGGCGAACCCTCGGCTGAGGTTCGCGTACCGGAAGTGGGAAAGGGCCGACCCGAGCTCGGTGACGAAGACCGGCGGGTCGGCGCAGGTGGGGCACGTCAGGTTCATGGCGTTCGAGATGTCCGAGCGCGCGCTCTCGACCCGCCCCGGGAGGCTGTAGGTGCCGGTGTCGAACGCGTAGAACTGGGGAAGGGTCAGCGCGCCGGTGTTCCCCGCGGTGTAGACGTGGAACGCGATGCCCGCGAGGTCCGGGCCGTTGAGACCGACCGTGGCGTTGATCCATTCGGACAGGGGCCACTGGCCGTTCTGCCGCCCGGTGCCCGCCAGTCCGAGGATGCGGATGTTGGGGTCGGCCGTCCGCAGGATGGCGGTGTAGTTGTGCACCTCCCAGGCGTACTCCGTGGGGGTGATCACCTGGGAGGCGTTCTGGGGGGGAAGGTTCCACGATCTCCAGGGGACCTTCCAGTGCGTCCACAGCTCGGGCTCGTTCCCGATCTCCCAGTAGGCGGGATAGAACCCGAGGGCCTTCTCGGTGTAGTTCACCACCGCGGCGGCGAAGGAAGGGTCGTCGATCTCTCCGGGCACCTGGAGGATCGCCTCGCACGAGATGCTCTCGCAGACCCGGATGAAGGCGGTCTCGTTGGTCTCCACGGGCTTCCAGCTGAGCACGCTCCCGTTGACGGACATCAGCGTGTCGTTCAGCATGTTCACGAAGTCCCCCGCATTGGCCCCCGGCCAGACGAGCACGCGGGAGTGGGTCGCATTGAGGAGGGAGGCCTCGTCCCCCAGGAGCCGGGCCTCGGCGGAGACCGTGGTCCCCCAGAACGAGGTCGGGACCGCGGCGGGGGTTCCCGCCAAGCTCAGCCCGACCGGAACGTCCGCAAGGGGGAGCGTGCCTGAAGCCGTTCGCGCCTGCCCGGACTCCCGTGGCGCCGGCGCGGCGGCGCCGGGGCCCATCGGCACGAGCAGCAAAGTGACCAGCAGCGCACCCGGGACCAAGAACGGGGAGACTTTGCGGATGCGCATGCTCCGGGGCCTTCTGCCGGTACGACGGTTCCCCGTAATGAACGTTGCGAGCGAGAACGGGCCTCAGGGGCCGGAGTGGCCGAACCCCGCGTGCTTTCCACCGGTGACGGCGGCCGTGGGAGTGACCGGGGAGGGGGTGCCCGGAGGCTCCTCGGGCCCGGGTGGGGCCTCCCTCAGGTCCCCTTGCCGGCGGTACATCCAGGAGTACCCTCCCGCGACCAGCACCGTGACGAAGGCGAAGGGGAGCCACAGGAACGGATACCCGATGCTGAGCAGCAGCGTCCCCAGGGACGGGGCGATGGCCTGGGCCGTGCTGGTGAACACGTTGTACGCCCCGAAGTAGCTCCCGCGCCGCGAGGGTCCGCTGAGCCCCGAGAGGACCGCGTTCTGCAGGGGGCTCGTGATGTCCTCCCCCACCGTGAGGATGGTGATCGCGCCGAGGTCGGGCAAGAACCCGGGGGAGACGTCGAGTGCCAGGAAGGAGGCACCGTAGAGCAGGGTGCCCACGGCCATCCACAGGAGCCTGCGCCGCTGGACCGCCCAGGAGATCGGGATCTGCAGGAGGACCACCACGACCCCGTTGAGCGAGTACACCAGCCCGATCTGGGAGTACGGGAGATGCTGGACCGACTCGAGGAACAGGGAGAGCGGTGTCCCGAACTGCTGGGTCGCCAACGTGAGCCCGAAGCCCAGGAGCCCGAAGGAGAGCAGGAACCGGTCCGAGAACGGGTACCGGATCCCGGAGGACCACTTCGCGGCGGCCTCCGGAGCCCGCGCGCGCTCGGGGGAGCTCGGGCGCTCGGTCCCCCCGTAGGATTCGGTCAGGAAGCCGAGCAGGATGATGCCTTCCCCCGCCGAGGTGATGGCGGACATCACGAACACGATCGAGAGGCCGTACACCCCCGCCAGGATGCCCCCGAGCGCCGGGGCCAGGGCGAACCCCGCGTTGGAGAACACCCGCTGGATCCCGAAGGCGAGGGTGCGGTCCCCGGTGCGGGTGATGTCGCCGAGCATCGCGTTCTGGGCCGGCTGCTGGAGGTTGATCAGGACCACGACCACCGCCCACAGCGCCATCAGGAAACCCAGTCCGGAGTGCCAGTACACGTAGAGGGCGAGGAACGCCACCGCGCTGCCGAACGGGGGCAACATCGCGAGCATCCGCCGGCCGTAGCGGTCGGCCGAGACGCCACCCAGGAGGTTGACCACCACCGAGAGGGGAACGAGGGCCGAGATCAGGAGCCCTACGTAGAGCAGGGGGAGCCCGTATCCGAGGTAGAGGATCAGCGGCAGGAAGATCCAGCTGGCCGAGCGGCCGCTCGAGCGCACCAGCGCGGCCACCGAGAGGACGTACACGCGGGGGTCGAGGTCCCGGAACGTGCCCTTTGCCGGCCGGACCTGCGGGTCCGCCGAAGCCCTCGCCACGCCGAAACCAGTACGCCCCCCGCTTAACTGCTTTGTCGCGTAACGGGGGAATCCGTCCCCCGAACGCGCCGGGAGGGCGCTCGGGCGTCCCCCACCGTCCCGCCCCCTTTATGAACCGCCCGGCATCCTAGGGGCCGTGGAGTCGTGGCTCCTCGCGATGATCGGCTCGCTGTGGGTCCTCATACCGACCTACGTGGCGAATGCCTCCGCCACCCTTCCCAAGGGGTGGGGCCCCCGGATGGACCTGGGAAGGAAGTGGAAGGACGGCAGTCCCATCCTGGGCTCGTCGAAGAGCTGGTCCGGGTTCGTGGCGGGGAGCGTCATCGGCCTCATCGTCGGCCTGATGCAGGAGATGCTGGTGCTGGTCGCCCCCCCCTCCCTCCAGATCGTCCCCCTTTTTTCGGACTCCCTTCTCCTGTCCGTCCCGGTGCTCATCGCCCTCACCTTCGGGGCCATGACCGGTGACGCCCTCGGTTCCTTCGTCAAGCGGCGGATGGGGTTCCAGAGCGGGGGAAGGGCTCCCCTCCTCGACCAGCTCCCCTTCGTCCTCCTCCCCATGGCCCTTGTCCTCGTCCTGAGCCCCCCCCTCTTCGTGGCCGCCTTCTGGCCCGGCCTGACCCTGGGGCTCTTCACCCTGGCCTGGATCATCCTGCTCACGCTGGTGCTCCACGCCGGGTTCAACTGGGTCGGCTACTTTGCGGGTCTGAAGCGGGTACCCTGGTGAGCGCGGGGAGGCACCCGCGCCCCATCGCAGCCGAGGGGTGAAACTTGTATATACACATACACATATATTGAGTGCATGCCCTCGAAGACCATCATGGTCCGGAAACCCGTGTACGAAGCGCTCGCGCATGAGAAAAGGTCCGGTGAGAGCTTCTCCCGGCTGATGGAACGCCTCCTGAGCCGCCGCCGGGGGCTCGAGTCCTGCTTCGGCCTCTGGGGCAAGGCCCCGGCCCGGGCCGCTCCCCCGGCGAGGAGACGTCGATGAAGTGCCTCGACACCCCCCTCCTGGAGGACCTGCTCCTCGGCCGGCCGAGGGCGCGCAAGTGGCTGGCCCGCTTCGGGAAGGACGAGGGCGAGACGGCGGCCACCGAGGTGAGCTTCGCGGAGCTCACCGAGATCGCCCGGGGCCAGGGCAGGGCGGCGGAACGCCACCTGGAGGCCCTGGCGGCGCTCCGCCGGGAGCTGACGGTGCTCCCGTTCGACGCCGAGTCCCAACGGGCGATGGTCCGGCTCGCCGTCAAGTCCCGCCATGACGGGGGGGACCTCCTCCCGTTGATGGTGGCGGGTACCGCCCTGGCCAAGGGGGTCTCCCACGTGCTGACCGATGGGAAGCGCCGGTTCCCGCGGGAGGTCGCCCCCCTCAAGATCGTGCGCCTGTAGATCCGACAGGGGGGGTCCACCGCCGTGGGGCTCGGAGGGGGCCCTCCGGTACATATTTCGACCCCGCTTCCCCAGTAACTAGAAACACGTAACTCTAAACCCCAAGTATCGTTTAGCTCGGAAAAAACGCCCCGTGACGTATAACTCCTGTTATACGTCGCGGTTTCCGGAGGGGTCTACGCCGTGAAGAGCCCCGGAAACGGGCCTTCCGCAGGGGGTACCCCCTGGGAGGCCCGGAAGGACAGGGGACCGGGCGAAACCCCCCAAATGGGCCGTTTCCGCGACCCTCTTTCCCAACCCCCCCTGATCACGCGTCCGAGGGGGGGGCCCAGGGTGGCATCCGCGGATCTCTCCGAGAGACTCACGCCGAGAAGGGAGGTCGCGTGCCCTCTTTCCCTAGGAGTGCCGGCGGAAGCACCTGGTCTCGAGAATGGAGGAGGCAACCCACGGAGAATCGGCCCGCTTGTCCTCCTCGGCACAAGGTGCCCCGGCTCTCCGGCGCAGGTCTGCCTCCTCGAAGGCGGAACTCTACCCTCCCAGCGTAAGACGGCTCGGCGCAGAGAAGCTTCGGACCCCGGATGCGGACCAAGGATGCGGACCAAGGACCTTCCTTCAGGCGTGACCGGGTGGGTCCCCTTCGGTGACGATCACGGGCCTCCTCGGGTGATTGGGTTACTCCGAAGATCGGTCCGCCGGAAGAGCCCTGCCCCGGAGCCTGCGCTGGTGGGACTGATCGGAGGGACTTCCCGATCTGGGGACGGACCGACGGCACCTCAGCACATTAAACATATGTATATGTATAACTATAGTTACCACAACCGGACGACCTAGCATCGGAGCGGTCCATGACCTCACCCCAGGTCCCAGCAGGAGGACCCCTGGCGACCGACCCCGGAGGGGGGAAGGTACCGGGCCCTATCGAGGGAGGGGTGCGATCGTCAGAAGGAGTGGGGCACGGTAGGCACCCGGTGCCCGGGGATGGGGCCCCCGGGGGAGTCCCGTAGGATCCTCCCGAGGTACCCCGGGCCGCCCTTCGAGCCGGGGGGGAACCGGCTCGTCAGGCGACCACGGTAAGCGTGCCGTACATGGCCTCGGGAGTTCCCATCGAGGAGTCATTGCAGTCGCACATGCATCCCCATTGGTAGGTCCCCGAGGTGGGGAAGTCCGCGAGGAAGGTGACGATGGTCGGGCTGGAGGGGCTGACCGCAGGAGGGATGGGGACACTGAGGTTGTAGACCGGGTTGAGAATCGAGAACGTGTGTCCGATGTCCAGGGCGTCCACTCCGGAGACGGTGGTCTTGCCACCCGACAACCCCTTCTGCACGGTCATGGTACCCCCGAGGGCCCCCACGACCTGGTTCTGCCACCCCAGGTAGAGGTGGCTGGTGAGGGGGTCGTAGTTCGTGATCGTGACCTGTACCTCCTGCCCGGCGGGGACGCTCACGTTCCCGGGGAGGAAGGCGCAGTTGCCGGTGGCCGGGTTGTAGGTGAGGGTCAGGTTGAGGTAGGCCGCCGGACCGCCGTTCGCCCCGCGGGACGAGCTCTGCGTCCCGGAGTAGAGCACGAAGGAAGCGACCAGCGAGACCGTGACCAGGGCGATCACGAGGAGGACCAGCCGGGATTCCCAGGCATCCGACAGTCGGTGTTCCGAAGGCATGGCCCTTCTAGGCGTGCCCGCGAGCATGAATACCACGCGCTTTCCCGATTCTTGGAATCAGTCGAGATACCAACGGCCGCCCTCGGCCAGTTCCCCGCTCCGTGGATCCGAAGATCGTCCCGTGCCCTGACGGAGATGAGGATGGTGAAAAGGGAGGATGGAAACCTGGAACTACGTCAGAAGCCGGCAGACCTGGAGAGCCGCCGACGTGGGTGGCGAGCCTGAAGGAGGAACCGGGAGCAGGACCGTCCGTCCGGGGCCTCCCCCTCAGATAGATGGGGGAGGAGGGTACGGAGGGGGGATAGGAGGGGGAGGAGGATAGGACACGGTCCCAGCCGGCGGTCCTGCTGCTGGGGGTGCCGGGGGCGGTGGGTTCGCCCGCCTCCCGCGGGCACGCAAGGCGAGCACGGCGGCCACGACCGCGACCACCGCGATCGCCCCTCCGATCGCACCGTAGAGCAGGAGAGGAGGCATCCCCCCTCCGGAACTCGAGGAAGCGGTGATGGTGACGGTCGCCGACCCCGAGACCTGATGACCGTTGAGCGAGGCCGTCACCGTCACCGTGAGCGTGCCCACCGAACTCCCGGCCGTCAGCTTCACAACGCTACCGGTGGTGCTGTTCAACGTTCCGAGGCCGTTGTTGACCGACCAGGAGTACGTGCTGCCGGGGAGACATGGGCCCCCCGTACAGGCGACGACGGCGGCGAAACTAGCGGATCCCCCGATGGCCACCGACTCCGTCGTCGGGCTGATCGCCACCGATGCGAGCGCCGGGGGCGGGGTGCTACTGACGGTGATCGCAACGGAGGCCTGGACATGGGCCCCACCCAGCGACGCACGCACCGTGAGCGTCGTGGACCCCGGCACGGAGCCCGCCGAGTATCGCACCCCGGGCCCCGAGGTCGTGTTGAGGGACCCCAGCGTATTGTTCTGGCTCCAAGTGTAGACGATCCCCGACGGGCACGAGACCCCGCTTCCGCACGAGGGTGTGGCGTTGAAGTACGCGGAGCCGCCCACCCCGATCGTGTCCGTGGGGGTCCCTAGGCTGACCGACCGGACCACCACGGAGGAGGCCGAGGGCGAGATGACCGTCAGCGCGCCGCCCCCGGAGTCGGTGACGTAGACGGCGCTTCCAGTGGCATTCGTCGTGATGCCTTCGGGAAGGCTCCCGACGGCGATCTCCTCGGCGACCGCCGACGCGGTGGCGTTGACCACGATGACGGAGTTGTTGCCCTGGTTGCTCACGTAGACATCCCCGTTCGCCGGGTCGTAGGCATCGAACGTCGGAGCGTTGGGCGAGGGAAGCGCGACGTACGCGATCGTGCTGTTCGCGGTGTGGTAGACCCCGAGCCCATTGGTGAGGTCGGTGAAGTAGATGCACTGGTTGGCGGGATCGTAGGCCATCCCGTGGCTTGCCGCCCCGATGGTGGCGCTCGAGACGACGGTGTTCGTCACCGGGTTGACGATGGTCAGGTTCGAAACCGGAAGGTTCGTCCCCGAGCCGTTCCAATAGGTCTCGAGATACAAGTCCCCGCTGGCCGGATCGTACGTCATGGCGTAGGGGTCCGCCGGCAGGGCCAGGGTCGAGACGACCGTGTTCGAGGAACCGATGCCGTACAGGGTTTCCGTTCCGCTTCCGGGAACGCCGACCCCCACGTACACCTCGGAGTTGGCACTGTCGTAGGCCAGTGCTCCCGGTGGGTTCGCCAGCGACACCGTGGCGGCCCTGGTTGAGGTGGCCGAATTGATCGCGATCAGGGAGTAGTTGACCGGAGGTACCGATTGAACTGCGGTCGCGTAGATGTCGCCGTTCGCTGGATTGTAGACATCCAGTCCGGCCTGGAACACGTTCTTGCTCCCTGTCGCGGGCATCGGGACGTATCCGGAGTCCCGGGGGGCCATCGTCACCTTCCAGAGGGCTCCTTGAATCCCCGGGAGCGTCTGGTTGGCGATCCACAGGTCGTTGTGGGCCGTGTCCAGCGCGATCCCCCACGGCCAGTCGGCGGTCGCGATGGTCGAGACGAGCGCGCCGGTGGTGGAGCTGATCACGCTCATCCCGATGAGATTGAGATTCGAAATGAAGACCTGGTGGGAGGCGGGATCATAGACCGCCTGGTTCGGGCCGCCCCCGCCCAGCGTCGTGTTGAGCAGGACCGCGTTCGTCGCGGGATCCACATCGTAGACGGTGTCCGACAACCCGTCCGTGACGTAGACGGCGGTGGGAGTGCAGGCGATCCCGTTCGGAGAGACCGCCGGGCTGGCGGAGGGGTTCCCCACCGTGATATTCGAGAGTATCCGGTAGGTCGTGGCGTTGATCACGGTCACGTTGTCCGTGCCGTAGTCGGCGACGAAGACCTCGTTGTCGCCGGACTCGTAGCAGAGGGAGCTCGGAGCGCTGAAGGTCGGCAGGGGGATCCGGAACGCGATGGCGAGCGTGGTGGGGTTGATCACCACCACATGGTCCGCACTGTAGGAAGCGACGAAGACGAACCCGGTGGCCGTGTCCACATCGACCCAGGCCGGCTCACCCCCGAGCGCGATGGTAGTGATGACCGTGTTGTTGGTCGTACGGATGACGCTCACATCGGTCGCCAGATAGTTCCCGACGAAGACGTCACCGTCCGTCGCATCGTAGGCGATCGCATCCGGGCCGTTCTTCACCGTGACGGTGGCTGAGATCGCGCCCGACAGGGGATTCATGACCAGGACCCGGTTACAGCCCGAGTCCGCCACGTAGAGTTCCTTGAGGTCCGGGTCGTATGTCACCGCCGTGGGCGAGGAGGTCCCGCATCCCGCGCCGTAGGTGGGGAAGTCTCCCACGACCTGGTCTGTCGACCCGTTGATCACACTCACGTTCGAGGAGAGGCCGTTCGCAACGTAGATGTCCCCGGTCGCAGGGTCGTAGGCTCCCCCGAGGGGGTCCTCCGCCTCATTCGCCAAGAAATTCCCAGGAAGGTAGGTGCCGTTGGCCAAGACGAGCGTGCCCGTGACGGCCCCCGGGCCTAGGGTCGACCCCCTGGTGCCGAGCACGGCGGTCATCCTCGAAATCGATCGAGAAGAGGAGAGCCCTCCACCGCCGACATTGACGTTGTTGGCCATCATCAGGAGCGCCACGAAAGCCACGGCCGGCAACGCCCCGTTCCACAACCTCCGCTTCGAGGTCATGGGATAGGAAAATACCTGGGCTGAACTTGGTCACGGTAGTCGATTTCTCGCCGTGAGTCGTGTAGCACTACACGACCCGGTTACGCCGGGATGAATCGGGTCAGGTTGAGCCGCGTGAACAACCGGCTCT
>JAJYEA010000040.1 GCA_021790425.1 Thermoplasmata archaeon | reverse complement strand
CGTCTCGATGATGATCCTCGGGTTCATCCCCCTCTCCGTCGGGTTCGTGGGGGGCGGGGTCCCGCTCTCGCTCCTCATGGTCCTCGCCCTGTTCTCCTTCGCCCCGCTCTTCATCTTCATCGCCGCCTGGTCGTCCAACAACAAGTACTCCCTCATCGGCGGGATGCGCACGGCCGCCCAGCTGGTGGCCTACGAGATCCCCCTCCTGCTCTCCGTCGTGGCCATCGTGATCCTGACCGGCAGCTTCGACCTGACGACGATCGTGCAGTACCAGGCCCAGTATGGGTGGTTCGCGGTCCCGCTCCTCCTGGGGCTCGTCGCGTTCTTCGTGGCGATGCTGGCGGAGGTCGAGCGGATCCCCTTCGACCTTCCCGAGGCCGATGCCGAGCTCGTGGAGGGGTGGACCACCGAGTACGGCGGGATGTACTTCGCCTTCACCATGCTCACGGACTACGTGCGCACCCTGCTCGGCAGCTACCTCGTGGTCCTGCTCTTCCTCGGAGGGTGGAACATGCCCGCGGCCGTCTCGAACTTCCCCCTCGCCGGGGTCTTCTGGTTCCAGGTCAAGACGTACATCGTCATGGCCATCTTCATATGGGTCCGGGCATCGCTGCCGCGTGTCAGGACGGACCAGCTCCTGCAGATCGGGTGGAAGAGGATGCTGCCGCTCTCCATGGTGAACCTCGTCTGGGCACTGGCGCTGGTAGTGTGGGGCTGGCCGAACCTCCACTGGCCGCTGGGGTGAGGAACTCGCGATGGCGTCCGTTCATTTTGACAAGAAGGTCGAGGACTCCGAGCGTCCCCCGGGGATCATCGGGCTCGTGGTCTACCCGATGACCACGGCCGCGAAGCAGTTCGCCCGGTCGCTCTGGCGCCCCTCCACGATCGTCTACCCGATGCGGGAGCGCCTGGAGGACCCCGAGATGCGCAAGAAGGTCCGGGTCGAGTCGGGCCAGCCCATCGGGGTCGGGGAGATCTGGGACAACTACCGGGGCGTCCACGCGCTGAACCTCAAGACCTGCATCTCCTGCAACCTCTGCGCCTTCTCCTGCCCCGACACGTGCATCGAGATGGTGCCGGTCGACACGGGGGACGGGAAGACGAAGCGCTGTCCCCAGATCGACTACGGCAAGTGCTCCTTCTGCGGGTTCTGCTCGGACGCCTGCCCGGAGGGGTGCCTCACCATGACGCCGAACTACACGATCACGACCTCCTCGAGGGCCAACATGGTCTACAGCCCCCAGCGGCTCCACGAGGTCTTCCAGACGAAGCTCCCGATGAACCCCACCCGGATCGAGCTCCCGAAGAACGAGGACTCGATCCTCCTCGACCAGGACCTGTGCATCGGATGCAACGCGTGCGCCCGCGACTGCCCCACGAAGTGCATCACCATGATCGACATCCCCAAGCCGGTCCCGAAGGCCGGGGAGAAGATCCCCAAGCGGATCTGGAAGGAGCCGACGGTGAACGACGCCGAGTGCGTGCGTTGCGGCACGTGCATCTCGGTCTGCCCGAAAGAGTGCCTGTACTGGGGGATGCACCGGTGAACGTCGACGCACTCCTGTTCGCCCTCGTCGCCGGGGCGGGCATCGTCACCGCCCTCGGGGCCCTGATGGCCCGCGAGGTCGTCCACACCATCATGTGGATCGCGGTGTTCTTCATCACGCTCGCCCTGACCTACTTCCTCCTCCTGGCGGCGTTCCTCGGGGTCCTCCAGCTCGCCGTCTACGCGGGGGCCGTGACCATCCTCCTGCTCTTCGCCGTCATGGTGGTCCGGAAGCGGATCTTCAGCCGGGAGGCCGCGATCGGCATCGGGGCCCCGGCGGTGGCGCTCACCTTCCTGGTCGCCTACCTCATGCTCGAGATGGCCACGTCCGTCTACACCTCGGAGCCGGGGCAGGGCTACTCGGTGGCCGACCTCTCCCGGAACCTCTTCACCCTCAACGGGGCCTGGGTGCTCGCGCTGGGCCTCGTCATGCTGAGCGCCCTGGTCGGGGCCATCTACCTCGCCCACGAGAGCCGCGGCAAGGCGATCCGGTCGGAGGAGGGCGCATGATCCCGCTGGACGAGCTCCTCGGGTTCAGCGGCGTCCTCTTCGCCATCGGGATCTTCGGCGTGCTCACCCGGAGGAACTTCATCCTGCTCCTGGTCTCGATCGAGATCATCATGAACGCCGCCATCCTGAACTTCATCGCTTTCGCGGCCTACTCCCCGTCGGGGAGCCCGTCGGGGCAGAGCATCGCCGTGATCCTGATCGGGCTCGCGGCGACGGAGATCGCGGTGGGGCTGGCGATCGTGCTCGCCCTCAACCGGATCATCGGCAGCGTGAACGTCGCCCAGGCAATGGAGCTCAAGCTCTAGGTAGGAGGGGAGGGATCTGTCGGAGGCTCTGGCATTCGAATTCGCCTTCCTCGTCCCCCTCATCCCCGCCCTGGCCTTCTTGGTCCTGGGGCTGGGGGGACGCTTCCTCGGGAAGGCCTCCGGGTGGATCGCGGTCGCCGCCGAGGGCCTCGCGCTCCTCGCCGGGGTCTGGATCGCGCTGACCGAGGCCTCCGCTTCGACGGTCTACCACGACCGGAGCTTCGTCTGGTTCTCCCTTCCCGACGGGACGAACCTGGTCATGGGCACGCTCGTGAGCCCGCTCGGGGCCCTCATGCTCATCGTCGTGAACGTGGTCGGCTTCCTCGTCGTCCTCTACTCCATCGAGTACATGGGCCACGAGGAGGGGCTCCCCCGCTACTACGCGGAGCTGATGCTCTTCCTGACCGCCATGAACGGCGTGGTCCTCGCCGACAACTACGTCGAGTTCATCCTCTTCTGGGAGCTCGTCGGACTCTGCTCCTACCTCCTGATCGGCTTCTTCTGGAAGCGCCCCTCCGCGGCGAGCGCGGCGAAGAAGGCGTTCCTCGTGACCCGCGTGGGCGACGTCATGTTCTTCGTCGGCGTGTTCATCTTCTTCACCGCGTTCGCGACGCAGACGGTCAACCCCGCCTTCGCCTCGTCGGTCTCGGTCTACCCGGGCGCCTCCTGTCCCGGGCATCTGACCCCGACGTGGGCCTGCTCCGGTTTCGTCTTCGCGCCGCCGAACACGGACTCGAACGTCCCCTTCCTCGCGGCCTCCGCCCTGTCGGGCGCCGCGAACCAGACGCTGATGACCCTCGGCGGCATCATGATCCTGGGCGGGGCCGCCGGGAAGAGCGCCCAGTTCCCGCTCCACACGTGGCTCCCCGACGCGATGGAGGGCCCCACGACCGTCAGCGCCTTGATCCACGCGGCCACGATGGTGGCGGCGGGGGTCTTCCTCCTCGCCATCACCTCCATGTACCTCGGGTTCACGCCCGACGCGGCGCTCGTCATCCTCGGGATCGGGGGGTTCACCGCCCTCTTCGCGGGCACGATGGGGCTCGTCGCGAACGACATCAAGCGGGTGATCGCCTACTCCACGATGTCCCAGCTGGGATACATGACGATGGCCGTGGGGGCGGCCTCCTTCCTCGTCGTGGGACCCGGGGCGGGGATGTACCACCTGTTCACCCACGCGTTCTTCAAAGCGCTCCTCTTCCTGTCCGCCGGGTCGGTCATCCATGCCCTGAACACGCAGGACCTCTTCGAGATGGGCGGGCTCCTCAAGGCGATGCCCGTGACCGGCTACACCATGCTCATCGGCGCCCTGGCGCTCTCCGGGGTTCCTCCCTTCTCCGGGTTCTTCTCCAAGGACGCCCTCCTCTCCCTCACCTGGACCGCGGCGCAGAAGGACCCCGTGGCCCTGCCGTTCTTCCTCATGGCCGCGACCGGGGTCTTCCTCACGGCCCTGTACACGTTCCGTCTTTGGTTCCTGACCTTCTCCGGCTCGAAGGGCCGGAGCGAGGCGGCCCACCACGCCCACGAGCCCAGCTGGATCATGCGGGCCCCGCTCGTCACCCTCGCGGCCCTCTCGGTCGTCGCGGGCTTCTTCCCCCTGATCGGCGGGTTCAACCACTGGCTCCCCGGGCTCTCCTACGGGATCTTCGGCTTCACCCAGACCTCGAAGGGATGGGTGTTCGCGGCGGCGGACCTCGAGCTTGCGATCGCTTCCCTCGCGCTCGCGTTCGCGGGCATCGCGGTGGCCTTCGCGCTCTGGGGCAACGGCCGGGTCTTCCACCTCGCGGACGACAGCGTCTGGAAGGCCCCGCAGAAGGTCCTCGTGCGGAAGTACTACTTCGACGAGGCCTATGACGGCCTGGCCCACGGGGTCATCCTGGGCGCGGCCCGCGTCTTCGACTGGGTCGACCGCTACGTCATCGACGGGACCATCCACGGGTTCGAGCAGGTCTTCTCCATGGCCTCCCTGCGGGCCCGGCGCGCGCAGACGGGGCTGGTGTCGAGCTACGCCATGTGGATCGTCTTCGGGCTCGTCCTGCTCCTGATCTTCGTGCTCTACGGGATCCCCTACCTCGGCACGCTGTGGGGTGGGTGAGCCGATGTACGACCTGTCGATCCTCCTCCTCATCGCCTTCGCCGGGGCCGCGATCACGTTCTTCGCCGGGGCGAAGGCCCGGTGGGTCGCCCTGGTCACGAGCGTGGGCACGCTCGCCATGTCGATGTGGTTCCTCGGCACGTTCCTCAACGGGAACCCGCTCGACTACCGCTTCGTCGAGAGCTACCACTGGCTGACGTTCGCCACCACGAACGGCGGGTCGCTCGCGGTCAACTACACCGTGGGGATCGACGGCATCAGCCTGCCCTTCCTCTTCCTCTCCGCGATCCTCAGCGTGGCCACCGTCATCTACCACTGGGAGGAGCGGAAGGACGCCGCGGGCTTCTTCGGGCTCGTCGCCCTCACGAACGCCGGTCTCCTCGGCGTCTTCGTCTCGCTCGACGTCCTGCTCTTCTTCGTCTTCTGGGAGATCGTGCTCATCCCGATGTTCTTCCTCATCGGGCACTGGGGGGGCCCGCGCCGGCACTACGCCTCCCTGAAGTTCTTCGTCTACACCCACGTCGCGAGCGTGGTCATGCTGGTCAGCCTGCTGGCCGTGGTCTTCCTCGGCCAGTGGCCGTCGCTCGACTTCGTGAACCTCGCGAACAATTCCCAGGGGGTCGCGAACCTGGACGCCGCGAACATCCTCCCGGCGACCCAGGTCGTGCTCTTCGGGGCCCTCTTCTTCGGCTTCGGGGTCAAGCTCCCGATGGTCCCCTTCCACACGTGGCTTCCCGACGCGCACGTCGAGGCGCCGACGGGCGGGTCCGTGCTCCTCGCCGGGATGCTGCTCAAGATGGGCGGCTACGGGCTCATCCGGCTGGCCTTCCCGCTCCTGCCCGCCGGCCATGTCGGGCTCGAGCCCGTCGTGCTCGTGATCGCCTTCGCCTCGATCGTCTGGGGGGCCTTCCTCTCCCTCTCCCAGCGGGACATGAAGCGCCTGGTGGCCTACTCCTCGATCAACCACATGGGCATCGTCCTCCTTGCGATCGCCCTCTGGACCCAGCTCTCGGTCACGGCGGCGGTGCTCCTCATGTTCGCCCACGGGCTCGTGAGCGGGCTCCTGTTCATGCTCTCCGGGTCCGTCCACCACACCTTCGGGACGCGGGACATCCCCTCGATCTCCGGGATGAACTCCCGGACGCCGGCCCTCACCACCATTCTCATGATCGGCTCCCTCGCCTCCCTCGGGCTCCCGGCCCTGGTGAGCTTCCCGGCGGAGTTCTCGGCCCTGCTCGCCACCTGGGAGGCGCTCGGTTGGTGGATCATCCTGCCCCTCCTCGCGCTGGTGATCACCGCTGCTTTCTATCTCTGGATGATCCAGAGAATGGCGTTCGGCCCCCCGAGGGGGGTACCGGATACGGCGCACGATCTACCCACGCACGAGCTCCTCGCCATGGTGCTGCTCGTCTCGCTCATCGTCCTCTACGGGATCCTGCCGTTCCTCATCGTCACGTACATCCCGCACACCGCGATCTTCGTCGGATGCCACTACGGGGGCCCGGGGGTCTGCCCCACGTCGCCCTGAGGTCCCGCGGAGATGGTCGCGCTCCCCTACCTGTTGCCGTACCTCCCGGAGCTCACGCTCCTGGTCGCGACGTTCGTCGTCTTCCTCCTGGACGTGGCGGGGGAGCACCGCCGGACCACGCTCGGCGGGGTCAGCGCCTTCTTCCTGATCGTGGCCTTCGTCGAGGTCCTGGCGGACCTCGGGACGTGGCCGTTCCACGCCCTCTCCACCCTCCCGGCCTCGTGGAACGGCACCGCGCAGGGCCCGATCCTCTTCACCTCCCTCGGGATCGTCTTCCAGGGGATCTTCCTCGCGATCGCCGCCCTGGTGGCCATCGCGAGCCTCTCCGAGGCGGAGGACCCTGACGGCACGCCGACGTTCTACGCGCTCCTGCTCCTGGCGAGCCTCGGCATGCTCCTCGTCGCGATCTCGGGCGACCTGATCCTGCTCCTCCTGGCGGTCGAGGTCACGGGCATCTCGACGTACGTGCTGGTCGGGTACACCCGCAAGGACCGGCGGGCGCTCGAGGCGGCGATGAAGTTCTACATCATCGGCGCCTTCTCCACCACGATCAGCTTCTTCGGCGCGAGCCTGGTCTTCGGCGCGTACGGGACGACCTCGCTCCTCGCCTTCTCCCAGGTGCCCTCGGACCCCTCGCTCGCGCTCGTCGGGTTCGCCATGATCGCCGTCGGCCTCGGCTTCAAGGTCACCCTCGTCCCCTTCCACATGTGGGCCGTCGATGTGTACGACGGGGCCCCGGCCGTCGTCTCCGCCTACCTATCGGCGGGCTCGAAGAAGATGGGGCTCTTCGCCCTCTTCGCGATCTTCGTCGGGGCGGTCCGCGTCTTTGACACCGCCGGGAACGGCTACGCGCTTGCCATCATGATGGGCGGGCTCGCGATCGCCACGATGACCGTGGGGAACGTCCTCGCCCTCCAGCAGCAGACCATGAAGCGGATGCTGGCCTACTCCTCCATCTCCCAGGCGGGCTACATGCTCATCGGGCTGGCGGTCAACACGACCCCCTCCCTCTCCGCGGCGACCCTGCAGATGGTCGCGAACGTCCTCATGAAGGGCGGCGCGTTCGTGGCGGTGGCCGCGGCCGCGGCGATCGGGGTGGGGCCGCTCATCACCGACTGGAAGGGGCTCGGCCACCGGCGACCGATCCTCTCGGCGAGCTTCGCCATCATGCTCCTCTCGATGGCCGGGATCCCCCTCACGCTCGGTTTCGTCGGCAAGTTCTACCTCTTCTTCTCGGCCATCCTCGCCGGGGGGCTCTTCGCGATCCTCGCGATCGTCGGGCTCCTCAACAGCGCCATCTCGGTCTTCTACTACGCCCGGATCCTGAAGCACATCTACATGCCCGAGGAGACGGGGAGCCCGGACGCGCACGGGGGGACCCGCTCCCTCGCGTCCTCGACCCTGGGCAGCTCCACATCGCCCACCGACCCCCAACCCTCAGTGGCCATCAGCGAGTTCCGGGCGATGGGCTACGCGCGGATGGGCGTCATCGTGGCCTGCGCGGTGCTCCTGATCGCGCTCGGGATCTACCCGACCCCGATCGTGACGGCCCTGAACGCCGCGGCCCACCAGTTCGTGGCGCTCCACTGAGGCGGGCCCGGACCCTGAGTATCGACGTTTCCCACAGACTCTATATTCCATTCTGGCCTTAGAGGTACATTCGCGCCCGCGCACCAGTTCCAGACCTTCCGCGCCCGTCCCCCGGCCCTCGCCGGACCGGACGGCAAGGGACCCCCCCTCCTTCCCGGACGTCGGCGACGACCCGGGCCACGTTGACGGTGCTGCTCCTGCTCGCCTCCGGGATCGTAATTCCCGGCCCCGCCCACGCGGCGGCGGTGGGATCCCCCTCCCCGGAGACCCATCTCACCCGGACCCCGATCCAGCACGTGATCGTCGTGATCCAGGAGAACCACGCTTTCGACAATTACTTCTGGGACTACCCGGGGGCCTTCGGGCTTCCCCCCGGGGGGGTGCCCCAGCCCTCGACCCAGCAGAACGTGAGCTCCTACCAGGGGGAATACGTCTCGAACTGGAACTACGCCTCGAACCAGAGCTTCTCGAACCCGGAGCACGCGGAGACGTACATCCGGGCCGAGGAGGACAACGGGTCGATGGACGGGTTCTACTACGCGAACGGGGCGATCCCGGACAGTCTCATGCCCCCCTACATCGTGGCGAACGACCTGGGGCTCGCCCAGGAGTACGGGCTCTCCGACAACTACTACACGGACTTCGCGGGCCCCACCCTCCCCAACCGGTTCTACTACTACGCGACGACCTCCGGGCCGGTGCTCGGGGACGGGAGCCCCCCGGGCAACGTGGTCACCTTCCCGAACCTGCCCCAGGAGCTCCAGAACGCGGGGGTCTCCTGGGCCTCCTTCGATGGGAGCTACAACGAGTACCCCGGTTCCGGCTGCACCTTCGCGCTCTTCCCCACGGACCCCTGCTGGTACTTCTCCTACCTCTCCTCCACGGACCCCGCCGCGCAGCTGGCGCCCATGCTCTACATGAGCTGGCTCCAGTCCGAGTACAACGCGAACGGCTCCATCCCGCAGCTCCAGAACTACCAGAACCTCTACACGGACCTCGGCACGAATAGCCTCCCGTCCGTCTCCTGGTTCACCTCCGACTGGCTCTGCTGCACGGAGCACCCCAGCGGGAACTCCGTCTCCTTCCTGGGCGGGAACATCACGCAGGGCCAGCAGTCGGTCCTCTCGCTCGTGCACGCGGTCGAGGACAGCTCGTACTGGAACAACACCGCGATCTTCGTGACCTTCGACGAGGGCGGAGGGTTCTTCGACTCGAGCCCGAGCCCGTCCGCCACCCCGTACGGGACGGGGCTCCGGGTCCCGCTCATCGTGATCTCCCCCTACTCCCGGGAGAACTACGTCTCCCACTCCTTCCTGACCCCCTCCTCCCTGCTCCACTTCATCGAGTGGAACTGGGGTCTCCCCTCGCTGAGCTGGCTGGACGGGAACGCGAACCTGCCGCTCGACTTCTTCAACTTCTCCGAATCCCCCCGGGCCCCGCTCCCGGGGTCGGACTACGGGAGCGCGAACGAGACGTTCGGGACCCCGTGGCCCTCCCAGCCCGTGGCCTCGGGGTACCAGGGGTCCTACGTCCCCCCGTTGCTGACGAACGGGGAGGTCAACTGGACCTACCAGACCTCGAACGTCCTCGCCGCCCCTCCCACGGCCTCCGGCGGCGCCCTCTACGCGTGCGGGCTGGACGGTGTGCTGCGCAGCCTGGATGCGGTCACCGGCGCCCTGAACTGGGCACGGCCGCTCGGCTCGGCCTGTCGCGCGGCCCCGACGCCCCTCCCCGGCGGGGGGGCCGTCGCCACGACGTTGCTCGGGACGGTGGCGGCCTACGCGCCCAACGGCAGCCTGGCGTGGAACCTCTCGCTGGGCGCGCCGATCTACGGCAATCTCACGGACGTGAACAACACCCTGTACGGGGCGCTCCAGAACGGCACGCTCTTCGCCATCGGGGGCGCCCCCACCGGGCTGCTCTGGGAGAAGCATGTGAGCCAGGCCCCGATCTACGCGGCGCCCGTCTACGACCCCTCGGACCGCACCCTCCTGCTCAGTGCGACGCAGGACGGCGTGATCGCGGTCACGCTCAACGGGACCCCCCTCTGGACCGCCCCGATCCCTGGCGGGGTCTTCGGGGGCGGGGCCGTGTGCGGTTCGACGGGCTACGTCACCAGCCCCGCGGGGGGACTCTACCCCATCACCCTGGCCACTGGCGCGGTCGGTCCGGTGGCGCCGCTCGGCAACTCGACCGCCACTCCCCTCTGCTGGGGGAGTTCGCTCTACGTGGGGGACAACGGCACCTTCCGCGCCTTCAGTCTTCCCGGCCTCGCCCCCACCTGGTCCTACGTGACCCACAGCATGGCGGCCGGGGCACCGGTCGTCCAGGGCTCGAACATGGTGGTCGACACCCAGGGCGGAGACGTGTACTGGTTCACGCCCTCAGGGACCCCCTCGGGTACCCTGGCGAGCGGCTCCTCCTTCTTCGGTCCGGTGCTCTCGACACCCTCGGGCACCTACTTCGGCGGCGAGGACGGTAACGTCTACGGACGCGTCTCGGGAGGGGAGATCCGGGTGGATGTGTCCCCCGCGAACGCCTCGGTCACGGTCGGGGGAGCCCCGATCGAGACCCCCCGGGGACGGGCGACAGTGCTGGAGAGCCCGGGGACCGTCACGGTGGCCGCCACCGCCCCGGGATACGTGACCTCGTCCGTGCCCGTGACGGTGCGCCAGGGCCGGGTCAGCTACGTGAACCTCACGCTGGCCCTCCCCACGTCTCCCCCGACGATCGCTTCCTTCACGGCGACGCCTTCCGTGATCCCCGTCGGGAACTCCACGGTGCTCTCGGTCTCCGCCTCGGGAGGGGTGACCCCCTACACGTACTCCTACGCGAACCTCCCGCCGGGATGCACCACCGCGAACGCCTCCCTCCTGAACTGCACTCCCTCGGGCCCGGGGACCTTCAACCTCTCGGTCACCGTGTCGGACCCGGTCGGGAAGTCCGTGACGGCCACGACCACGCTGGAGGTCACTCCGGCGGTCGTGGCGCCGCTCTCGGTCTCGCTCGTCCCCTCGCCGGACCCCGTGGTGGCCGGGGCGACCACGCATCTCGAGTCGGTCGTCTCCGGGGGCGCGCCTCCCTATACCTACACCTACACGGGCCTTCCCGCGGGGTGTAGCTCGAAGAACGTGAGCACGCTCAACTGCACGCCCTCCCAGACCGGCCGTTTCACGGTCACCGTGATCGTCCACGACTCGTCGGGGCAGTTGAGCAGCTCCTCCGGGGCGTTGGAGGTCACCCAGGGGGCCGGCGGCGGCGGGACGACGAGCGGCCCGCCCTGGACCGAGATCCTGATCCTCCTACTCGTGGTCGCGCTCCTCGTCGCGGTGGCCATCGTGGTCTACTTCCGGCGACGGCGTCACCGGGAATCGTCCGCCGCGTCCGAACCGCCGCCCGCCCTGTACGACGGCGCCGCCGGACCCCTCCCGGAGTGGGTGGAGACCGGCCCGCCCCCCCAGGGCTAGCCTCCCTCGGCGGCCCGCACCCGCGGGAAGCGCCGCGGCTCAGATATCGAGGTTCGTGACCTCGTGGGCATGGGCGGCGATGTAGTCCCGGCGCGGCTCTACCTTCTCGCCCATGAGGATCGTGAAGAGCTCGTTCGCCCGCTGGGCGTCCTCGACGGTCACTTGGAGCATGGTGCGGGTCTCCGGCTGCATCGTGGTCTCCCAGAGCTGGGCGGGGTTCATCTCCCCCAGCCCCTTGTAGCGCTGGATGGTGACGCCCCGCATGCCTCCCCACTCCGAGACCTTCTTGTCGCGCTCGGCGTCCGAGAATGCGTAGATCACCTCCTTCCCCTTCGCGAGGCGGTAGAGCGGCGGCTGGGCGATGTAGATGTGCCCTCCCTCCACCAGGTTGTGCATCTTCCGGTAGAAGAAGGTGAGCAGGAGCGTGCGGATGTGCGAGCCGTCGACATCGGCATCCGTCATGATCACGATGTGGTGGTAGCGGAGCTTCGAGATGTCGAACTCGTCCCCCACGCTCGTCCCGATCGCGGTGATCAGGTTCACGATCTCCTCGTTCTGCAGCATCTTGTCCAGCCGGGCCTTCTCCACGTTCAGGATCTTGCCGCGGAGCGGGAGGACCGCCTGGTACTCCCGGTTCCGGCCCTGCTTGGAGCTCCCGCCGGCCGACTCTCCCTCCACGAGGAAGAGCTCGCACGCCGAGGGGTCCTTGGAGTGGCAATCGGCCAGCTTCCCGGGCAACCCTCCTCCCTCGAGCAGGCCCTTGCGGCGCGTCAGTTCCCGCGCCTTCCGGGCGGCCTCACGGGCCTCGGCCGCCTGCAGCGCCTTCGAGACCAGCGCCTGCGCGTGGGCCGGGTGTTCGTCCAGGTACTCGGAGAACTTCTCGTTCACGACGGACTGCACGATCCCCTTGACCTCGGAGTTCCCGAGGCGGCCCTTCGTCTGTCCCTCGAACTGGGGCTCGAGGATCTTGACCGTCACCACCGCGGTGAGCCCCTCGCGCACGTCCTCGCCGGTCAGTCCTTCCTTGTCCCCCTTGATGAACCCCCGGTTCCGGGCGTAGTCGTTGAAGCACCGGGTGAGGGCCGCGCGGAAGCCCTCCACGTGGGTTCCCCCGTCGATCGTGGGGATGTTGTTCGCGTAGGCGAGGACGACCTCGTTGTAGCCGTCGTCGTACTGGAGGGCGATCTCGACGTCCACGTCCTGCCGGTTCGCCTTGATATTCGCGGGAGGGGCGAAGAGAGGGCTCTTGTTGGCGTTGAGCTCCGCGACGTACTCGGCCAATCCTCCCGAGTAGTGGAGGGTGGTCTCATAGTTCTCCCGCTCGTCCGTGAAATGGATGGTGACCTCGGGGTTGAGGAAGGCGAGCTCCTTGAGCCGGTGCTCCACGATGGGCTTCTCGAAGACCACCGTCTCGAAGATCTCGGCATCGGGCTTGAAGCGGACCGAAGTGCCGGTCTCGGAGGCATCCCCTTCCTCCTTGATCGGGGCGACGGGGTTCCCGCGCTCGAACCGTTGGAAGTAGCGCTTCCCGTTCCGCTTGACGCGGACCTCCAGGAACTCGGAGAGGGCATTGACCACGTGGACGCCCACCCCGTGCAGTCCTCCCGAGATCTTGTACGTGTGCTTGTCGAACTTGCTCCCCGCATGGAGCACGGTCATCACGATCTCGAGCGTGGGACGGTTGTAGCGGGGATGGGTCTCGACGGGGATACCCCCTCCGTTGTCCGAGACGGTCATCGTGCCGTCCTTGCCGATCACCACGTCGACGAACGTGCAGGCGCCGCGGAGCACCTCATCGATGGAGTTGTCGACCACCTCGTTCATCAGGTGGTGGAGCCCCCGCCCGTCCGTCGAACCGATGTACATCGCGGGGCGCTTGCGGACCGCGGCCAAGCCCTCAAGGATCTGGATCGAATCTGCGCCGTAGGAAGTGCCGTTCTTGCTCGGAGAGGCTTCGCCTGCCATGGGGGTGCCCAGAGGGAGCCGACGAGCCCTTAAAACGTTAGTTCCGACAGTGGAAACGGGCCTGTGGGGATTGCCGGCCAGGGTCGTTCCGGCCCTGGCTTTCGAACCCCAGTTCACCGGCTTAGAAGGCCGGTGCATCGTCCGGGCTATGCTACAGGCCCGGAGGCGAGACGACCGGGGGCGGATTAAGGTTGTTCCCACGGGCCATCGCCCCCCGTCCGGGGCTTGTTCGGGCGTTGTACACTACGGGTCGGTACCGGCCTGCCCGCCATTTACGGGTGGTTTTCGATGCACTCCGGGGTTTTCGTTTTATAGCCCCACGGGATATTGAAACGAATATTCATGGTGTCGAAGAAGGAAGCTCCTATGAAGGAGGAGACCTGCTACCTTTGCCGCAGAACCAAGCGGGACGTCCAGTCGCTGGTCAAGGACGAGGTCGAGCGGATCGCCCAGTCCTCGGCCGACCAGTCCGCGCGGCTCGAGAAGAAGGTCGCAGCGACCGAGGCGCAGATCACCAAGCTCGAAGCCTTCGTGAAGAGGCTCCGGAAGGACCTCACGTGGGACACGGTCACCCGCGAACCCGAGGCGATGGTCGACCTGATACCGGGCTTGAAGGATGTCTGGGATTCGCTCGTCGCCACCGAGGCGGAGAGCGAGGGACGCCACAACCTCTCCGGACAGGCGCGGCTGGCCATCTTCCGCCTCCGCCAAGAGGCCCAGAAGACCCAGGGGGCGCTGGCCAAGCTCAAGGAAGCCCAGGCGCTCCGCACCTCGCTGCCCTTCGAGGAGTACAGCGTCAACCTCACGGTCGAGTCGTACCAGTTGGACGAATCCGGAGAGGAGGTCCAGCCGGTCGACAACACCCTCACGGTGAAGGTCCTGATCTGCCCCCTCTGCGAGTCCTTCGTCACCCCGCGGTCAGAATAGCGTCGGGATCGGCCCGCGCCCGGGGCTGCCCACCCCGGGGCCGGCCCGGAACGCACTGTGGCCCACGGGCCCGCTCGGGGGCCCGAAGAGCGCTCGCCTCCGGTCCACCGGCTACTGCTGGGGTGGGTAGTAGGGGGGAGGGGGAGACTCCGGTCCCGGATAGTAGACGTACGCCGCGGGTTGCTGCGCAGGGGGATCCTTCGCCCGTCGTTTCCGGACGACCAGGAGGACCACCACCAGGACGATCGCCACGCCGCCCACGAGGGCAAGGGACAACCAGATCACTTCGCCGTTGGAACCTCCGCCCCCTCCCGGCCCCGGCTGGACCGTGATGGGCACCTGCGGGCCCACCACCGTGATCCCCCCCAGTGTGACGTTGAGGAAGAGCACGACCGTGCCTGCGGTCATCCCCGCGGTGAAATTGACCACCGAGTTGCCCTGGGGGCCCACTTGGCCCAGGCCGCTCGAGAGGGTCCAGCGGTAGTAGGCGCCCGCGGGACATGGCCCGCCGGCACAGACGATCGAGGCCTGCACCTCCGCCACGCCGCCGAGGGGGACGCTGATCGAGGAGGGGGTCACGGTCACGGAGGAGAGGACGGGAGCCCGGACCTGGATGGGAACGACGGCGCTCTGCACCGTTCGGTTGCCGAGGGTGACGGTGACCTCAAGGCCCGCCCAGCCGGAAAGCTGCCCTGCCGTGAGGTTCACCGAGCTCCCCGTGTTGCTCTGCAGCGATACCAGGGAATCGTTCAATGACCAGTCATAGACGGCTCCCACCGGGCAGTTCCCTCCCGTGCACGCCATCTGGGAGGTGAACGTCTCGTTGCCCAGGAAGTACAACGTGGCGTTGACCGGGGAGACCCCGACGGAGGTGAGGTAGGGGGCCAGCACCGTGATGACGACGGGCGCGGAGACATACGTGCGACCCGCGCTGTCGGTCACGGTCACGGACGCCGAGTAGCTCCCCGGGGTGACGTAGAGGTGGGAAAGGTTCTCCGCGACGCCGGAGGTGTTGTCCCCGAACGACCAGACGAAGCCGGTGTAGACCCCGGTTCCTCCCGAGGGTCGTGCCGAGAACCCGACCGAGAGCGGGGCAAACCCCTGGGTCACGTTGGCACTGGCCGTCACGGCAAGGTCGGGGGTGACGGTGATGACGATGGCGTTGGAGGTCCCCGTGCGGCCGGCCGAGTCGGTGACGTTGAGCCAGGCAAGGTAGGAGCCCGGAGCGGCGTACGAGTACTGGGGGTCCGGTACCGCGGCGGTCCCCCCATCCCCGAACCTCCACGACCAGCGCGCGAAGGTGCCGGAGCCCCCCGCATAGGAGGAGGTGAAGCTCACCGGGAGGGGGGACTGCCCGCTCGTCTGGTTGGCCGCGATGCTCACGGTCACCGGCGAGACGGGGGCGTAGACCAGCGAGAGCGTGCCCGACACGGTGTTCGAGACGTACACGGAGCTGTTCGCCCCGTTCATCCCGATCCCCGCGGGACCGTACCCGACCGGGAAGTCCCCCAGCGCCGTCAGGGTCAGACCGGAGAGCACGGTCACGTTCCCGGAGCCGGCGTTCCCCACATAGATGTCCCCGTTCGCGGGATCCCAGGCGGTCGCCTCCGGAGCGTGGCCCACGGTGAAGTTGCGCAACAGGAGGCCCGTGCTCCCGGCGAAGACCGAGACATTGTCCACGAAGGGCTCTGCCACGAAGATATCTCCCGTGGCCCCATCGCAGGCCACTCCGGTCGGAGAGGTCGTCAGGGGAATGTTGGAGGTCACCGACCCGTTCTTCCCTTCGATGACCGAGAGCGAGTCGGAGGACTCGTCGGAGACGTAGATCTTTCCATCGAGGGGGTCGTAGCACAGGTTCTGGGGGCCTCCCGGGAGGGACACCGAGGCGTTGACGTGATTGGTGGTCCCGTTGATCACGGATACGTTCGCGGAGTTGTAGTTCGCCACGTAGATGTCCCCGGTCTGATTGTCGACGGTCACCCCCTGCGGGCTGCTCCCGACGGGCAGAGTGGCCACCACGGTATCGTTGACGGTGGACACCACGGAGACCGTCCCCGCGCCTTGGTCGGTCACGTAGAGGTCTTGGTTCGCTGCGTCGTAGGCGAGCCCGGAGGGATTCGCCCCCACCGGGATCACCGCAGGTTGAAGGGCGTGGGACGGAGAGACCACCTGCAACACGCTCGAAACGGAGTCGGCCACGTACACGCTCCCCGATGCCGAATCGTAGGCGACCCCCGAGGGGCTCGAGAAGGTGTAGACGCTCCGCACCAGCGCGCCGCTGGCGCCCGATAGGAACGAGATGTTGTTCGAGGCGTAGTTGACCACGAGGACGTCGCCGGTCGCGGGGTCGTAACTCGCGCTCTGCGGCCCGGTGCCGGCGGGCAGCGACTCGAGCACCGTCAGCGAGGTGTCGTTGATCACCGTGAGGTTGTTGGAACCGAAGTTGGTGGCAAACATCGAACCCATGGCCGCATCGTAGACCAACCCGCACGGTTGGAACCCCACCGGGATGTTGCCGAGGACGGTGTCCGTGGCCGTCGAGATGACGGAGACGTTGTCGGAAACGTCATTGGTCACGAAGAGCTCCGCGCGGGAAGGGTCCACGGCCACTCCCTCCGGACCGGATCCCACGCGGATCTGGCCCACCGGAGCGTTGGTCGACCCGTTGATCACGGTGAGGTTGTTCGAGCCGTAGTTGGCCACGTAGAGGTAGCCGTTCACAGGATCGAAGAGCATCCCCTCGGGCCGGGAGCCGCAGGGGAGCGATGCGACGACGGCGTGGGAGGTCCCCGAGATCACGGAGATATTGCCCGAGACGTCGTTCGAGACGTAGACATCGCCGTCCAGGGGATCGTAGGCGGGCGTCCACGGGCCAAGCCCCACGGGAACGCTCGCCACGACGGTGTTGGTCGTGGTGGATATGACCGACACATTGTTGGTCGCCCCGTTGGCCACGTAGATCTCCCCGGTGGAGCTGTCGTAGCCCACGTCGTTCGGAGAGACTCCCACCTCGATGTTCTTCACCGGCTTCCCGGTTGCCCCCGAGAGGACCAGGACCGAGTCCAAGTTCACGGGCGAGATGGTCGTGCAGGTGACGTAGAAGTCCTGATCCGAAGGCGCATAGGCCAGGTAGGTCGGATTCATGCAGTTGTAGGTGTTGTTGAGGTTCCCGTTCACCAGCGTCCCGTTGAGGAGGTCCAAGGTGGCGTTCACCTGCCCGGCCACCGAAGTGGTGGGCAGGGCGGCGGTCCGGAGTACCCCGGTCGGCCGGTGCATCTCCTTCCGGGCCGAGGGGAGTCCGTCCCGCGCGAGATCACGCGCGGGGGGCACCGAGCTGCCTTGCCCTTGTGGAAACACCAGAAGGGAGGAAAGCACGAGCAGAGAAATCAGAAGGAATGGGATGGTCCAGTGGGAGGGGCCCGCGGCCCGACGGTTGCGTTCTTTCATGAGGTCATGCGACAGCCTGACAAGGTAATAGCGGTTCATGCAAGTATTGCGCGAGCGGTCAATGGAGGGTGTCGAACGCTCTAGTCGGTTCGCGTGCCTCCGTCACGCCGTAGGGACTTCGGTGTCCCCCACGGCTCACGCGGGTTTCGTGGCCTTCAGCGAGAACATCAAGGGGTAGGCGAACCCTCGCTTGCGGGGATGCCAGTAGCCATCCTTTCCCTTCACGAACCAGGGGTATCGCCTCCATGCCTCGAAGGGGAACTCGTGGAGGAAGTCGAGGTGCAAACCTGCGCCGGTGAGGGCGTTCACGACCTCCGAAAGGGAGAAGGACCACTCGTAGCTGGTCATCTTGCGGTCCAGCGTGCCATCGGCGTACGACCCCTCTTGGGTGTATGCCTGCGGCTCGGCGCTGTTGAAGTACTGACCCCGGTCGCTCAGACGGGGAACCCGGCCCCCCTCGTCCAGCAGCTGAGTGAACGGATGGCTCTCCACCAGGTGGAACGCGCCCCCCGGACGCAAGTAATGGGCCACCACACGACCCCAGCGAGGGAGATCGGGCAGCCAACAGAGGACCCCGTAGGAAGTGAACACGACATCGAATTTTCCCTTCAAGTGACGCGGCAGTTCGTAGAGGTCGGAACAGACGAAGCGGGCCGGGACCTTCAATTCCCTTGACAAGGACTTGGCCGTCCTGATCGCCTCCGGGGCAAAATCGACACCGGTGACCCGGGCACCCAATCTTGCCCAGGAAAGCGTGTCCATCCCGAAATGGCATTGCAAGTGGAGGAGGCTCTTCCCTCGCACGTTCCCCACCTCGGCGAGTTCCACCGACTGGAGGCTGGTCTTCCCGTCCTTGAAGTCCTGGACCGAGTAGAAACGGGACTTGGCGTGCACGGGGACGAGGGCGTCCCACCTCTTGCGGTTGGTTGCCAGTGCCTGCCTCTTCGTGACCATGGCCATCTCCCAAGTGACCCGGGCTTATGTCTGCTGTGAGCGGGGAGAAAGGGCCCCTCCGTCCTCCCGGGGCCCGCGTCACAACCCGGTAGTGACGACCGCTTCCGACTCGGAGCCTTGGAGCCGGAAGGTGCGCAGGGGCCGGTATTCCTCCGGGTCGTACCAGCTCCGGAAGGATTCCACCGATGGGAATTCGAGGACGATCCGCCGGCCCGGCTTCCAGGGGCCTTCCAGCCGCTGGAAGTCCCTGCTGGCGACGATGGACCGGCCACCAAGCTTCTCGATCAGGTCGGAGGGGCCCCCGACGTACTGGTGGAGCGCCGCCTCGGTCTGTCAATCGATCTGGAGCACGAAATGGACCGCCATACGTCCGCGCCGGTGTGTCAGCGGAAGAAGGGCGACGATATCGGGTGCCTCCGGAGCCTCGTGGAGCGAGGAACCTTGCCCGCTGTCTCCCGAGGTTCGCCGAGGAAAGAACCCTCGAGGTCAGAGCCGGGGAGCACACACTCTGGGGTCGGTTTCCGTGCCCGGTCCACACCGTAGGAATGGCGATGGGGCCCGAGAAGGTCCCTGAGGGGTCGTCCTCGTTCCGCCGGGGGGTCCCCGACGCCCGTCAGAGCACGCGCTTCGCGCGCTCTTCTTCATTCTCGAGCACGAAGGCATCCTTCTCGCGGATCACCCCGAGGATCTTTCGGGAGTTGTCCACGACCGGGATGGCCCGGAAATGGTATTTCCGGAACAGCTCGAGCACCCGCGACCGCATGGTCCGTGGGGAGACCAGGACCAGGCTCCAGATCGG
>JAJYEA010000118.1 GCA_021790425.1 Thermoplasmata archaeon | reverse complement strand
GCCTCCCGCCCAGGGCTTGCCGAGCATCGGCCCGGGAACCGGGTCTCCCTGGGTCTCCTCGACCTCGACGGAGACGATAGGGGCGGGGCCGCTACGAGCTGGGGGTGGCGTGGAGGGAGGGGTTGACGAGGACCTCGACGGAGCCTGCTGGGGTCTGGGGTAGCCCGGGCGTGAGGTCTGAGGGGGCGGGTTGTCGGGGTCCCCGCTGGGACCGCCTCTCTTCCAGGTGCCCGCATCCGGCGAGTGCTCAGGGAGCCACGCCCTGCGGGGCCGAGCCTCGAGATCGACCACGACCTGGACATCGGGGCCCGAGGGGATCTCCGCTCCACACCCGTCGGCGCACTTCGCGGGCCAGCGCTGGCCCGTGACCGTCCGGAGCCTCATGGGGCCCCCGGGGAGGCCGCGGTTCGGGTGGCGGGTCCGGAAGAGGCCCGGGCGGCGCCCGCCTCCGGGCTGTGCTCGGGGATCCAGACCTTGCGCGGCCGGGTCCCCAGCTCGACGACGAGCTGGACGTTCTCCCCCGGAGGGATGATCGAGCCGCACCCGCAGGCGCACTTCGAGGCCCATCGCTGCCCCTCCACCTTCAGGAGCCGCGGCTCACCTCGAGAGAAGCTCTTGGCGGCAGGCTCCGCGGGTGGGCGAGCCGCTGCGGCGGAACCTGCGGTCCCGTGTGCGGGCAACGGACCGCGAGAGGGTCCTTCCGTCGAGGGCGAGGAGGGGCGCCCGGACCCGGAGGTCGCGGAGCTGCCGCTCCCCTCGCGGGGCGCGTGCTCGTACAGCCACGTCTTCCGCGGCCGCGCGTCGAGGTCCACGGCGATCGCGACGTCGGGGCTCACGGGGATGGGAGTCTCGCATCCGCAGGCGCAGACGGTGGGCCAGCGGGTGCCCTTGAACGAACGGAGCGTCATCGTCCGTCCTCCTCACCCGACGATGAGGCCCTGGGCGACGGAGACCAGGACCACGGACATCAGGACCGTGACGAGCCCGACGACGATGCTGGTGAACTGCTTCTGTCGCTGCGCCTTCTTGTTCGGGTCCATCTCCTCGAGCGAACCCAGCATGTGCTGGATGCCGTAGATGGCAAAGGCGACCCCCGCGAGCAGGACCGCGATCCCGATCAGGAAGTACTGGATGTTGGTCAGCGTAGCAGAGAGGTCGCAGGTCGCGTTCTGGCAGTTCGATCCCGCCGTCGCGTGAACGACCGCGTGGGGGGTGGCCCCCACCGCGGGGACAGGCTCGGCCTGGGCCGGGGCGACCACGACGGCCGCCATCGCGAGCAGGGCCGCGAGGGCGAGCGGCCAGAGGTCCAGGCGGGGCCAGCGGCTCCGGGGGCGGGCGCGGGGGCGGTCGGCGTCAGGGGGGGCTCGGGCAGGGTTCTCGAGGGGAGAGCCGCTCATGATGGGAGGTGAAGCACGGTCGATATATGAAGATATTCACGCCTCCATTATGCAGAGGCACCTTCTTATCCATTCACGTTCTGCTACCTCCTGATTCCCATGCCGGCGGAAGCCTGGAGGGTGTTCAAGACCGTGAGCCCCTCGTGGGGCTCCCTGGGCCTCGGGACGGAGGTCCACGACCTCCTGGGCGTCCCCCGGTCGAAGGGGGAGCCCCTCACCCCCGAGGAACGCATGCTGGCATTCCTGGACCGGGGGCCGGGGGTGGTGCGGGTCATCAACGAGCTCGCCTCGGCGCGCCTCTTCGCCGAGAGCCTGATCCAGCACAAGGTCATCGCCCAGGCCCTCCCGGGCCAGACCTTCACGTTCAACCTCCCCGACAAGGTGGAGAAGTTCCTAGGGATGCAGACCGAGTGGGACCCGAAGAGCCGGAACACCAGGACCCTGGACACTCTCGCCTGGATCATGCCCGAGGAAGAGTACCTGGCCTACCGTCGGGCGACGCAGGACGGAGGGACCTACCAGCTTCCGAAGGCGGGCCCAGCACCCCTCTACCTGCGGAAGGCCACCTTCGCAGGCACGGGCCTGATGCGCTCCCTCAGGGACCTGGAAGGGGCTGCGCTCGAGATACGGGAAGCTACGGTCCAAGTCGCAGGTCCGAAGGCGAGGAAGGTCCCGGCGTAGGCCCGCGCCCGTCCGAGCCCGCCGGGGAGTCGTCCTCCCGCGGCAGGGGGCGGGGCTGAGCCGGGTACATGACCAAGGAATCCCCTCTCGTGACCACGACCTGGCCCGAGCCCTTCACGAGCTCCTTCATCTTGACGTCGCCCCGGGCCTCCATCACGTAGAGCTGGGAGAGCAGCCGCGGCTGCGTCACCTTGAGCTCGCTGGCGAGTTCCTGAAGCCCGACGTACCCTGATTCGGGGAGGACTTGGGCGACCTCGGCCTCGATCCTCTTCCCTTGAGCCGCCATCTCCCTCTCCTCCTTCGCGTCCTGGGCCGTCGTCCCCACCCCCTCCTTCGGGTCTTCCCCTCCGCCCGAGACGGAGGCCTCGGCGCCCGGCAGGCGGTAGGTGGCGTCCGGTCCGTCGCCCGTTCGCCGGACCGTCCCCTCCTTGACGAGAAGAGCGAGCTGCGTCCCGACCGTGCCTTGGTCGAGGCCGCTCTCCCTGGAGACCGCCTCAAGGAGCTCCGACTCGGTCTGGTCCGGGCGGGTCGCCAGGCTCATCCGGAGGTGCGGGGTTGCATCCGCGCGGCCACCGGAGCCGCCCGAGCCCGCCGAGGCGAGGCTGGGGCCGCGTCGGGTCCTCCGGCGCAGCGCCAGGGCCGCCGTGACCCCGAGGAGGGCCACCACGCCGACCACCGCCGCGATCAGGAACCCCTCGGCTGCGGAGATCCCCGAGCGGCCAAGGGGGTTGTTCGAGCCGGGGCCCGGTCCCGGCCCGGGTGAAGGGTTCTGGACCTGGAGGGCAAGGCCGACAGAGGTCGCGTTGCCCCCGCCGGCGTCGGCGACCGTCAGCGAGACCTGGTACTGTCCGGCCGAGGAGAACGCGTGGGTCCCCCAGGGACCGGTGCTCGTGAGCCCACCCCCGTCCCCGAAGCTCCAGTGGTACTGGTAAGGGCCGACCCCCCCGCTCGCGCACGAGAGCGTGAAGTTGAGGGTGTCGTTGGTCTGGAGGGTCCCGTGGCTGACAGGCGCGCACGGAACCGCAAGAGCCGGAGAGACCGTGAGCGTGAGGGTCACGGAGACGTTCGCCCGCTCTGCGTCGTGGATGGTGACGTTGATCGCGTAGCTCCCGGGGAGGAGCCAGCCGTGCCGGGCCCACGCCACGAGGGTCTCCGCCGTGCGGTTGTCGCCAAACTGCCAGGAGAAGGAGAACGGCGCCAATCCGTTCTGGAAGGAGAGGGTGAGGTTGTCGAGGGCCCCCGCGTCCACGGGCGACCACTGAGCGGAGAGGGAGAGCCCCGTCATGGTGGGCGAAACGGTGAGGACGAACCGCTCCGCGACCGAGGCCCCCGCCGCGTCGGTCGCGGTGAAGGTGACCGTGTACGTGCCAACGGTCGCCCACTCGTAGATGGTGTCAAGGGTCGTCGCGGACCCTGGGCAGGAGGCCACCACGGTAGCCCCGTAGCTCCAGTCGCAGGTGTAGGCGGGGGAGCCTTGGCCGAAGGTCGCGTTGAGGAAGACGGGGGCGCCCACCTCGGTCGTGAGCGTGCCCCCTGCCCCGACCGTCCGGTTGCCCGCGGTCGCGTTGAGGAGGGTGACGGTGAGCGGTGAATCCACCGTGAGGGTCCGGGCGGAAGAGCGGGAGGTCCCGAGGGAGTCCCGGACCGTGAGGAGGAGCGCGTGAGTCCCGGTCCACGAGGGACGGAAGGTGCATCCCAGGCTCCCGTCCGCCGCCAGCGACATGGGTCCGCACAAGGGTGCCCCGGCCGTGGTGTCGTTGAGCCAGCCGACGAACCCGGCCACGCCGTTGGAGAGGGTCGCGTTGCCCGAGGTGGTCCATCCCTCGTCCGAGGGG
>JAJYEA010000007.1 GCA_021790425.1 Thermoplasmata archaeon | reverse complement strand
GCAACACAACGTGAGGCGGCTGGCGCAGTTGAGATGGTTGTGGGGGCTGGACCCAACACTTGGGAGGGCCTGGACGGCGGGGTAGTCAACGCAGGACGAGCCGGGGAATTATGTCCCAAGGCCGCCCCAACGCCCAAGAGTTATATCCCGCGTCCCGGTGAGCGGGCTCCATGCTGGACCGGGACGAGGTCTATCACGATCTTCCCACGCTGGTCGCCCGGAAAGCGGAGAAGAACGGCGACCGCGTGGCGCTCCAGACCCGCGGGCGCGCGCTCACGTATGCCGAGCTCCAGAGGGACGCCCTGCGCGCCGCCCAGGGGTTCGCCCAGCTCGGCGTACGGAAGGGGGACAAGGTCGGTTTCTTCCTCTACAACTCGGTCGACTTCGTCAGTGCCTGGTACGGTCTCAACATGTTGGGAGGGGTGATGGTCCCGCTCAACACGGCCCTCAAAGGGGAGATCCTGCGCTACGAGCTCGAAGACTCCGACGCCCGCATCGTCCTCACCGACCGACGCCTCTTCCCGACCCTCGAGGAGGCGGGCACTTCCCTAGGGCTCCAGAAGACCATCCTCTACGACGCCACCGGGGCCTACGCCTCGGTGCCGGGCGCTGCCCTGGCATATCCGGACTTCTTGGGCCCGGCGTCCGCGGTCCCAGATGCGCGGCCTCCTGCCCCCCAGGACGCCGCCTCCATCCTCTACACCTCGGGGACGACCGGCCCGCCCAAGGGGGTCGTCATCGCACACGAGAAGTACCTCGCAACGGCGAAGGCCATCGCTGCCCGGAGTCGCCTCGCTCCCGGGTCGGTGCTCTTCACCGAGCTTCCGCTGTTCCACTGCAACGCCCAGGAGATGACCACCAACGTGGCGCTCCTGAACGACCTGACCGCCGCGTATGCCGAGTGGTTCAGCGCCTCGACGTACTGGGAGCTCGCGCGGGAACTCAAGGCGACCCACATCAGCCTCCTGATCTCGATGATCAACGTCCTGTACAAGCAGCCCGAGAAAACCTCGGACCGGGAGCATGGCGTGAAGGTCGCCCTGACCGCCGGGACCGGGAAGGACATCTGGCCCCGGTTCGAGGAGCGGTTCGGGCTCACCATCATCGAGCTCTACGGGATGACCGAGTGCGGATGCACCACCCTGATGAACCCGCCCGACCGCATCAAGGTCGGCTCGGTGGGCACTCCCCTGGAGTTCGTCGAGGCCCAGGTCGTCGACGACCGGGACGAACCGGTCCCTGATGGGACGAAGGGGGAGCTGGTCGTCCGCCCGCGGAGCGCGTACTCGATGATGATCGAGTACTACAAGAAGCCGGACAAGACGGTCGAGGCGTGGAGGAACCTCTGGTTCCACACCGGAGACTACGTCTACCGCGACACGGAGGGCTACTACTACTTCGTCGATCGCAAGAAGGACGTCATCCGGCGCCGAGGCGAGAACATCGCCCCCTACGACGTGGAACTGGTGCTGAACCAGCACCCCAAGGTCTTCGAGAGCGTCGTGGTCGGGGTTCCCTCTCCGCTCGGGGAGGAGGATGTCAAGGCGTACGTCCGGCTCAAGCCGGGCGAGCACGTGGAGCCGAGGGAGCTCTTCGAGTTCGCCGCCCAGCGGATGCCCTTCTTCATGGTACCCCGGTTCGTCGAGCTGCTCGACGAGATCCCCAAGACGTCCAACCAGAAGGCCCAGCGATACGTCCTGCGCCAGCGTCCCATCGGGGAATGCTGGGACCGGGAGCAGTTGGGCGTCCAACTGGTCCGCCCGGCCCGCTGAGCATGCCCACGTCCCCCCGCGGATCCCGGAGTCGCCCCCTGGTCCTTCTGGACGCGAATGCGCTCTTCCTGCCGCTGACCTCCGCCATCGACCTGGCCCAGGAGGCCGCCCGGTCGATCCCGGGGGCGGAGGTGAAGGTGCCCACGAGCGTCCTACGCGAACTTCAGCGTCTCGTGCGAAGGCGGGTCGCCCATGCCCGGGCCGCCCTCGATCTCGCCGGCAAGTTCCCCGAGCTCCCGACCGATCTGGACGGGGACGCGGCCATAGAGACGTTGGCGCGAGATCTCGGGGCGTGGGTGGTCACGGGGGACCGCGAGCTCCGGCACCGCCTGACCGCCCAGGGCATCGGAGTCCTTTTCCCCCGGGCGGGCCACACGCTGGCCCCCTCCCGGATGCCCCCCTGAACGGTAGCGCGGAAGGGCCCCCTCGGATGAGGGAAGAACCGGGCCCTTCAACCTGGGACGACCAGATGCGAGGTTTGGACCTCTGCCCGCGGGCGCAGGAGGGCCTCGATGCCGGACAGATGCGCGTCCCCGAGCACCGCCACCACGCGCTCGTACTTGGTACCGAGCGCGGCCAGCCGGTCGGCCATGTGCCCGTTCCGCTCGTCCAGGAGCACCCGGGTCACGGTCGGGAACTGCTCACGCATGGCCGCCATGTACTGCTCCCGCTCCTCGGTGTAGTTCTGGAGCTCCCGCTTGACCACCCGTGCCGGGACGAAGAGGGCGATGACGCTCGAGATCAGGAGCTGCACCCGTTCCTTCGGGGTCAGGTCGTGGAGCAGACGAGGGGCCACCTGCTGCAGGGGATCGTCGATCAGGAAGGTCGGGATGCCGAGCTCGCGCGCCACTTCCATGGCGATGAGCATCTCGGCGCCGGGCATCTCCCCCATCTCCGACGCGAGGCGCTCCTGCACGCTCGACCAGAGGCGGAGGATGACCGGAGCGCGCGCACGGGTATGGGCGGCCGAAGGGTCGCGAGCCCGTTCCACGAGTGACTGCAGGCGATCCGGGTCGAGTTCCAACGCGATCGCTCCCGGAGCGAACTCCCGAAGCTTGGCCGTCAGCGAGGCGCGTAGGTCGACCACATGGGCCACACCGAGCAGGAGGATCATCGCACGGGGTAGTCCTTGAGCAGACGCTTGCCGGGATAGCTCCGGTCCTGCAAGGTGAGGAAGAGCCCGCTCAGAAGACCGAGCAGGGGCAGGATCGCGATCAGGTAGAGCAGACCCGCATAGCCGACGTTGAGGGCGATCGGGTGGCCCTCCACGGTCCCCTGGAAGGAGATGGAGGCGAAGTAGACCAATGCTAGCACATACACGAGGGTGGCCCCCGACGCGACCATCCGGAGTGGCCCGTACCCGGACGTCGGCTTCCGGTACTCGGCCCACGAGGACAGCACGGCGATCGCCGCGCCACCCCCGACGATGAGGAGGAGGGGAAGGCTGACCGACACCCCGTACGTGGCCACGAAATGGATGACCACCAGGGGCACCGCGACCAGAACGATCGCGTAGAGGATGAAGAGGGCGACCGCGCCGCGCATCCGCTGAATGCGGTTGGGCAGACGGTAGTTCGGACGGAAGCTCCCTTCGGTCACGGGAGTGCCTCCGGAGGCAGTTCCAACGTCATCAGCGGGCTCTCAAACGTGAGGTCGATCGCGGTGGGACCACAGGAGGGCTGAACGTAGACCCGGGTCCCTCCCGAGTAGGACTGGCCCGGCAACCGGATGATCCCGAGGCTTCCCGTCCCACAGGTCGCTCCGGAAGGGGACGTGACCCGGAAGAGGAGGGTGCCCACGATGGGTAGCCGCGAGTCGTCGGTGAAGCTCAGGTTGAAGGGGAACGCCAGCGTCCCATTGGGCTGCGGCTCCCCCGCGCCGACCACATAGCGCAGTCCATGGAAGGGAGCCCCCCAGGGGACCTGCTCGGTGAGCTGCAGGTGGAGGGGGAAGAGGCTCGCATACGTCCCGTTGACCCATATCACCGTCTCCAGCACGGTGTTGTTGACGAGCAACGACTGTGCGGCGGGGGAGGCCAGGTCGACGGGGAGGACGACGGGGATCTCCGTGGACCCTCCCCCCGGGACCGAATGCATCGGCGTGCTACCGACACCCATGAGGACGGAACGGTTCGAGAGGAGATGGATCACGATCCCGAACGGGTCCAGGGAATAGTACCCCGGGTTCGCGAGGTCAACCGAGGTGTTGAAGTCGGCGATGTTGTTGCCGACCGAACGCGCCGCGGGGAAGGAGATCCCCTCGTAGGTCAGCTCGCTCGCCGAATAGCCCACGGTGGCGAGGAAGATCATCAGCGCCACGGCGAGCGCCGTCCCCCCCCAGCTCAGGGCCTTCGAGGCATAGTAGAACGCGAACGTCCGGCGCTCCGAGGGGGCCGTCGGCGGCGGGGAGGACGCCATAGGTCGCGGGAGCCCTCACCCCTTCTTCTGGTTCGTCTCCCAGATGTACCAGGTCCCGCGCGCGGAGCCCATCAGCGTGCCCTTCTCGTCCGTGATCTGGCCGTCACAGAAGGCGACGTGGTGTCCGCGTCGTGTGACGGTACCGAGGCAGGTGAGGACCTGACCCAGGCGGGCGGAGCGGATGAATTCGACGTAGAGGCTCGTGGTGGCCGTCACCTCGTCCGGATGCAGGGTGGTGACGACCGCACCCCCCATGGCCGTGTCGAGCACCGTGGCATACACACCCCCATGGACGACATGGTTGATGTTGAGGTGCTTCTGCTCGATCTTCCCGTGGACCCGGCAACGGCCGTTCCCCGTGCCCTCGAGATCGACCTCGAAACCGATCGCCGAGTGGAACCCCAGGGACATGGGCCACTCCTTCGGGACCCTCGTCGGGCGGGGCTCGTTGACGCCGGGAGGGGTACTCGGTACGCTCATGGGTGACAGGCATTGCAACGTGCGACGGGTATTAACGATTGGGCCGACCCTTTCGTCCATCCCGCCAAGGTGTCGGAGGAGAGGACGCTGCGCCGCATCTGGCTTAAATACTGTCCCCCGCTCGACACGTCAGCTAGGGGAGCTGACCGGCTGAGAGGACGGGACCTGTCCCGTCGACCCTTGGAACCTGATCCGGGCAATACCGGCGCAGGGAACGCAACCAGAGTCACCTCGACGGGCCGCTTCCCTCGGAAGGAGAAGCATATGCCCCTCGAGACAGATCCCGCGATCCCCCAGAGAACCTCGACGCTCGGAAGTCGGACCGTTCCGGTCTGGGTGATCGGGATCGCGGCGGTCCTCGTGATCGCCGGCGCCTACGGTGCCTACATCTATCTCACGTACGACCGGTCGAGCTGCGGGAAATCGAACACGATCGTGGTAGACGTCTACGACAGCTTCATGGGCTCCGGTTCGAACCCGAACGGGACCCGGGACGCGGTCTTCCACGGGTTCGAGAACGCGACCGGCGCGTGCATCACGGTGAACTACCTGACCACGGATGTGGCGAACCTGATCTCGAGCTCGCCGGCCTTCCAGCAGCCGGACATCGCCATCGGACTGACGGAGGTTACCGCGGAGGAGCTCGGGATCGAGGGGTACCTCGTCCCGTACGCGCCTGCTGGGCTCGGGAACGTGAACTCTAGCTTGGTGAGCGGGATCAGTCCGGAACACTACGCCACGCCGTACGAGTGGCAGTACCTCGGCGTGGACTACCTCACCTCCATCGACAATGCCTCCGGACATGCCTTGACGACCGGTGACCTCTTCCAGGCGATCGCGTCCAACGCCACGCTCGCCCATGGGTTCGTCTACGAGAACCCGACCACGGACCCCGTGGGGAAGGAATTCCTGCTCTGGGAGTACCAGTACTACACGAGCGTCCTCCACCAGAACTGGATGAACTTCTGGACGAGCGCCAAGCCGAACCTGCCCCCGGCCGCCAGCTCCTGGAGCGCCGGCCTCAACGAGTTCGGGCCCTCGGGCGACCCCATGTTCGTGAGCTTCGGCACGGATCCGGCCTACTACTCCTACTTCCAGCTGGGGGTCTCGATGAACACCACCCTTTCGGTGGACCACGGGACCGAGTACGCTTGGAAGACCATCTACGGAGCTTCGATCGTCAAGGCGGGAGTGCACAACCTGGGCCTTGACGAGAAGTTCCTCAACTGGCTCCTCTCCCCCACGGTGCAGTCGCTGGTCCCGCTCAACGAGTGGATGTACCCGGCGAATTCCACGGTGGCCTTGCCCCCGGTCTACGCGGTGAATCCGCCCGTCAACCACGTGGTATCGCTCAACAGCTATACGACACCGCACGCGATCGCCGAGAACCTCACCGGGTTGCTGCTCCAATGGCAGAACGTGATGTCGGCGCCCTGAGCGGGACCGGGGCCCGGGTGCGGGCCTTGGGAAGACGGCTCTCGACCCTTCCCTCGGTCCTGCCGATCCTCGTCTTCCTCGGGCTCTTCTCCCTCGCGCCGCTGGTCGTGCTCCTGACCTACTCGCTCGCCCACCTGGGAGGGGCCCCCGGCCTCTGGGGGGTGCTGTGGGGACCCGGCGAGGCCGCTATGCTCGCCCGACGGGCCCTGGCGAACTCCTTCGAGCAGGGCTTCCTCAGCGCGGGTCTCGCCCTGCTCTGGGGGTTCCCGGCGGGGGTCTACCTCGGCCTCCGGAGCACGCCCTGGAAGCTCCGGATCCGAGGGTTCCTGGTGCTTCCCTTCCTCCTGCCCTCCCTCGTGATGGTCTTTGGCGTCTTCTCGCTGTTCGGTGCGACCGGTCTGCTGGGCGGCCCGTTCCCCGGGTTCCGCCCCCTCTCCACGGGACTCGCCGGCATCCTCTGGGTCAACGTCCTCTACAACGCCCCCGTCATCGCGCTCTACACGGCCGCGGCTCTCGAGGGTGTGCCACGGCATCTGGAAGAGGCCGCCCGGGTCCTTGGGGCCTCGCCGGTCTCCGTCTTCCGGACCGTGTGGCTCCGGCCCGCGATCCTGGGCGCCTTCCTCGGTGCGGTCCTGACCTTCATCCTCTCCTTCCTGGGATTTGCCCCTCCGCTCTTGATCGGCGGACCCGCGTACTACACCCTGGAGGACTGGATCTACGCCCTCGACAAGATGGTGGGGTTCCAGGGTCCCGCGATGGCCGCCGGGATCGCCGTCTGGGGCGTGGCGATCATGGCGCTTCCGATGGCGATCTACATGCTCCTCCTCCGCGACACCAACCTGCTCGGCCGGGGGCCGGGCACCACCTCCCCTCCGCTGCGGTCCGAGCGTCGGCCGACCCTGGGTTCGGTGGCCCTCGGGGGTATCACGGGGGCCTTGTTGATCTCGGAGGCCGCCCTGCTCGCCTCCGTGGTCCTCCTCTCGGTCACGTCGGCCACCGGGGGATTCAGCGGCGCCGATTGGACCGCCCTCGGCTCTTCGCGGGTCAGCGGAGCCCTCCAGGTGTCGGTAGGGCTCACCGTGTTCAACACGCTCTTCTTCGCCCTCGTCTCGGCGGCCGTTGTGTTCGCCTTAGCCCTTCCCCTCTACTCCTCGGACGAGCGGGGGTCCCGCTGGTGGGGAGGGTTCAGCTTCCTGCCGCTCCTCATCTCGCCGGTGATCCTGGCCTTGGGACTCGAGCTGGCATGGGGAAGGCTCCTCGGATCGCCTTCCCTCGTCTGGGTGCTCATCGTCGTGAGCCAGGCGAGCATCGCCCTCCCCCTGGCCCTGCAGGGCCTCGGTCTCTCCTTCCGGTCCCTTCCGCCGTCCCTCGCGGGGGCTGCGCGCACCCTGGGCGCTTCCCGCTTCCGGGCATTCTCCGACGTGCGCCTGCCGCTCGCGCGTCCGGGAGTTCAAGCGGCCCTGCTCCTCACGCTGGCCGTCGGGCTCGGAGAGTTCGCGGCCACCAACTTCCTCTTCATCCCGCGGTTCACCACCCTCACCGTGATGATCTATCTGCTCCAAGACCTCCGGATGCCCGGACCCTCGCTCGCCGTGGCTGCCCTCCTCGTGCTCGTGAGCGTGGTGCTCTTCGGTGTGTTCTCGATGATGCAACGCGCTCCCCGTGCCCGTTCCGAGGTACCCCCGTGACGCCGGTCCTGGAGTTCCGGGGGCTCACCTACCGGGCAGGGGACTTCCGGCTCGGGCCGGTCTCGCTCGCGGTCGAGGAAGGGACCGTGGTCTCCATCATAGGGCCCAACGGCGCGGGCAAGACGTCGCTGCTCCGGCTCGCCGCGGGGCTGGAACGACCCGAGGAGGGGCACGTTCTCCTGCGGGGATCCGAGGCGGACCGGCTCCCGCCCGAACGACGGGAGATCGGATTTGTCTTCCAGGACCTCGCGCTCTTTCCCCACCTCACGGCCGCGCAGAACATCGAGTACGGGCTCTGGGTCCGGAAGGTGCCCCCGGACCAGCGGGCGCGACGCGTGGAGGAGCTCGCCACGGACTTCGGCCTCGCCTCGTGCCTGGACCGCCTGCCGTCGGCACTCTCGGGAGGGGAGATGCAGCGGGTGGCGATCGCCCGCGCGCTGGCACCGGACCCGGCAGTGCTGCTCCTCGACGAGCCGCTCCACTCCATCGACCCCGAGAACCGGAGGCACTTCCTCACCGAGCTCAAGCGGATCCTGCGGGTCAACCGCGTCACCGTCCTCCACGTCACCCACGACCTGGACGAGGGCGCCTTCCTCTCGGACGAGGTCGCGGTCCTGATCGGAGGGAGGATCGCCCAGCAGGGACCGACCGAGCGGGTCCTCCAGAACCCCGCGACGGTCGAGGTCGCCAGGTTCCTGGGGTACAACGCCTGGCAGGAGGGCTCGGAATGGTGCGCGACCCATCCCTCCACGTTCACGTTGGAGAGGGTCGACGGCGACCCGGGAATACCGGGAGTGGTGACCTCGATGGGGACCACGATGCGCGGCACGCTGATCGAAGTGAAGAGGGCCGAAGGGAACGAGACCTTCCGTGTCGAGCTCGACCGGCATCTCACAGAGGCCGAGGCCCTGTCCACCGGTCAACCCACCCGCCTGTGGGCCCGGAGGACCCTCCGCTTCCCCCGCTCGGAGCCTCCCTCGGGTTAGCCATCCGTCCCGGCGTCTCGCCCTTGGGAGAAGCTTCCACGCCCCACCCGGAACGCACCGTCTAGCGACCTCGTCAGTATCCGGTGACGGACCCTGGGTACGTGTGCCTAAATACCAGAACAGCCCTCCCGCTCCTAGAGAAGGCCCAGCATGCTACGATTTGCCAGCCATCCGTCGCGAGGACCCCACGAGGGGCGGTGTGCCACGAAGGGAGGGGGAGCATGACCCGGCCCTGCCTCTCCCTCGAGTCCGCGTCCGCCGGCCCTTCTCCGGAGGAGAGCCTCTACCTCCTGAGGATCCATCCCCCCGTGGGAGAGTTGTGTGCGAACGCTCTCTCCGTTGACCACCCGGAATTGCATCTCGAGGTGGTTTCCACGGTGGAGATCGGGCCGGAGCTCACGTTGAGCTACCTGAGGGCCGCCGGACCCATCGAGCCCCGGACCCTGATCCGGGAGCTCCGTGCCCGTCCCCAGGTGCGGTCGGCGGACGTGATCGCGCACGCGAAAGGCCTGGCGCTGGTTTCGGTGGTCTGCAAGTCGTGCGCCCTGCACCGGGCCCTCGTGACCCTCACGCAAGAGTTCCACCACAGCTTTGTCCTGGACCAGGGCGGCCTCGTGCATCTCATGTGCACGTCGGAGGCGGACGCGACGAACCTCTTCGCCCGGGCCCGCCAGACCGGTCTCGGGGTGAGCCTGCGGCTGATGGAGGTCGACCTCCCCCGCGCTCCTTCCCACAAGCTCCGGGGGTCTGTCGAAGCGGTCCTGAGATCCGCCATGGAGCGCGGAAAGCGGGAACTGGTTCAACTTACATCGATCCGAGGGGTCGCCTCCGTCACCGGGTGGGATGAGGTGCGCGCCGCCCGGGAGATCTCCGGCCTCCGAACCCACCTCTTCGCCTTGCCCTCCCGCCCCTTCTTGGGCAGCTGAGGCCCCGGGCGCTCCGACCCCTGGGGCGACCCGGGGGCCCGTGCGGCCCAAGGCAGTTTCTACACCAATACCTGTATATTCTAGGACATGCTTACATTGGAATAGAGGTTCCCGCGTGCGGCGTACATCCCACTCACGTCGCCTCCGCGCAGGCCCCGTTACCGTCCGCCCATAAAGGGAGAACATGACCCGCACGTACAACTCCCTGGAAACCTCATCGCCCGAGCTCCCACCCCCGGAAGCGCTCTACCGGTTGGAGATCCATCCCCCCTCCGAGGACAACTGCACCATCACGGTCCTGTCCGAGAAGCATCCTCAGCTCCACGTCGAGCTGTTGTCCACCGCTTCGGCAAGCTCGAACCTGGTGCTCAGCTACCTGCGGGTGGCAGGAGAGGTGAGCCCCCATACCGTGGTCAGGTGGCTGGGCACGGGACCGAGGGTCCAATCGGTCATGGTGACCTCGAGGTCGAAGGGGCTGGTGCTCCTGGCTGTCTCCTGCAAGATCTCCCCGTTCCATCAGACCCTGACGAACCTGACCGAATGCCTGCGGTGCACCTTCATCGTCGACCACGGACGGCTGGTCCGGTTCTTCCCCGGAACGAAGGCATCGGTGGCGGCGCTCTTCGAGACGGCCCGGCAGACCGGAGCCCGGCTCAGCCTGCGGGCCGTGGACCGGGAGTTTCCCCCGCGCCCCCAAAGCCTACGGCGGGCAAAGGAGGACGAGACCTGGAGGGCCACGATGTCCCTCACGCACGGCGAGTTCGCTCAACTCACCACGGTCAAGGGCATCGCGGCTTTCCTCGGTTGCGACGAGGTCACCGCCGCCCAGCACGCGCTCGCCCTCCAGGAGCACATGCTCGCGCTTCCCTCGCACCCATACCTGGACGCGTAGACCGCTCCGTTCCTGCCAGGGGGGGACCACGGCCCGGTCCTTGCCTCACCCGTGATGGGTCTTCGCGAGGGCCCGGCGGGCGGAGATCGCCTCTTGGACGACAGGGGGAAGGGTGCCGTGGACCGGACCTTCTCCCGGGAGCAATTCCTCCACTCGTCCGTCCGGCATCCCGACGAGGACCCGGCTCGTCATGCCGATGAAGAGCCCGGTCGCCACGACGCCGGGGACGTGAGCGAGGGCCGTCTCGAGAGCGCTCTCGTCGGCGGGCTCCCGGGTGATCCGGCAGTCGAGGATGAGATTCCCGTTGTCCGTCCGATAGGGGGTCCCGGGCGCGTTCGGGTCCATGCGCACGGAGGGTGAGAGCCCCAGCGGGGCCACGGAACGCTCGACGAGCGGAAGGGCGAATGGGACGACCTCGAGCGGGAGGGGCGTGTTCTCCCCCAGGCGTCGCACCAGCTTCGAGTAGTCGACCATGATGGTCAGGTTCTCGCTCATCCGGGCAAGGAGCTTCTCCCGGAAGTGGGCCCCCCCGCCTCCCTTGATGAGGGAAAGGGACGGGGTGACCTCGTCAGCTCCGTCGAGCATGAGGCGGAACTGGTGCACCTTCTCGATCGAGCTCATCCGAAGGCCGACCCGGCGGGCGACCTCTTCCGCCTTGCGGGAGGCGACCACGACGGTAGGGCGGACATCCTCCGCGAACCGCCGGGCGATCTCCTCGAGCGCGAGCTCCACGGTGCTTCCGCTCCCGACCGCGACTACTTCCCGTTCCCGCACGAGTCCCACGGCGGCGCGCGCGCTGAGAGCCTTCGCTTCGGCCAGGCTGACGGAGGGCATGTGCCTTCGAGAGCCGCCGGGCTCATAAGCGAAGGGGCGGCAGGCTCGGAAGGGGGCTCCGCGGCGTCCCCCGACGCGTGCGCTTCGAGCACCGTATATACTCCGGGCCCATCTTCAGCGGCATGCCTCACCTCGCCCCTCCGGTCGTGCTCTCGCTCGGAGGTTCCGTGCTCCTTCGAGGGGACAACGATCGGAAGTATCTGGAATCCCTCGCCGAGGTCCTCGTACGCGTGGCCGCGCGACGACCCCTCGCGGTCGTGGTAGGGGGTGGTCCCACCGCCCGCCAGTACATCGATCTCGGCCGGGATCTCGGACTGAACGAGGTCGAGCTCGATGAGCTCGGGATCGCCATCACCCGGCTCCACGCCCGGCTCCTGGCCCACCTGCTCGGTCCCGATGCCCCCTCCTCCCCTCCCGGCACGCTGACGGAGGCGGCCGAGGCGGTGGCGCGGTGGCCGATCGTCGTCATGGGCGGGACGGAGCCGAGCCACACGACGGACGCGGTGGCCTCCCTCCTCGCGGAGCGCATCCACGCGGGTCTGATCGTCAACGCCACGAACGTCAAGGGATTCTACGCCGAGGACCCGCGGGTCAACCCCCGCGCCCCGTTCGTGGACCACATGGGCTTCGCTGAGTTCGCCGAGTGGGTCCGCGTCCACACGGAGGGCACGGCCGGCCAGCACTTCGTCTTCGATGCGCTCGGCGCCCGGTCCGTCGCCCGATCGCGAATACCGCTCGCGGTCGTCGATGGCCGCAACCTCGAGAACCTCGAGGCTGCGCTCGAGGGTCAGGAGTTCGAAGGTTCGTGGGTGGGCCCCGGACGCAAGGGTCGCGCCCCCCGCAAGCGCTGAAGGAGGCAGGCGGGTGCCCGGGCGGTATATCCGAACTCCGATCCCGGAAGAGAACCGGGAGGAACGCCGGACCACCTTCGGGGGCATCCTGCGCCCGTACAGCCGGGAGGAGGCCGTACTGGAGGCCCAGCGGTGCCTCCAGTGTGCGATGCCCTTCTGCGTGCAGGCCTGCCCGATCACCCAGGACTGCCGCGGGTACATCCGCCTGATCGGGGAGAAGAAGTTCGACGAGGCCGCGCGTCTCACCGTCCGGGACAATCCCCTGGCCACGGTCCTCTGCAAGACCTGCTACCACTACTGCGAGGAGGACTGCATCATGGGCGAACGGGGGGTCCCCATCGCCATCCGCCACCTGAAACGGGCCGCGCTCGAATTCGGGGCGAGCCCGGAGGCCTACCGTCCGAGCGCTCCGAAGCACGAGCGGGTGGCCATCGTGGGTGCCGGGCCGGCAGGCCTCGCCGCCGCGTGGGACCTCGCGCTGCGGGGCTACTCCGTCACCGTCTTCGAGTCGGAAGAGTACGTCGGGGGAGAGATCGAGTCGATACCGAAGTATCACCTCGACGGGACCGAACTCTCCACCGATCTCGCCCGCTTCTCCCAGCTGGACATCACCTTCCGGATGGGCCGGAAGGCCGGCCGGGATTTCACCCCGGAGGGACTCCTCAGCGAGGGATACCTCGCCGTCTACGTGGCCATCGGGACCGTGGACCCCCGCCGCCTCGGGCTCGACGGGGAGGCGCTCCCCGGCGTCTTCCTGGCGTTGCCCTTCCTCATCGCGACGAACACCGGCCCCCAGGGTCTCCTGGGACGGATGGGGCGTCGCGTGGTCGTGATCGGTGGCGGGGACGTCGCCATGGATGCGGCACGCTCGAGCCTCCGCCTGTCACGGAAGGGGGAGGTCACGGTCATCTACCGCCGGAAGCGGGAGGAGATGCCCGCGGGGGAGGAGGAGCTCCGGGGCGCGGAGGAGGAAGGGGTCCGCTTCCTCTTCGAACGCACCCCCGTGCGGATCGTGGGGGAGGGCCACGTCGAAGGGGTCGTGGTCCAATCCGTGTCCACCGGCCCGCTGGACGACAAGGGCAAGCCCACCCAGGTGGTGGTCCCTGGCTCCGAGACCACCATCGCATGCGACACCATCATCGAGGCCGTCGGGGAAAGGGCCGATCTCGCAGGACTCCCCACCGAGCTCAATCTGGCCACCCGAGTGCCGGGAGGGCCCGAGGGACGTCGGGACGACTGGATGACCGACGTGGAGGGGATCTTCGCGGGCGGGGGAAGGTCCATCGTGTATGCCATGGGAGCCGGAGCGAAGGTCGCCGAGGCCATCGACGCCTATCTCGCCCGGAAGCGGGGCCGCCCCCCGACACCACGGCCCGGACCGCTGGACGGAGGGAGCCCCCCTCCGCTGCCGGACGGCTATGGGGGGCCCACCTGGCACCTGTGACGGTGCCCGGCGCCCCCCCTCTTTCTCGCTAGCTCGGGAGCACGAAGAGGCAGTTCTTCGCGCCCTTCGCGATCGTCTCGGGGAGCTCGACCTTCGTCGGGCTGAGCACCTTCTCGACCATCCCCTTGTGCATCAGGTCGCAGAAGTAGTTCGGGTGCTTCCCGGCCGAGGTGCGGAAGATGCAGTTGTGGCTCTCGATGCAGGTCTTCCCGTTGACCTTGACGACCTTGGCCCGCTGGCCCAGGACGTTCATGAGCCGGAGCACGGCCTGGAGGCGCTCCTCGTACGGCGCCCCGGACGCGACGTAGGGCAGGTCCTTGCTCATCTTCTCGGCCAGCCGCTTCCCGGCGTCCGTGAAGACGGACCGCACGAAGGGTTCCCCCTCCTTGTCGATCATGGACTCCACCAGGGTGTCGAGCGCGAGGTCGTAGCGCCGCGCGAAGAGCTCGTGGCCCGAGGGCGTCAGGAAGAACTTCTTGCGGGGCCGGCCGATGCCCTCGCGATGGAAGCTCGAGGTGAGCAAGCCCATCTCGACCATGCGCTCCAGGTGCATCCGCACCGCGCTCTCCCGGATCTTGAGCATCGCTGCCAGCTCCCGGGTGGTCCGGCCCCCATCCAAGAGTTCCTCGAGTATCCTCCCCTTCGTGCCCTCGCCCAAGAGTGTTTCCAATGCGCCCATGGTCGCCCTACTGTGGCCATTTAACTAAGTGAAAAGAATATAAATGCTTGGCCGAATTTAAACTCTTGAAATATCCCCTACCGCTACGGCGGAGCCAGGATCTGGAGCGCCCTGGGTAAAATCTCGTATCGCGCCGGGAGATTGCCCACTATTTCACCGTCCGCCTCCACTAATTCCCCCTTCCCCTCGATGAGGAGAGACCGGGCGCGCCACTGCTTCACGCCGGGAAGCTGGAGGTAGCTTCCGTCCCGGAACTTCTGGAGCCCACGGAGAAGCTTGAGCCGGGACATGGGGTCGATGGTGATCACCTCGAACGTGCCGTCGGAGGGGTTCGACGAGGGGGAAGTGAGCATCCCCTTCCCGGAGTAGCGTCCGTTCGCGACGATCATGTTCACCAGCCGCGTGGGCACCTTCACCGCCCCGTCGCCATCGAGCTCGACCTCGAGCGGATGGGCCCGCATCGCCTCGAGCAGGGAGGAGAACACGTACGAGTGCCCGCCCCTCCAACGGGGGGCGCGGTTGACGCGATCGACCACCTTCGCCCCCAGCCCCACGTAGGACTGGTTCACCCAGTACCGGACCCGCCCGGGGCTCTCGCCGCCGAAGGTGATCTTGCCGACATCGACGTAGGTCCTGCGCGCTGCGACGAGCATGTCCAGCGCGGCGGCGGGCTCCGCCGGGTACCCCAGCCCCCGCGCGAAATCTCCCCCGGTACCCAGCGGCAGCGGAGCGACCGCGAAGCCGGTCCGGAAGGGGGGCAAGCCCTCGCCCAGGAGACCGTTCACAACCCCATGGAAGGTCCCGTCACCGCCCACGGTCACCAGGAGGTCCACGCCCCCCTCCCGGCGCACGTCCGCGGCGACGGTGGACTCCTCCCCGGCCCGGGAGGTGTAGACCGTCCGCGCGCCCGGGAAATGGGCCTCGGCGATGGGCGCGACCTGTCGCCAGGCGGCGAGGCATCGGCCCCCGCCGGCGTACGGATTGACGAGGAAGAGCGTCGTCACGCGGCTCGGGCCTCTTGCTCACGACACAGGTGAACGCTCTCGGTCAGCCACGACGCGCGCTCCCGATACTGGCGCTTCTCGGTGGCCTCCCGCTCCGCCGACCACCCCAGCGCCTTCCCCGTGATAACGGCCAGCTCGTCCAGGGCCTGCTCGAAGTCCGGGTCCAGCTTGTTCAGGAGATGGAGGCGGCGGTCGATGACGTCCGCCAGGGTCGCCGGGTTGAGTCGCGCGAGCGCGCGCCGCGCGATCTGCTCCACGTCAGACCTCCAACCGTCGCTTCCCGGGGGCCAGATGCTGAGGATGATCTCGCTCCCCGGCCAGGGGATCTCGTCCGGGGGCTCTCCCCCTCGCGCAAGGGACCGGGCTGTGGGGGGGAGGGGATGGTCGTGCTGCCAGGCCTCGAGCGCCTTCTCCGCCATGGCGCCGTGGGTCGTCAGCTTCCCTCCCACGACCGTGATGAGCCCGCTCGGGTCCTGATGGATGGCATACTCCCGAGAGAGGTCGGAGGTCGAGTTGCCGGAACCCCGCAGGAGGGGTCGGAGCCCGGCGAAGACGTCCACGATGTCCTGGGCCCGCACCCGGGCCTGGGGGAAAGTGGAGTTCACGACCTGGAGGAGGTAGCGCACGTCCTCGACCTCGGGACGCACCGTGTCCGGGTTCCCGTTGAAGGCCGTGTCGGTGGTGCCCACCACGACCAGCCGGCCGTACGGGAGCGCGAAAACCCACCGCCCGTCTCCGGCGTCCATGACGACGGCGGCGTCGAGCGGGAGGCGCTTGCGGTAGAAGACGAGGTGAACGCCCTTCGAGGGGCGGAGCTCCGGGGTTCGCCAGTCCCCCGCCCATCCGCGCGACCAGACCCCGGCCGCGTTCACCACCCCGCGGGCCTTGACCTCCCCGGTCCGGCCCCCCAGGAAGTCCCGGTAGGCCAGCCCCGTGATCCGCCCCGCCGTGAGGGTGGGGCGCATCACCTCCACGTGGTTCACCGCCACCGCGCCCGCGAGGACGGCCTCCTCGACCACGTGCACCGTCAGGAGCGCGTCGTCGACGACCCCCTCGTAGTAGAGGATCCCCCGCGAGAGCCCCTGGGGGTTCAACGGGGGTACCACCTTCAGCGTCTCGGCCGGCGAAAGCACGCTCCGCGGCCCCAGCGCCAGCTCCCCGGAGAGATGCTGGTAGAGCCAGGTGCCGAAACGGAGACGCCACTCGCGCCAGCGCCCGCCATAGACCGGAAGGAGGAAGGGCACCACGGCGACCCGCGATTTCCCGAGGGAACGCACGAGCTCGCCCCGCTCGTGGAGCGCCTCCCGGACGAGGCGGAGGTGACCGTGCTCCAGATAGCGCAGTCCCCCGTGCAGCATCTTCGAGGACGCGCTCGTCGTGCCGGAACCGAAGTCGTTGCGCTCTAGGAGGGCCACCGAGTATCCCTCGCGCGCTGCCCGACGGGCGATCGCGGCCCCCGTGATCCCGCCGCCGACCACGACCATGTCGAACGTGTCCCGCTCGAGACGGTCTAGGAGATCCGAGCGGCCATGCCCACCGTTACCTGTCAATGACCCCCCTCCTCAGGCCATACCTTGCTAGGATTTAGCAAGCTAGAGGGGTCCAACGCCTTCTTCGCGGCCCGCAGCAGGGTGACGCTCGCCGCGTCCCTCTGGCTCCCCAGCCACGGGCGATGCATGGTCCCGATCCCGTGGTGATGGCTGAGGGCCCCTCCGGACCGGACGATGGCGTCCGTCGCGGCGACCTTGAGCCCGGCCAGGGGCTCGTCGAACTGGTCCGGAGGCTGGGGGGCGATAAGCGTGAAGTACAGGCACCCCCCGGTAGGAACGGCATGCGAGAGATGGGTCCCGACGTGGAGCGCGACCTTGCTCTTCGCGGCGCGCTCGTGCAGGGCCTTCCGCACGGCGGCGTAGATCGCCGGAAGGGTCTTCCATGCCCCCCCGGTCTCCAGGGTCTCGACCATCCACCCGCGGTCCATCAGATCGTCCCGGAGCGACGGCACGAGGAAGCGGTCCCTGCGCCAGGACTCCCCCACCCCTTCGCCGACGTCCACCCCGTGGTGCGACCGGACCGTGGCTGCCATCGTGCGGACGCCCTCCCGGACGACCGCGGCCTCCCCCTCATAGCCGAGGATCGCGAGGCAAGACCCCTCGAGCCGGGTACCCTTGGCCCGGAGGAACCCCCGCTCGATGACCCGCTCGAACCCCGAACCGGGGGAACGGCCCGCGACGCTCAGGGCGGTCTCCTCCGCGTCCGAGAGGCGGGCGACCGCGGGGCGGATCCCGTGCTGGACCACCTCCTGCAACGCCCGGAGCCCGTCGTCCCAGTCCGGGAAGAGTACCCCTCGGTACTCCGAAGCGGCCGGCAGAGGGGAGAGCTCCAGCGTGGCCTCCGTGAAGATGCCGAGCGTCCCCTCGCTCCCCACGAGGAGGTCCTGGAGCTGCGGGCCCGTCGCCTCCTCGACCGGGCGGTCCCACCGCAGGGTCCCGCCCGGGGTCACGACCACTGCCCCCCTCACGCGCGCCGAGGCATCCCCGTAGAGGGTCGATGCCTGGCCCGAGGAACGGGCCGCCAGCCATCCCCCCAGGGTCGATAGCTCGAACGATTGGGGGAAGTGGCCCAGCGTGAGTTTCTCCTGGGAAAGATGCCGCTCGAGTTCGGGGCCCAGGATGCCGCACTCGAATCGGCCCACCCGGTCCCGCCGGTCGATGGAGAGCACCCGGTTCATCCGTTCCAAGGAGACCGTGACGACGGCGCGATGGGAGCCGGACTCCGGGGTAAGCCCGCCCACCACGGAGGTCCCTCCGCCACGAGGGACCAGGGCGACGTCCTCCGCCCGCGCGGCCGCCACCAGTCCCTCCACCTCGGCGGTCGAGGCCGGGAAGGCGACGCCGTCCGTCACGGGGCCCACGCGCCCGCGGCGGAGGGCCAGCAGGTCGGGGTAGGACATGCCGTAGGAATACCGGAGCCGCAACCCGTTCCCACGGTCCACGGCGACAGGACCGAGGGTGGCCGCCCGGAACCTCCCGGCGGGGATCTCGACGGGGCTCGCCTTGGGCGGGGACGGCGGGGTCGTGCCGAGCACCTCAACGAGATACTGGAGGACCGACTGGACGCGAGGGGCAGGAAAGGGTGATCCTCCCGACTTCCACCGCCACCAATCATTCGGGGCCACGGTCCTCCTCCACGGCGCCACAGCGCGAGTTTAAAAGAAGGTGCGCCTGCCAAAGCGCCGATGGCCGAAGCCCGCATCAACGGCTTCAAGATGCACTACCTCGACGTGGGGACCGGCGACCCCATCGTCTTCTTGCACGGACTGGGGGGCAACTGCTACGAGTGGGAGGGCCAGATGGAACCCTTCTCCCGGCAGTTCCGCGTGATCGCCCCCGACCTACGGGGACACGGCCGCTCCGACATGCCCCAGACGCCCACGTACACTCCGTTCGACCATGCGCGCGACGTGGTCGCCCTGCTCGATGCCCTGGGCATCGCCAAGACCTGGGTCGTCGGACTGAGCGCGGGAGGGTTCGTGACCCTCGCCTTGGCGGTGCACCACCCGGACCGGCTCCGCGGCATCGTCCTCGCGGCGACCGCCCCGATGGTCGATGCGGACACCCGCGCGGTGGCCGAGCGCTGGGCGGAGATCTTCCGCAAGGAAGGGGTGGAGGCCTACCTGTCCCGGGTCACGAAGGACATCTTCACGCTCGATTTCTTCCTGGAGCACGAGAAGGAGGTCGACCACTTCCTGGAGACCCAGAAGCACCGGAACTTCGCCGGGATCGCCCCGTCCGGCGTCGGGAACCTCGGGTTCGACGTGCGCAGCGAGCTCCCGAAGATCCGGATACCCACCCTCGCCATCCACGGTCTGAACGACCGGGTCGTGGACCCGGCCTATGCCCGCCGGATGCGCCAGGCGATCCCGGGGGCCGAGGTGAAGCTCCTTCCCGACACGGGGCACATCGTCAACGTCGAGCGCCCCGAGGAGTTCAACGCCGCCGTCCTCGAGTTCATCACGAAGGAACGGCCTTTGGCCATCCCCTGAAACCGGGGTCCGGTCGCTTGCCGTGGGACAGCGGGGCAACCCTCAGAGAAAAACGACACGGAGGCACGGTCTCCCAATGCCCCCGAAAGGGGCCTCCCCCGCTTCCGCAGGGGAGGGGTTGGTTCGGGTCTAGTCGTGCGAGTGGCCGCCGGGCATGGGGCCGGCGCCGCCCGACTTCCTCGACGCGATGACGTCGTCGATCCGGAGGACCATGTTGGCCGCCTCGGTCGCCGAGGAGAGCGCCTGGGTCTTCACCCGGAGGGGCTCCAGGATCTTGCGCTCGACCATGTCCTGCGTCTTTCCGTTCTCGATGTTGACGCCCGCGTTCTTGTGGCCGGACTCATGGGCCTGGCGGAGCTCGATGATCGTGTTGATGGCGTCGAACCCGGCGTTCTCCGTGAGGGCCCACGGGATGACCTCGAGGGCCTGGGCGAAGGCTTCGACGGCGAGCTGCTCGCGTCCGCCGACGGTCGGGGCGAACTTCCGGAGCTTGATGGCGAGCTCCATCTCGGTCGCGCCGCCTCCCGGGCAGATGAAGCCGTCCTCCACCGTAGCCGAGACCACCTTGAGGGCGTCTTGCAGGGAGCGCTCGACCTCGTCGGCCACGTGCTCCGTTCCACCGCGGATGAGCAGGCAGACGCTGCGGGCGTTGTTGCAGCCGGTCACGTAGGTCATGTCCGAGTCCCCGACCTTCTTCTCCTCGACCTTCGCCGAGGATCCGAGGTCCTTCGGGGTGAGCTCGCGGATGCCGGTGACGACCCGGGCCCCGGTGGCGCGGGCGAGCTTCTGCATGTCGGACTCCTTGACCTGCTTGATCGCGTAGATTCCGGCCTTGGCCAGGTAGTGCAACACGACGTCGTCGATCCCCTTCTGGCAGATCACGACGTTGGCTCCGGCTCCCTTGACCCGGTCGACGTACTCCCGGAAGGTCCGGTCCTCCTCGTCGAGGAAGTTCTGGATCTGGCCGGGGGACTTGATGTTGATCTTGCTCTCGAACTCGGTCTTCTTGATCTCGAGGGCGCTGTTGAGGAGCGCGATCTTCGCGTTCTTGATCTCCTTGGGCATCCGGGGGTGGCCGCGCTCCTTGTCGAGCACGAGCCCATCGATGAGTTCCGTATCGGAGATCGTCCCACCCGTCTTCTTGACGATCTGGACGAGCGTGACGTCCGCGACCGTCCGGTGGTCGCGCTTCTCGGCGATGGTCTTGACGGCCTTGACCACCTTCTCCGCGAGCCCTTCCTTGCCATCGACCCCCTTGGAGTTCATGGCCGTGTTCGCGACGGTGATGAGGCCGGACGTGTCGTCGTCCTTGACGGGGATGCCGATCTCCTCCTTCAGAATCCGCTCCGCCTCCTGGAGCGCAACGGAGAATCCGCGAGTAAGGACGGTGGGGTGGACGTTCTGGTCGAGGAGCGGCTCGGAGCGCTTGAGGAACTCCCCGGCGAGGACCACGGCGGACGTGGTTCCGTCCCCGCACTGCTGGTCCTGGGTCTTGGCGACCTCGACCATCATCTTCGCCGCAGGATGCTCGACCTCGAGCTCCTTGAGGATCGTTACCCCGTCGTTCGTGATGGTGATGTCCCCCATCCCGCCAACGAGCATCTTGTCCATGCCCCGCGGACCCAGGGTGCTCTTCACCGTGTCGGCGATCGCCTTCGCGGCCGCCACGTTGCTCGATGTCGCGCCCTTGCCCTTCTCGCGTTCGCTACCCTCTCGAAGTACCAGTATCGGAGTCCCTGCGCTCTGCATCATGGTGCAAAACCTCGGGCGGGAGTAAGTTAGTTCTTCTATATAAACCCTTCCTGAGCGAGGAAGAGCGGTGGCCGACCCTCAGCGCCGCGCGCGGCGGGCGGGCTTGCGCTGCTCTTCGCCTCGTCCGTGGTACTCATCTTCCACGGCCTGCCGCAGGTACCGGAGCGCCGGGTCGCTCAGGGAATCGAGGTGGAGCATCAGGTAGGCGAGGTACTTGCGCTCCAGGTCCGCCGGCGACCTGTGCGATGGCCGGGACGAGGAGACGGTGTGATATGTGAGCACCCGCCGGGGGGGAGCATCAAGCTCGGGGAGCGTCGGCAGCGTGTCGGGATCCGGTCGGGCCAGGAACGACGTGACGGGGGGTGCGCGAGGTGGAGGCGGGTTCACGTAATCCGGTTCCGGCCGCACGGTCTTCACCGGATCTTGGAATGAGGAGAGCGGCTTGCCGGTGACCTGCTCCACGATCTTCTTGAGCGACCAGATGTCACCGACCTTTCGCGGTTTGTATTCCGGGTAGAAGGGTCCGTCGGACATCTGTCAGACAACAGAATTGCTCGGAGGGGTACTTAAAGTGCGCGTTCCATTGGAAGCGGTTTCGACCGAAAGATGGCGCGATCAACTGGCAACCCGCGTTCGAAGGAGGTCGCGCGCGGCCTCGAGGGCGTCATCGAGAGCGACTCCTCGATCACGCTCCTCGACGGAGCCTCGAACAAGCTGTACTATCGAGGGTACGATGTCACCGAGCTGGCACGCCACTCGACGTTCGAGGATGTGGCCGAACTCCTCTGGACCGGCGAGCTGCCGACTCTTTCGCAGCGCAACAACCTTCTGCATAGGCTGGCGTCCATGCGGAAATGTCCTCCGGGACTCCGCACGTTCCTCCCGCAAATCCCGAGGGACATGGCTCCGCTGGATGCGCTCCGGACCGCGATGAGCGCATTGTCTCCTCACGATGCCCCGTCCCCGGGCACCGACGGCGCGGCTCAGCGCGAGATGGCGGAGCGCCTCACTTCCCTGGCACCCACGCTCATCACCGATCTCGTGCGGTTGGGCAAGGGGATGGCCCCCCTTGACCCGGACCCCTCCCTCTCGCATAGCGAGGATTTCCTCCGGAGACTGACCGGCTCGATCCGGTCCCAGGAGGAGAACCGGGTCTTCGAGTCCGTCCTCGTGCTCCATGCGGACCACGAGATGAACACCAGCACGTTCGCGGCGCGGGTCGCGGCCAGCACCTCCGCCGACATGGTGAGCGGGGTCACCAGCGCTATCGCCACGCTCAAGGGTCCGCTGCACGGAGGGGCGGGGGAGCAGGTGATGGAGATGGTGGAGTCCATCGGTAAACCGGAGGATGCCGACCGGTTCATCCGGGCCAAGCTCGAGCGGCGAGAGCGCATCATGGGCTTCGGCCACCGGGTCTATCGGGGCGAGGACCCCCGAGCCACCGTGCTCCGCGAACTCTCCCGCGAGCGCGCGGAGCGCACCGGGGACTCCCGCATCCACGACATCCTGACGGAAGTGGAGCGGAGCGTGCGGAAACACCGGGGGCTGTTCCCCAACGTGGACCTCTATTCCGGGTCCATCTACCATTCCCTCGGTATTTCCCGCGAGCTCCACGGGTCGATCTTTGCGGCCGCCCGGATGCCGGGCTGGACCGCCCACATCATGGAGGAATACGCCGATCTACGTCTCATCTGCCCCCAGGCACGTTACGTCGGCAGGCCCCCGCGACAGCTTCCCGAGGACCGGACCGGGGTGGTCGCAGGGTCCCGGTGAGCCCGGCGACCGGAGGGACGACCGTCCCCGGGAAGGCCGCTAGCCGGTCACCGAGAGCACGCGCATGAGCGGATAGTTGAGGTCCTCGCGGAAGGTGAGCGCCGCGCTTACCTCGGCACGGCCGACCCGTATCTGGACCTCGGCGTGCAACATCTCGGCCACGAGATAGCGGTAGCCGAACCGCCCGGTCCCGGCCGGGCCTCCCCTCGCGGGGTCGATGGAGACGCGGACGGAGATCACGAAGGGCTGGAGACCGACCGCCTCCTCGATCGCCTGCGCCAGGCTGGCGGCGGTGCGGGCGGCCACCGGCACCCCGATGAACTGGTGGAAGATCCCTCCCAGCTTGATCCCGGCCTCGAAGAGCGCCTGTTCCCTCTCCGAGGGGAGGCGGCTCCCCTGGGCGATGACGCGCGGGGGACTACGGGTTCGCACCCGTCCGCGGGGCGCTCGGGTCTTTCTGGACGGCGTCATTTCGTGCGACCCAGGGGCCCATACCATAAAAGGTCAACAATAGCGCCATGGCCACGATGGCCATCGCCTCCGCCGCGAGATAGGGGACGGTCCCGGCGTCCGGCCGGAAGTTCGGGATGGCGAGGGCGAAGACGTCCGTCACGGTCATGGCGACCACCAGGGCACGCAGGGACGCGTGGCCCCGCATCTTGGGGTAGGGGATAGGGAGGACCATGACGATCGCGAGGAGCGCCGCCAACACCAGGAAGAGCGGCGGGGAGAGCGTGAGGTACGCCGGGTTCTGCAACAGGAGCACGAGCAGGGCGAGGGCCAGCGCGTTCTGCGGGGTCGAGGCCCCCAGGAAGTGCGGCAGGGCGTGCGCCCTGACGGTGAAGTAGACGAGCCGGGCGATCGCAAGCCCTCCGACCAGGACCGCGACCGCGAGGGAGGCCCCGTCGTACGCCGCCCAGGCGGAGCGCGGGTAGTTGTCGAAGAAGATGATGGCCGCAGGCGCGAGCGCGAACGTCACCGCATCCGCGACCGAGTCCGCCACCCGCCCGAAGAGGTTGGGAGGGAGACCGGACCTCCGGGAGAAGAAGCCGTCGAGGCCGTCCCACCCTATGCCGATGAAGACGAGGGCCAGTGCGAAGAGCTTGTTCCCCAGCACCACGTACGCGATGGCGCCCGCGCCGCAGAGCCCGTTGGCGAGGGTGGCGAGGTTGGCATAGGCCCTCCAGAGACGCGGGTGACGCACCGGCCGGCGGCCTCCCGTTCGTCCCGTGCCTGTCGGTCCGGGAGCGGGCCCGCTCACTGGACCACCGCCAAGGAGGTCGTGCCGGCATGGACCTTCTGTCCCACCTTGACTGTGACCCGTACCCGGTCCGCGGGGAGCACGACGTCCACCCGCGAGCCGAAGAGGATCATCCCGAACCGCTCGCCCCGCCGGAGCGGGCTCCCGTCCGGAAGGTAGGAGACGCATCGGCGCGCGACCAGGCCCGTGATCTGGACCACCTCGATGAGCCCGATGGGGGTGACGCAGAGGTAGCGCTTCTGCGCATTCCCCGAGGCCTCGGGAGAGAAGGCGGGTCGCTTCGGGCCCCCGCGGTCGTCCACGCGGAGGAGGTACCCCTGGAAGGGCACGCGGTTCACGTGGACGTTCGTCACGTTCATGAACGTCGCCACGCGGATGCGCGTCCCCTCCCGGGCCACCCGGAGCACACGGCCGTCCGCGGGGGCCACGATCCCGGAGGCGACGGTCCGCTCCGGGTCGCGGAAGAAGATCAGGAAGAGGAAGAGGACCCCGACCGCCACCGAGGCCAGGTACAGGGCGGGCTCCCAGCCGGTCCAGAGGTTGACCAGGCTGAGGGCAGCCACGAGGAGCGCGTCGAAGAGGATCCAGGGGCGTCCGGCCTGGGCGAACACGGTGTCCGGAAGTCCTCCCGGCTCGTAAAGCTCGCGGGGGGCGGTGGACGTTCCGCGCGCTCAGGCTTTGAGGACGATCTCGATGTTGACCCCGTCGGGGACCTGGATACGCATGATCTGGCGCAGGGCCCGCTCATCGGCATCGATGTCGATGAGCCGCTTGTGGATGCGCATCTCCCAGTGGTCGATCGTGCTGGACCCACCGCCGTCGGGTCCCTTCCGCACCGGCACCTTGAGGCGCTTGGTGGGCAGGGGGATCGGTCCGGCCATCTCGATGCCGGTCTTGCTGGAGATGTCGCGAATCTGCTTGCAGACGGAGTCCACGCGGGCCGGGTCCCGGCCGCTCAGTGAGATACGTGCCTTCGGCTGGGGCATCAACCCTCGCGCTTCTTGACGTCGATGACGACGCCCGCCGCGACGGTCTGGCCCATGTCACGGATGGCGAAGCGGCCCAGCTGGGGGAGTTCCTTGTACTTCTCGACCACGAGCGGGCGGGTCGGGGTGATCTTCACGATCGCCGCGTCCCCCGTCTGGAGGGTGATGACCTTGTCGGGAGAGCGCTCCTCCATCGGCTGCCCGGTCTTCGGGTTCAGCTTCTTCTGGATCTCGGTGAACTCACAGGCCACGTGGGCGGTGTGGCAGTGGAACACGGGGGTGTACCCCTCCGTGACGATGGACGGGTGGTTCAGGATCTGGACCTGGGCCGTGAAGCTCTCGACCACGGTGGGGGGGCTCGAGGACGGTCCCACGACGTCGCCGCGCTTGATGTCGTTCTTGTCGATGCCGCGCACGTTGAACCCGACGTTGTCGCCGGGCTCGGCCTGCTGCAGCTGCTCGTGGTGCATCTCGATGCTCTTCACTTCGCCCGTCTTGCCCGAGGGCATGAAGACGACCTTGTCACCGATCTTGAGCCGGCCCGTCTCGACGCGGCCGACGGGGACGGTTCCGATCCCGGTGATGGTGTAGACGTCCTGGATGGGCAGGCGGAGCGGCTTGTCGACCGGCTTCTCCGGGACCTTGAGGGCGTCGAGGGCCTGCATGAGGGTCGGGCCCTTGTACCACGTCATGTTGGGAGAGGCCTTGTTGATGTTGTCGTCCTTGAAGGCCGAGATGGGGATGAAGGTCACGTCCTCCGGGATACGGAAGCCGACGCCCTTCAGGAGCTTCGAGAGCTCCTCCTTCGTCTCGTTGAACTTCTTCTCGGAGTACTGGACCTCCTGCCGGTCCATCTTGTTGACCGCCGCGATGAGCTGGCGGATCCCGAGCGTCCGGGAGAGGAACACGTGCTCCCGGGTCTGCTCCTGCACACCCTCGGCGGCGGAGCACACGAGCACGGCCGCGTCGGCCTGGCTCGCACCGGTGATCATGTTCTTGACGAAGTCCCGGTGGCCCGGGGCATCGATGATGGTGAAGTAGTACTTCTGCGTGTCGAACCGGCGGTGGGCCACATCGATGGTCACACCACGCTCGCGCTCCTCCTTGAGGTCATCCATGACCCAGGCGAACTCGAAGGTGGCCTTTCCCTTGGCCTCGGCCTCGGCCCGGAACTTGTCGACCTCCTCCTGGCGGATGATGCCGGCATCCAAAAGGATGCGTCCGACGGTCGTGGACTTTCCGTGATCGACGTGGCCAATGAACACAAGGTTCAGGTGGGGTTTCTCTGCCATTGCTCTGTCGCCTTCCTGCGGGACCCTGTTAGTCGTAACACTATTTAGCCTCTACCCGCAAATGAAACCGTTCGCGTGCCGGGATCGTCCCGGTCGGTGAGAGGACCCGCTGGATGAGGGCCCGCACGACAGGAGCGAGTACGTCTGCTCGAAGAGGGAACCGTCCTTTAGAGCGACCGCCAGCCTCGCATCGCACGACAGCAGACGGGCCGCCTTCTCCCTGTGAGGGGGAAGGAACGCCGTCCTCCAAGGAGCTTGTCCTCCCGGGGTTTCTGCGAGGGTACTCGTGTAGGGGACTGGAAAGCATCCCGTTGTTGTCGCCACGGCAAGGAATCGGGGGCTAATTCTCGGAGTGGTCACCCCATTCCTGATCCTCCTTGCGGATTACCTCTTCAAGACCTGGCTTGTCCTTCTCGCAATGACCCTCGTGCTCGTGGGGGTGGACCTCACTGTTGCGCCCTACCTCTCCCAGAAAGGGCCCTAGACTGGTCCGACCTCTCCGAAGCCGCTTCCCGTACCACCCTCGGCACTCTGCACGGATGGCCGCAGGAGCGGCCCGCCCTACACAATGCCATCCTGCGGCCACACGCGTGGCGGGTGGCCGCTCTCAGCTCGGGGCCTGTCGGAAGGAGGTCACCCGGTAGTCAAGGGCGCTGTCAAACCCGTGGATGGGACAGTAGCTCAGCCGCAGGGTCTTGTTGTGTGTGGCTTCCATCCGGCATGTGCGACAGACGAGGATCGCTCCCTGTACGATCGCGCCGCGGTCGGGAATCGGTGCTCGCCCAACGCTCTCATTTGACAGCATCTTACTCCTGCCTCCCTTTCAACAATCGGTCACCACTGGGTGCCATCGATTTCCGGTCCGAGGACCGCTTGTGCAAGGCTGCCGCGATCTCGTCCATGCGGTTCTCGCGAGCCCCGTACTCCTCCACCAGGACCGTGAGGCCCCGGTCGGCGGCCTTCGTGACCGCCTCCGAGAGCGTCCGGGCCCAGCCGTTCTCCATGAGATGCTCGAGGGAGTTCACGAGCATGGGAGGAAGTTCGATCGGCTCTTCGCCGGGGGGAGAGAGCTTCTCCGCCCGCTGGATCAAGACGCGTAGTACGTCGGACCGCGTCGGGAGCCCCCAGGTAATGGCGAGGAGGTCGAGTTGACGTGTCTCTTCCTCGGTGAGGCGGACACTCACCAACCCCCTCGGCTGCATCGGCGTAATACATATTGTAGTACGCCTATATAAACATTTGTCTTGCACCGGAAGAAACGGGCCTGTTTTCGGTCGGGGACCGGTTGTCCGGCCGGTCCCGCGACAACTCTCCTTGGGGCGAGTCGAGCGAAGTTGACCCCGGAGTCAAGGGGTTGGCTTTTTATCTGACGACCCTTCCCCTCACACCAGTAGAGGCTACAGAGATGGCGTGGACGCAGGCTGAAGTGAGAGAGCTCAAGGAAGGACGGTACATGATCGTGGACAACGAGCCCTGCAAAATTCTGTCCATCCAAACCTCCAAACCGGGGAAGCACGGTGAAGCGAAGGCCCGGATCGACGCCGTCGGTATCTTCGACGGCAACAAGCGCTCCGTGGTGCACCCTGTCAAGCACAAGGTGCAGGTCCCGATCATCAACAAGCGCACCGCCCAGGTCCTCTCGTTGTCGGAGGAGGAAGTCCAGCTCATGGACATGGAGAGCTACGAGACCTTCAACCTCCCCCTGAAGGGCGAGCTCAAGGAGCGCTTGAAGCCCGGTAACGAGGTACCCTACATCTCCACGATGGGACGGCGGCAGATCAACCTCGACTGAGCGGTCGGAGGTTTTTTCCGTCTTCCCCCCCTCTGATAACCGAGGGTTCGATTGTGATACCGGGTGGGAGGTTGGACGGTTTTCGGCAAAAGAGCCTGGCCCAAAAGGCCGAAGAGCTCCGGACGCAGAAGGCCGCCTACGAGACCGCCCGATCGAAGCTCGAGTCCATCCTCGGACTTGGCCGTTCCCTCGACAACGGCGCCTTCGCCTTCCCGGACAAGGAAGAGGCGATCACACGGGCCACCCGCCGTCCGGCGTGGGACGAGGCCGAGAAGCTCACCACCGCCCTGGAACAGGAGGCGCGGACCCTACTGCAGTCCAAGCTCGAGGAACGCTCCAAGGCGCTCCAGCTCCGTCTCGAGGGACTCCCGACGATGGGACTCGAGCCCACGGACGAGCAGCGCACCCGGGTGGAGGCGCTCAACCGCTTCGTCTCCGAGAACAAGCCCGCCGAGGCGCTGGAGGAGATCAGGGCCCTCGAGCCGGACCTCCAGAAGACCGAGGAGTCCGGGCTGGTCTGGCTCGGTGACCAGGTCGATGCCCTCCTGAAGTGGGCGGTTCCCTCCGAGATGGAGGAGGGCGTCCGGAAGGCGCTCTCTCCCTGTCTCGAGTTCGTTGAGAAGCGGGACCTCAAGGGTGCCGCAGGCTGCTTTGAGGAGAACCTGAAGTCCTCCGCCCCCCAGGTGGTGGAGAAGCTCCGCAAGGAGTTCTCCGACCTCGAGGCCGCGATCCCGGTGGCGAAGAACCTCGGGGTCGACGTCACCGAGGCGCAGAAGCTGGCGGAACGGAGCCGGTCCTCCTCGCTGATCTCCGCCGACAAGGTGGGGGCCAAGCTCGCTGCGGCTCGCACCCAGCTGGAGGAGCAGGGACGGAGCAGCCTCCGTGCTCGCCTTCAAGAGCTCAAGGACGCGCTCACCACCGCCACGAACTCCGGCGCGGACGCCGGAGAGGTGCCGCACGAATTGGAGGCCCTCGTGGTCGAGGTGGACCGGGTCCCGCTCCCCGAAGGATTCCCCCTGCTCGCCCGGGCCCAGGGGCTCATCGAGCCTCCCGTGCTCCGGGTCGTCTTCGAACGCCTGGAGGAGGTGCGCACCTACATGGAGGAGGCGCGGGACCTCGGCCGCAACGTCGACCAGACCGTGGAGAAGATCCGCGGGGTCCGGGACGCGATCCGCGACAAGGACTACACCCGCGCGCTCAAGGTCTCCTCGGACGTCCTCGATAGTGCCCGGTCCTCCGTGGAGGACATGGAGATCGCCCACACCGAGCTCGAGGAGTTCAAGGCCCTGATCGGCCGGCTCGGCTCCGGAGGCCTCGACGCCTCGCGCTTCCAGCAGTACATCCAGGAGGCCGAGGCCGCGCTCGTCAAGCGCGACTTCACCGTCGCGCGGGCCAGCCTGCGCGAGGGCATCCGGGCCGTCGGACGCGAGAGCAGCCAGTTCCTCGGGGAACAGCTGGACCGGGTCGAACGCACCCTCACGGCGCTCTCCGAGCGCCACTGGACGTACCCGGACGAGATGAGCGCCCACATCGAGGAAGCGAACCTTCTCCTCTCCTCCGCACGGGTAGCCGAGGCCGCGGAGGTTCTCTCCCAGCTCTCGATCCAGCTCAAGGAGGCGGTGGCTCCCTCGATCCAAGCCCGGCTCGATGAGCTCGACCAGACCGCATCCCTCATCGCGGACGAGACCACGCGCAACCAGGCCCAGGCCACTCTCGCCCAGGTACGGGCCTTTGCGGGCCCGGACACGCTCGGGTTCCTCCAGAAGCTCACAGAGGCCGAACGCGAGATCAACATCACCATGGCCACCGAGGTGGGCCGGGTCGTCGCCGACCTGGATGATGCCCTCACGCGCCTCGGAAAGATGGGGATACCCCTCGAGGACCGGTCCCGGGAGATCACCCGGGTCCGGGAGATCTTCGACCTCGGGGACTACCCCCGCGCCGCGAAGTCGGGCCAGGAGATCCTCGCCGCGATGTCCCAGCTCGCGGCCACGCGGGCGGAGGAGGCGCTCTCCGAGGCCAAGCTCGCTCTGGTCGAGGTCTCGAAGACCGTGCCCGAACCCGCGACCGTAAAGGACCTGCTCGAGGCCGCCCGCACGTCCCTCCAGTCGGGGAACCCTCTCGAGGCGCTGGAGACCGCCCAGCGCGCCACCAACACGGCCCACTCCATCCAGTCCACGGCCCAGAGCATCGTGGACCGGATCAGCCAGATCGTGAACCAGATGACCGCGCTCCGGAAGCGCGGTGCCACTCCGGAGGAGCTCCGCCTCCTCACCTCGAAGATCGCCGACGTCCGGACCGCCTACCAGTCGCTCGCGTTCGACACCGCCGAGGCCACGATCGTGGAGATCCGTCAGCTGGGGAACCAGCTCTCGCTGCGCATGGACTCCCGCACCCTCAACGAGACGCTGAAGGCGGTGGTCGACGGGACGGGGGCCCTGGGGCTGCCCGAGACCGCCTGGCTCGAGCGCGCGGAGGCCTGCCTCAAGGACTCCCAGGCCGGCGACCCCCAGGGTCCGCAGAAGCAATTGGAGGAGCTGGGGGTCGAGATCCTGGCGAAGCTCCGCCCGGTCCTCGACGAGCAGCTCGCGACCCTCGATGGGGAGCTCCGGGTCGCCCGGGAGCAGGGCCTCGAGACCCGGGAGGCCGATGCGCTCCTCTCCGACGTCCGGACCAAGATGTCCGAGAAGTTCCCCACGGGCGTGGGCCGGGCCATCGGGCAGGTCCGGAAGCAGTTCTTCCAGAGCAAGGCCTTCCAGGAGACCGCCAATCGCGCGCTCGCGGAGTCCCGCGAGATCGTGAACCAGGCCGACCTGATGCGCCTCGACGTGAAGGCGATCCTTCCCCGGCTGGCTCAGCTGGAGGACCGCCACCGGGCCATGGACTACGGCGGGGTGCTCGAGGGTGCCCAGGGCGTCAAGGACCAGGCGGGAACGCTGGTGCGCGCGCACCTGAACCAGGTCCTGTCCAACCTCCAGGGGCTGATCACCCGCGCGAAGCGGGAGGGAGCCCTCACCATGGTGGCCGAGAACTACCTCGCGAAGGCCCGGGGACTCGTGGGGTCGACCACCCCCATGGAGGTCCTGCAGCTCGTGACCCAGGCCGAGAACGAGCTCGAGAAGGTGGAACTCCAATACTCCATCGCGCAGAACTCGCTCCAGACCATCTCGGCGCACGTGGAAGACGCCGACAAGGCGGGCCTCATCGTCCCCCAGGCGGCCACGGACCTCGCCACCGCCCGCAAGTCCTTCGAGAGCGGGGAGTACTCCCAGCTCCTCGAGCTGGTGATGCGGACGAACGACCTGATCCAGCAGGCCACCCTGCAACGCAACCGGTTCCAGGAGACGAGGCAGCGGATGGAACCGATCCTCGGCGCGCTCGACCGGCTCTCGGTGGACCGGGCCGATATCGAGACCGCGCTGCACTCCGCGGATGCGCTCGCCAGCAAGGGAAGCTACCTCGAGGCGGACAGCACCGTCCGGGGCGCCTACGAACGCGCCCGCACGCTCTTCGACCAGTCGCTCAGCGCCCGTCTGGACTCCCTCCGGCCCGTGATCGACTACTTCGCGGGGGACGAGAGCCCGGCGGTCGCCTTCACGAAGGCCACCCAGGAGGCCCGCCAGGCCCGAGCGCTCGAGGACTGGTCCGCGGCGGTACGGATCTCGGAGGAGACCCAGAAGACCGCGGTCACCCGTATCGAGGCGATCCTCGCGGAGGAGGCCGAGCGTCTGGAACCCGTCAAGGGGCGGCTGTCCGATGCGGACGTCGCCTCGGTCGACGAGAAGGCCACGGCGGTCCGGGGGGAACTGTCCCGTCGGGGCTTCGCGGAGGCCACCGAGTCGACCCGGGGACTCCACACCCGCATCAACGAGGTGCTCCTCGCCTACGTCAACGGCGAGATGGAGAAGCTCGAAAAGGGGGCCCGGCTGGCGGAGAAGATCGGGGTCGACGGGAGTCCCATCGCCGAAGGGGTCACCGAGGCCCGGACCCTCCTGCGCCAGGACACTCCCGACGCGGCAGTCCAGCGGATCATCGCGACGCGGACGAAGCTGGAGCACCTCCTCGCCGCGCCGCTCACCGCGAAGCTCCAGGAGATGGAGAAGAGCGTCCAGAAGGCCCGCGACGGGTTCAACGTGGCGATCCAGGGGCTCCCGGAGCGCATCAAGTCGGCCCAGGAGCAGCAGGCCCAGGGCAAGCTCCTCGGGGCCACCCGCGAGCTCATCGACCTCGGGGTGGAGCTCACCCGAAGGAAGGGCTGGCAGAAGGAGCTGGCGGACCTCCACTACCTCATCGACACGCTTATCGGACAGGCGCAAGAGGCGCACCTGCCCACGGCCCACCCCTCCGAGCTCCTGGACCGGTCGATCCAGCTCAAGGCGGACGGGAACTACGAGGGAGCCCTGTCGGCGGCGAACGAGGCCGTCCAGGAACTCCGGAACGCCGTCGGTTCCAAGGCCGCCGAGAAGAGCGCGTAATCCGACCGGGACGCGGTCAGGCCCCGGGACCGGCGCGGGGAAGGCCCTCTTTGGGGCGGGGGGGCGAGGGTTCGGCGGCCTGTGACTCCGCGGGAGGGTCCGCCGGAGGTTCGCCCTCCTCCGCGGGGGCGGCATCGGCCGGGGCGGCCGGGCGCTCGATCCCGAGCCCCTGCTCCATCAGCACCTTGAGCTTCGCCTTGTCCGCGGTCTCGAAGCCGAAGTACTCCGCGAACTTCGAGGTGGTGGTGAGCTCGAGCGTGTTGGCGCGCTCGGCCGCCCGGATGAACCCGAGCTCGCGGAGCCGGGGGATGTCCTCGTAGACGTAGTCCCCGATCATCCGGGCGAGGCGGCTCTGCCGGATCGGCTGGTGGTAGGCGATGAGCGCGAGGGTCTTCAGGGTCCTGCGGGGGATCTCGGCGGCGGCCACCTTGTGGGCGACCGGGGTGAGGTCCTTCTTCAGCTGGATGGCCCAGCCGTCCCCGGCCCGCCGGATCTCGAGGGCCGTCTGCCGGGAGCCGTAGTTGTGCTGGAGCTTCTTCAGGAGGTGCTGGACGGCGTTCCAGTCCGGGGTGCCCAGGGAACCGGCCAGCTCGTGGACGGTGAGGGGCTTGCCCGCGGCGAAGAGGAGGGCCTCGATCTTGAGGAGGAGATCGTTCTCCGTTGCCGGGACCTTGTTGCTGCCCATGGGTTCAGTTGTTGGGCGTGGCCACCGGCGGGGGGACGTCGCTCTTCACGAGCATCCCGGTGGAGTCCATCGTATCCTGCGTCCGGACCAGGAAGATGGCCCCTCGGCCGATCATGTCCTGGTGAAGGGTGATGCCGCCGCGCTGGACGAGAAAGAGCATGGAGAGGAAGAGCGACACCACGCGCTCCCGGCTGCTGATGCCCTCCAGGGCCTCCTCGAAGGTGAAGCGCTCCCCGATCGGGTGCTTGAGCGCGATGTCCCACACCGCGGTGAGGTCGCTCAGGGGCACTTCCTCCCCGTGGACCAGCACGTCGCGGACGAGCGCCTGCTCCTTCCGCATCTTCTGGCGCGCCTCCTCGGCCTCGAGGGCCAGGCGGGCCTCGGTCTCGGCCTCGGTGAACGCCCGAGCGAGCTCCATCAGGCTGACGGGCCGGGTCTCGGCGTGGCGCACCATCGCCGAGAAGGGGGGCTCCGGGGAGGTGAGGATCGTGTTCGTGACGTCCAGCTCCTCCGGGGAGGACATCTCCCCGAGATACCCGTCCTCGAGCGGGACGGCCCCCGGGTCCTGGGGGAGCGGGTCCGGGTCCTTGCGGGAGGAGAGGACCACCTGGGACTGCAGGAAGAGGATGTTCCAGGCCATGTAGATGAGGCGTCCCGCGATCGGGAAGTCCATCCCGGTGACCTTGATGCGGTCGAGATAGAGCTGGGTGAAGCGGACCAGGTCGATCGCCCACGGGTTGAACTCCTCGGAGAGCACGAGCTCGAAGAGGAGCGCCGTCGCCCGCTCGTAGGGATCCTGGATCACGACGTGGACCCCCTCCTTCAGGTTCCGGACCATGTCGAGGTACTTCTCGAGCCGCTCGGTGACGGCCATGTTCTCCCCGATCATGGCCTTGTTCCAGAGGAGGTAGTCGAGCACGTGCTCGGCCGCTTCGCGCGAGACCGGCGAGGCGGTGAGCGCGAGTTCCTTGGCCTCCTGGGCGGGTAGCGTCACTAGCTCCCTCCGTCCGCCTTGGCGACGTTGTTCGGCTGGGAAGCCATCTCCGACAGCTCCCGCTCGTCGATGTCCTTGATGTCATCGAGGCGGAGGCCCACCACCTGTGAACGGCCGTCCCCCCGCATCGTCACGCCGAACAGGTGCTCCGACCATTTGAGCGTTACCTTCCGGAGCGAGATCACGATGAACTGGGCCTTCGCGGAGTTGCGCCGGAACATGCGGCCGATGTTCTCCGCGTTGACCCCGTCGAGGCTCATGTCGACCTCGTCGAGCACGTAGAGCGGGGAGGGGTCGTAGCGCTGGAGGGCGAAGATGAAGGCCAGCGAGGCGAGGGACTTCTCCCCGCCCGAGAGCTGCTCCAGTCGGTCCGCCTTCTTCCCGAGGGGACGCGCGCGGAGGAGGAGGCCCCCCGCCAGCGGGTCGTTCGGGTTCTCCATGACGAGCTCGCCTTCCCCGCCGCCGGAGAGCTCCGTGTAGATCTTCCGGTAGTTCTCGTCGATGCCGCCGATGACCTCGCCGAGCCGGGACCGCTTCTTCTCCTCGAGCTCCTTCACGAGCGCGAGGAGCCCTTCGCGCTCCTCCTTCAGCCGGGTGACCTCGCCCTGGAACTCGTCCAGGCGCTTCTTCTCGGAGTCGTACTGGTCGATGGCGAGGGTGTTGACGGAACCCAGCGCCTCGAGGGCGTTGGTGGCCTCGACCATGGCCTTGCGGAGCTCCTCCAGGCTCTTGCCCTGGAGCTCCTTGGGCAGCTCGGGCAGGTCATGGACCGCGGACTCCGCCTCCTGGAGGGCGGCCCGCTGGGTGTCGAGCCGGATCTGGAAGTCCTTCGCCAGGCCTTCCTGGGTCTGCAGCTTCGTCGCGGTGCTGGCCTCGTCGGCGGTCACCTTGTTGAGCTCGATCTGCAGCCCGTCCTTCTTCACGGTGAGCGTACGCGACACCTGGTTCTGGGACTCGACGACCTTCTCGACCGTCGCGAGCTTCTCCCGCTCCTCGGCCAGAGCCTTGGCGATCTTCTTGACCTCGGTGTCCTTCGTGGCCACCAGGGTCTTCAGCCGCTCGAGCTCCGCCTCGCGCGACCGCAGGGTCTCGGTGGACGCGGTCAATGTCGAACGCGCGGACTCGAGGTCGCGGACCTTGGCCACGTGCGTCTCGTTGAGCTGCTGGCCCTCCTCCTGGAGCTTCTTCATCCGGGCCCCGAGGGAGGCGGGCAGGAAATCGATGAACTGCTTCTGGATCTCCTCGTGGGCGGCCTTGAGCGCGGAGAGCTCCTTCTGGACCGACTCGGCCTGACGGCTGAGCCCCTCGAACTCCTGGGAGAGCTCCGTGTACCGGGCCGTCGCCTTGCGGCTCCGTTCCTCGGTCTCCCGGAGGCGCTCGCGGGCGGAGGTGAGGTCCTTCTGGAGCTGGTCCATGGCGCTCTGGGCCCCGGTGACCTCGCCCGAGTGGCGGGCCAGTTCTTCCGTGACGACCTTGAGCCGCTGGGTGACCGTCTGGAGCTCGGAGTTGACCCGGCCCTCCTCGGCCGTCCTCGAACCGAGCTGCTCGGCGAGGTGCTTCAGGGTGGCCGCGTTCTCGGCCATCCGGCTCGCGGACGATCCCCCGAGGAATCCCCCCGTGATCGCACCGGTCGCCTCCAGGAGCTCCCCGCGGAGCGTGACCAGCCGGACGCCGCCCATCTGCTTCCGGGCCGCGTCCAGGTTGTCCATGATGAGGGTCTCGCCGAAGACGAACCAGAGGGCGTCCTCGAAGCTCTTGTCGAACTTGACGAGGTCGAGGGCGAATCCCCGGCACCCGGGGGAGTGTTGGACGACCAGCGCCTTTCCCCTGGGGCGTCCCGGGACCATCTTGTTCAGCGGGAGCAGGGTGACCCGGCCCCGCTTCTCCTTGTTCAGGAGGTCGATGCACTGGGCGGCCACCTCATCGTTGTCGACGACGAGGGCCTGAAGGCGGCTTCCCCCGGCCACGGAGATCGCCGTGGTGAGCTCGGGATCGACCGTGACGAGGTCCTCGACCTTGCCCCGGATCCCGGGCAGCCGGCCCAGGTTGTGCTGCGAGAGGAGGAAGTCGGCAGCCATGCCGGGGCCCCCTCCGCCACCGCCGCGCTCCTTGAGCTTGGCCTCCAAGCCCGCGTACGAGCGGTTCAGCTCGAGGGTCTCGATCTTCAGCCGCTCGGAGGCGGCGGAGAGGTTCTTCTCCTTCGCCTTGAGCGAGTGCATCTCGTCCGTCAGGGACTGGATGGAGCTCTCGCCCCCCTTGCGGGAGGAGGAGGTGTTCTTGATCCGGAACTCGGCGTCCTTGACCTCGGCCTGGCGGGTCCCGAGCTCCTCTTCCAGGAGGGCCTTGTTCTGCTCGAGCGAGGCGAGCTCCGCCTTGGCGGTCTCCGCCTTCTGGACGGCCTTCTGCCAGGCGTCGCCCTTGGCGGCCTGGTCCCGCTCGTTGACGAGCTGCGACCGCTTGAGCTCCACCGCCTTCTGGGAGAGTTCCTTCGACTCGTGGGCGGAGGTGAGCGACCGCTGGTGCTCTGCGACCTGCTTCTCGATGGTGGCGACCTCCACCTCGAGCCGGCGGGTGCGCTCTTCGAGCGCCTTGAGGTCCTTGCGGCGCGTCGCGAGCTCGTGCTCGACCTGCGCCTTCGACTCCGTGGCCTCGTTGAACGCGGCCTGGGTGTTGGTCAGGGCCATCTCCTGACGGCCGACCTCGAGCTTGCGTCGGTCCTTCTCCTCTTGGACCTTAAGGGCCTCCGCCCCGGCCCGCTGGGCGATCTGCCCCTCGAGCTCCCGGATCTGGGCCTCGGTGGCGGTCTTCCGCGACCGGAGCTCGGCGAGCTTGGACCCGAGCTTCTCCAGCTCGGCGGTCAACTGGGTCTGCTGCTTCTCGGCCGACGCGACCTCCGAACGGAGCTTGTTGATGTTCGTCCGGGCCATCGCGACCTCCAACTGGTGCTTGGCGGTCGACAGGTCCCGGTACCGGATCGCCTGCGTGCGCTGGCCGTCGAGCTGGGCGAGGTTCCGCTCGACCTCTCCGAGGATCGTCCCGAGCTGGGACATGTTCGTCTCGACCGCCGTCCGCTTGTCGGCGGCCTTGGAGAGGTCCTCGTCATACTGGGCGATCCCCGCAAGGCGCTCGGCCAGGCCGCGCCGCTCCAAGGGGGACATCACGATGATGCGGTTCACCTCTCCCTGCTGGATGACATTGTATCCCTCGGCGGAGAGGCGGGCGCGGGCGAGGAGGGAGTCCATCTCGGTCTGGGTGCTCCGCCGCCCGTTCACGTAGAAGTAGGAATAGTAACCGTCGGGGTCCCCGGGGGCGACCTTGACGTAGCGGGTCAGCTCCACCTCGTCGGAATCAACGGCCATGGCCCGGTCGGAGTTGTCGAAGATCAGCGAGACCTCGCACTCCGTGGCCGGCTTGCCCTGCTTGCCGCCGTTGAAGAAGAGGCGCGTCAGACGGTCCGCCCGGAGCGCCTTCGAGCTCGGAGGGCCCAGGACGAAGAGGATGGAATCCGAGATGTTGGACTTCCCCATCCCGTTGGGACCCGCGACACCGGTGAATCCGGGATTGAAGGGGATCTCCGTCGTCCCGGCGAAGGACTTGAAGTTGTGGAGCCGTATCTTCTTCAGGTACGTGGGACGTTCACCCCGGCTCTGTCGGACAGGCGTGCCATGATTCTGCGCTCTTTGTCTGACATTTGTCGGCTGTTACATCTACCGGTTCCCGGTATTTAATGGTTTACCTCGACTGGAAGGGCGGGGGTGTCGAGGGCCGGTCCGCGGGCCCCTCCCCTCGCCCTCGCCGAGACGATCTGCAGGGGACCTGAGCCTATCAGTGAAAAGGAGTGGTATGGTATGCAAAAGCACGGGTAGGAAATGGTTATCATCCCGCGGATTGTGGTGGGCAGGGTCCGACCTCACCGGTCAGGGGGAAAACATGGGCATACTCGGTCGACCCAAGGGAGCAGAAGGCACGGCGAAACTCGTCCGTCTCGGGAACTCGCACGGCAACGGCGATCGGTGGACGGCACGCATGGTCGTGCTCACGGTGGTCGTCGTGATACTTTTTGTCGCCTCCGGGATCTTCACCCTCGCCCCCGTCTCCCCGGCGAGCGTTCCTCGCCACGTCGGCTTCGCCCGCGCCTCCGCGGCCCCCGACCGCGCGTCGGCCTTCCAGGGATACAACGTCACCTTCCACGAGTCCGGCCTCCCCTCCGGCACCAACTGGTCGGTCACCTTCAACAGCGTGACCCAGTTCAGTGACGGCTATTCCTCCATTTACTACGCCCCGATCCCCAACGGGTCGTACGCTTTCAGCGTGCCCACCGCGGCCGGTCTGGACGCTTCCCCGGCCTCCGGCACGGTCCCGGTCGCCGGCCTTTCCGTGCGGCAGAACATCACCTTCGTGCTCCCGCCTGGGGAGTACGCCGTCACCTTCCAGCAGACCGGTCTCCCCCGCGGAACCTCCTGGGGAGTGACCTTCAACGGGACGTACCAGCCGGCCGGCTTCCGGGGACTGACGTTCCAGCCGTTCAAGAACGGATCGTACTCCTGGAACACCTCGAACGCCCTCGGCCTGATCCCCAGCCCCGCAAGCGGGACCATCGTGATCAACGGGGCGTCGGTGACCCAGAACATCACCTTCAACGAGCCGCCGGGCCAGTACACCGTCACGTTCGCCGAGAAGGGGATCGCCCGCGGGCTCACCTTCGCGGTAACGTTCAACAGCACGCTCTACTCCACCAACGTCTTCGGAGGCACGACGTCCATCGTCGTCCTGCACATCCTCCCGAAGTCGTACCCGTGGAACACCACCCTGATCGGGTACTCGGCGACGCCGGGGAGCGGAACGCTCAACGTCGCCACCATGAACATGCTCCAGAACATCACGTTCGCCCCGATCCCCGGGGAGTACGCCGTCCAGTTCGCCGGCTTCGGTCCCACCACGTGGACCGTGACCTTCAACGGCACTCTCTACACGACCAGCTCCTACATCATCAGCGTCGGCGGCATGCACAACGGCACGTACGCCTATTCCGTGGGTGCCGTCTCCGGCTGGGAGCCGACCACCAACGCCTCGGGGGTCGTCACGGTGGCGGGGGCCGGCGTCACGGTCTTCATCAACTGGACGCAGGTCGTCCCCGGCTTCTACGGGGTCATGTTCGACCAGACTGGGATCCACGGCGGGATCGCCTGGTCGGTCTTCTTCAACGGGACTACGCAGTTGGGAACGGGCCCCACGATGGCGTTCATCGCGCCCGGCGGAACCCTACCCTACACGGTAACGGCGCCCGCAGGATACCTCGCGTCCCCGTCGTCGGGCAATGTGACCGTGAGTGCCTCCACCGCACCGGTCCAGATCACCTTCCGGGCCGTGTTCACGGTGGCCTTCACGGAAGTGAACCTGCCTTCGGGCACGAACTGGTCGGTGACGCTCAACGGGATGACCGTCCATTCCACGACCCCGACACTCGGCTTCGGCCCCTACATCAACGGCACGTACTCCTTCACCATCCCGATGGTGGACCGGTACGCCCCCGCCAACACGACGGGCTCGGTCACGATCAGCGGGACCAACGTCGGGCCCCTCAGCGTGGTCTTCACCTTCGTCCCGATGCAGTACGCGGTGACGTTCACGGCCGTGGGGCTTCCCGCCGGCACCTCGTGGTCGGTCAACAACAGCGCGACGACGGTCACCGCCCCCGCGGGAACCCCCATCGTCTTCAACGAACCGAACACCACGTTCCTCTACACGGTCGCGAACGTGGCGGGGTACTCGATAAGCCCGGCCTCCGGTTCGATCACCGTCCAGGGCGGCCCGGCCTCCCAGCAGGTGAACTTCACCAAGATCGTGCCCCCCTACACGGTGACCTTCACCGAGCAGGGCCTGGCGGGCGGGACCACGTGGGGGATCGAGTTCAACGGGACGTACGAGAACGCCTCGACCGCGTCACTCGATTTCACGGTGAAGGCCGGGACCTACAACTACAGGGTCCTCGTGCCATCGGGATACTCCGTCGGGACGGCCCAGGGCACGCTGACGGTGTCCGGGAACGCGACCTCGACCGTGACGTTCACCGCGACCTCCTCCGGGGGATCCTCGGGCGGGGGAGCGGGAGGACTCTCGGGAACCACCCTCTACATCGTCATCGGGGTGGTCGCCGTGGTCGTGGTCGGCGTCCTCGTCGTGGTGTTGATGCGCAAGAAGACCCCCCCCGCCGCGCCCGCCTCGGATGCCCAGGGCTCGGCCGGCTGGGACAACTCCGGAGGAGCACCTCCCCACCAGTAGACGCCCGAGCGTGAACCCCCCCGGGGGGACGAGCCGGTCCTCCCGGGGAACTTTTTATACTGCTCCCCCTAAATGCCTCGGGACAATGGCAGACGAGGAGCTGGGCGGCAACGCCCTGAAGGTCTACAAGTCAATGAAAGATCTCGGGTTGAGCACCGAGGACAAGATGGGGACCGCCGAGCGGATCACCATGGCCTCGAAGCTCCCCAAGAACATGGTCATGAACGTGCTCCAGGACCTCCAGAACAAGGGATACGTCCGCCGCAAGGTCCGCGAGAAGGCCGCCGGCTACTACATCGTCAAGTAACCGCGTCCCGGTCATCCGCGTCAGGGAGGCCCGTACCCGACCATGTGTCGCCTCTTCGGCCTCCTCGCCACCGGGGAACTCTCCCCCGCGGGGTGGCTCCTCCGCTCCGAGAACTCCCTCCTCCGTCAGTCGAACATCAACCCCGCGCACCTGCAGCAGGACGGATGGGGGATCGCGTGGTGGAAGAACGGCCGTCCCGAGGTCGTCAAGGGAGCCGGCGGGGCCTACGCGCTCTCCGAGCGGCCCCACTTTGAGGCCGCCGCCGAGCACGCCCGCGGCCCGATGGTCATAGCGCACCTCCGCAAGGCGAGCAATCCGATGAAGCTCTCCCGGGGGGAGATCATCGGCCTCGCGAACAGCCAGCCGTATTCCCACGGGACCCATCTCTTCGCCCACAACGGATCGATCCCGCTGCCCCAGGCGACCCGCCCTTACCTCGGGGCCTACGCCAACTCCCTCCTGGGCGTGAACGACTCCGAGGTCCTCTTCTATCTCCTCCTCGCCTCGATCGACGCGGAGCACGATCCTCTTCAGGGGTACGGGCGGACCGTCCGGACCCTCGGGGACGTGTGGCAGAAGAACGGGCACCCCCGCCGCTTCCCCTACAGCGGGCTCAACGTGCTCTTCTCCCGGTCCCCGGACGAGCTCTGGGCCTTCTGCCACTATACGGGAGACCACGGCAAGTCCGTCGGAGGACCCGACCTCCCCTACTATCAGATGACCTACCGCGAGGGCCCGGGGAACGTCGTCGTGGCCAGCGAGCCCATGGACTGGTCCCGCACCGACTGGCATCCCCTCGTGAACGGGACGTACCTTCACGCGACGCGGAAGAACGGCCAGATCCGCGTCGAGACCGGAAGGATCCCGCTCCCGTAGGAGAGCGGTCACCCCGGGTCATACGGGGGGCCGGGGCCTCTTCGCAGACCCGAGAGAGCTATCGGCGCTTCCCGCCGCGTGGGGCGCTGGGCGGTGCGGGATCGGGCGGCGGCCCGGAGGCCCCCGAGCTCAGGAACGAGCGGATGCGATCGCGGATGCGCGCCGCCTCCTCGAAGTCGAGCCGCTCGGCGGCCAGGCGCATCTCCTCCTCCATGTTCGCGATGAGGAGCGGAAGGCGGTCCTTCCAGTGCTTCCCGAGACCCGTGGTCGAGAGCTCCCCGGACGGCGCCGACTCCGTCCCCAGCAGGCTGTGCACCTCCTTGACGATCGTCTCCGGGACGATCCCGTGGGCCTCGTTGAAATGCGATTGCTTCTCCCTCCGCCGCTCCATCTCGCGGATGGCCCTCTCCATCGACCCGGTAATGCGGTCCGCGTAGAGGATCACCCGCCCGTTCAGGTTACGCGAGGCGCGGCCCGAGGTCTGGATGATCGAGGTCTCGGAGCGCAGGTAGCCCTCCTTGTCGGCGTCGAGGATGGCCACGAGGCTCACCTCGGGCATGTCGAGCCCTTCGCGGAGGAGGTTGACCCCGACGAGGACGTCAAAGCGTCCCATCCGCAGGTCGCGGATGATCTCGATGCGCTTGAGCGTCTCCACCTCCGAGTGCAGATAGCGGACCTTGAGCCCCTGGGAGCTCAGGTGCGAGGCGAGGTCCTCCGCGGTGGCCTTCGTGAGCGTGGTGACGAGCGAGCGCTCGCCCCGCTTCGCGCGCGCCTCCAGCTCCCCCAGCAGGTCCTTCACGTGCCCCTTCAGCGGCCGGACCTCGATGGGAGGGTCTACGAGCCCGGTGGGGCGGATGATCTGCTCCACCACGGACCCGCTCAACTTGAGCTCGAGCGGCCCCGGCGTGGCCGACACGAAGACCACCTGGGGGGAGCGCTCCAGGAACTCGTGCCAGCGCAGGGGGCGGTTGTCCCGACAGGAGGGAAGCCGCCACCCGAAGTCGACGAGGTTGTTCTTGCGGCTCTTGTCCCCCTCGTACATTCCCCGGAGCTGGGGGGCCGTGACGTGGGACTCGTCGAGGAAGACCAGGCGGTCCTCGGGGAAGAAGTCCATCAACGTGAAGGGGGGCTCCCCCGCCGGTCGGCCGGAGAAGTACCGGGAGTAGTTCTCGATGCCCGTGCAGTAGCCGGTCTCCCGGATCATGTCGAGGTCGTACTCGGTCCGGCTCCGGATCCTCGAGGACTCCACGACCTTCTTTTCCCGGTCGAGCTCCGCCACGCGCTCCCCGAGCTCCTTCCGTATCCCCTCGACGGCCTCGGCCACCCGCTCGGGGGAGGCGATGAAGTGGGTCGCCGGGAAGAGGACGACGGACGGGAGCTCCGCCCCCGGCTCGCCGGAGAGCGCGTCGAGCTCCTGGACGCCCTCCACCCGGTCGCCGTCGAACGCGAGTCGGTAGGCGAGGGAGGTCGTGTCCATCACGTCGATGGTGGAGCCCCGCACCCGGAAGCAACCCCGCTCGAGCACCGTGTCGTTCCGCTCGTAGCGCATCGACACGAGCTTAGAGAGGAGCGTCTTCCGGGGCCACTCGCTTCCCCGGCGGATCTCGAGGACGCTCGCGCGATACTCCTCCGGGGACCCCAACCCGTAGATGCAGCTCACGGAGGCCACGATGATGACGTCGCGGCGGGTCAGGAGGGCCTGCGTGGCCCGGTGGCGGAGCCGGTCGATCTCCTCGTTGATCGAGGCGTCCTTCTCGATGTAGAGATCGATGGAGGGAACGTACGCCTCCGGCTGGTAGTAGTCGTAGTAGCTGACGAAGTACTCCACGGCATTGTGGGGGAAGAGGTCCCGGAACTCGCTCGTCAACTGGGCCGCGAGCGTCTTGTTCGGCGAGATCACGAGCGCGGGCCGGTCCAGCTCCGCGATCACGTGGGCCATCGTGAACGTCTTCCCCGACCCGGTGACCCCCAGCAGCGTCTGGTGGCGCTTGCCCTCGCGCAGGGAGGCGACCAGCGCCCGGATGGCCTCCGGCTGGTCCCCGCGAGGGGTCATAGGGGTCACGAGCTCGAACGGCACGGTGCAGGCATCGGCCCCGGAGATATAACCCGCACGAAGCGCCCGAGAGACGCGGTGGCGCTCATCTGAAGGGGGAGAGGGAACCCGCGTCGCCAGCGGTCAGGGCTAGTGGGTCGGAGGTCCCGATCCGTGCGATGACGGTGGCAGGTCCAGGGGATGCGCGTTGCGCCGCCGGGTGCCCAGCGCCACTCCCGCGGCCCCGATGAGGAGCGCGACGCCCGCGACCAGCGTCTCCGGCACGCCGGGAGCCCCGGAGGACCCGAACGGGATGGGGCCCGGGCCAGGTTTCTCGGTGACGTGGAGTGCGGCCACGGCCCGCTCGGTCACCCCATCCAGCGTCACGGTCACGGTCAGGTTCACGATACCGGAGTCCCAGCCGGCCGCCACCGTCGTGCTGGGTCCGTTCCGGGAGCTGAGCGAGCCCGCGGACGAGGGCAGGGACCACGCGAACGATGCGCCCGACGGGCAAGGGTCCGTGCCGCAGGTCAGCCCCGCGGTGAACGTCTTCGACCCTCCGGCCGACATCGACACGGTCGAGGGGGTGATGCTCACCGAGGTGAGCTCGATGCGGTAGACGGTGATGTTCGCCGTCGCGGCGGCCGACCGGTCGTTCAGAGAGGCGAGCACCGAGACCACCGCTAGCCCGGGGTCGGGTCCCGCCGTGAACATGGTCGAGGCGCCGGTCGAGGGGGCCACCGAACCCGCCGACGAGTTGACGATCCACTGGTAGGTCACCGAACCCAGGGGGCATGCGCCGGCCGAGCACGTGGGTTCGGCGGTCAAGGACGCCAGGTCTCCCACGGCCAGGCGGGAGGGAGCGGAAACGATCACGACGGACGCCACCGTCGGATTCGGCACGAAGAGGAGGGAGACGGACGTCCCCGCCCCCAGGACCTGGACCGTTCCCGTGCTCGGGGACCCGGAGTAGCCCGAGACGGCCGGGACCTCGTACGCATACGTCCCGTTCAGTTCGGGGAACGTCAGGCTCGAGCCGATCGTGGACCGGACATCGGTGCCCACCGTGACCGTCCAGCTCGTCCCGGAGGCCAGGCCGACCTCCCCGAATCCGACCGGGTAGGTCACGAGGGTGAAGTTCACGGTCACGTTCTGGCCACTGTCGCGGAGGGTGATGGTCCCGCTGCCCGGGGACGGGTGATAGGAGGAGGCGACCCCGACGGTGAAGGCGTACGTCCCGTTGGTCTCCTCGAAGACGAGCGAGCCGTTGGTCGAACGGAGCGTCACTCCTTCCACCGTGACGTTCCAGGGAACTCCCGAAGGGAGCCCCCGGGCGAGAAACTTCAGGGGATAGAAGGCCGGGACGACGCCCCCGATCGTGACAAACGCGTACCCGGTCTCGGTGGTACCGTTCCACGAGGCGGTCGCGGACAGCCGCAGGGACCCGGCTAGGGGCCCGGCGGTGAGGTTCACGACGGGGCCCTGGGTGGTGTTCAGGGTACTGAGGCTGTTGTTGACGGCCCACGTGATCGCCATCCCGGTCGGACAGGGGGATCCCGTACAGGAGGGCGTTGCCCGGAAGCTCATCGAACGGTTCTCGAGCAGATATCCTGTCGGGGGATTGATCGACACCCCCACGAGCGAGGGAGGGGCGGCGTACAGGGAGATGGGGACGGGGGGAGCCTGCGCGCGCGTCCCGTTCCAGGTGGCGTTGACCCAGAGGGTCACGTTGCCGGGGACGAGCCCGGCGGTGAACCGGTCGGACGGCGATGCTCCCCCGACGACGGTGACGATGTTGAGATTGAAGCCGGAGACATAGAGGTTCCCGTTCCCCGTGTCGTAGGCCTCGGCGAAGGCCGCCGTCTTGTAGTAACCGGAAGGCGAAAGGACGATCTTGGACACCACCGTGTTCGTGCTCCCCGAGATCACCTGCAGGACGGTCGAGTTGCTGTCGGTCTCGTAGATGCACCCGTTCGCGCTGTCGTAGGTGACCATCCACGGATACCCCCGCACGAAGATCGTGGAGACCACCTTGTTGGTGGAGGCGTTGACGACGGTCACATTGCCGAAGCCGGTGGAGTTCTTCACCCACGTGCCCGCGTCGGCAACGTAGAGGTCGCCGTTGGCCGAGTCGTAGTCGACGCCGCTCGGGTTCAGGCCCACGGTGACGGTCGTCGTCACGAGGTTCGTGGCGTCGTCGATCACGTTCATGGTGTTGTGGAGGAAGTCGGTCACGTAGACGGCGTGGCTCGAAGGGACGTAGACCAGCCCCCAGGGATCCCCGAGGACGCCGACGGTGGCGACGACCCGGCCGGTCGTGGTGTTGAGCACCCCTACCTCGCTGTTCCCGTACTCCGAGAAGTAGAGCAGGTGGTTGCCCCAGTCATACGCCAGTCCGGCGTAGTTCATGTACAGCTTCGAGCCGATCGTGCACCCCGACAGGGTGACGGGGAGGGAGCCGACCACCGTGTTGGTCGACCCGTTGATGACGCTCAGGTTGCCCGAACCGCAGTTCGCGACGTAGAGGTCACCGTTGTCCCGGTCGTAGGCGATCCCCGCCGGGCTCGCTCCCACGGTGATCTTCGTGAGGAGCGTGTTCGTGCTTCCGTTGAACACGCTGACGTTGCTCGGCAGGCTCGTCGCGAAGGCGTTGTCGTTCGTCACGTAGATGTCCCCATTGGCGCCATCGTACGCGATGCCCGAGGGGACCTCGCCCCCGGTGCCCACCCTCGCGATGACCGAGTTGGAGGTGGAATATGCGAGGGAGCCCAAGGCGTTCGTGAGCGACCACGCGTAGGTGACGCCGTCGGGGCACGGCCCCCCCGAGCACGCCGGGATCGCGGTGAAGTTGGTGGAGGTCCCGAGGGGCAAGGTGGCCGAGGAGGGGCTGACGCTCACCCCCGAAAGGGAGAATCCCGTGCCCGAGGCGGGCGGCGACCCCATGACCGCGAGGTCCGAACGAGGGGAAACGACCTGGGCGGACGAGGCGGGGAGGGACACGACCAGCAGCGCCGGTATCACGCACCAGACGAGGAGACGGATCTGTCCTTCCCCCCGCGCAAGGCGGTTCCTTCGGTGAGGAAGAGAGGCCCGAGGCTGCAGTGGCTCCCGATGCATGCTCGTATCTCGTTGAGCCGATACTCGCATCCCGTGGCTCCAGGGTCGAGCGTGGGTCGGAGGGCGGCCCACGCTGCATAGGGTCGATGTGCTATAAGCGGAACCTGTGAGGAGCGGGGGCCGCGCCCCGACCGAATCCGACTTATAGCCGCGGACCTCCTTAGGGAACCATGGACACACTGACGGCGAAGGATTTCGATGGGGACCGGCTGACGCGCCCCGGGGACTGGGCGGTCTGCTTCGGCGCCGACTGGTGCCGCTTCTGCATGGGCTTCCGCCGCAACCACTTCGCCAAGCTCGAGGGGAACGCGCCCTTCTCGGTGGCGTGGGGGGATGTCACGGAGATGGAGAACCCCCTCTGGTCGAAGTTCAACCTCGACGTGGTTCCCGTCCTGATCGCCTTCCGGAACGGCGCGCCCGTGTGGAGAAAGGATGGGGTCGCCGGCGTCGGTCTCGTCGAGAAGGACGTGGTGGCCCTGAAGGAAGCCTTCCGCTAGGGAGATCCGGAACCGTGGGTCGGGTCGAGGTCCAGCGCACGATCGCCGCCCCATGCGAGCGGGTCTTCGAGCTCATCGCCAACGGTGACAACGCCCCCCAGTGGCATCTCTCGGTGGTGTCCGCCCATCACGAAACGGCCCCGCCGATCCGGGTGGGCTCCCGGCTCCGGGTCCAGGCCGAGGTCGGACGTCGCTCGTACGCTTGGACCCAGGAGGTCACGGCGTGGGACCCTCCCCGTGTCTTCCGGGACCGGCTGGTGCCGGGAGAGGGGCCGTTCCACAGGTTCGAGGACTGGGGACAGTTCGAAGCGACCGCCGCAGGGACCCGTGTCACGTTCGGTGTGGACTACGCCCTCAGGGGCGGTCCTCTCGGCTGGCTGATCGACCGTCTGGTGCTCCATCGTCGGCTCCGGCCGCAGATGGAGGGCTCCCTGGCGAAGGCCGCCTCGCTGGTGGAACGGTGACGCGCTCGACCCTCGAGTCCCTCTGCGACGTGTGGATGCCCGACGGAGGCCCCCTCCCCGCTGGCGCCCGCTCGCTGGGCGTCCCGAAACAGTTCGAGGATCTCGTCTCGCGGGGATCGGTCGATACGCGCCTCCTCGTCCGGCTCGCGACGGCCGTCTGCGAGGCGGAGCCCTTCTTCTCGTCGGCCGGCCGGAGACTCTCCCGGGCCGACCCGGAGGCCGCGGCCAAGGCCCTGGAATCGTGGATGGACCGGGGAGGGCTCGCCGGAGCGCTCCCCCTGCTGATGAAGCACCTCCTCGAAGGGCTCTACTCGTACACCCCCCCGTTCCGGGACCTCCTCGGGGTGACGCTGGCCCCGCTTCCCGCGGCGACTCCCCTCCCCCCAGTGGCACCGGCTCCCCGGACGATCGACATGACCGGTGTCGGTGTGACGACAACGCTCACGTGCGACGCGTGCATCATCGGGAGCGGGGCCGGAGGGGCCCCCGTGGCCGCCCTCCTCGCCGAGGCCGGCTGGGACGTGCTCGTCCTCGAGGAAGGGGGATCGTACGGTCGCGACCAGTTCCAGGGGAACCCGCTCGGGCGGATGGTCGACTACTACCGCGGGAACGGCGTGCTCGTCACGATGGGCCGACCGATGGTCCAGGTGGTCGAGGCCGCGGCCGTCGGCGGCACCACGGTCTTCAATTCGGGGAGCTGCTTCCGCACTCCCGAGCCAGTGCTCCACGAGTGGGAAAAGGGCCTGCGGCTCCCCAACGTGAGCCTGGCCCAACTCGACCCCTACTTCGAGCGGGTCGAACGTTTCCTCCAGGTGGGGATCCCCGACGCGGCCATCCTCGGACAGAACGCGGAGGTCGCGAGGGTCGGGGCCTCCGCGCTCCGGCTCCCGGACCACGGCATCATCCGGCGACCTGCGCCCGGATGCCGGGGCTCCGACGAGTGCGTGCTCGGCTGCCCCACCGACGCGAAGCGGAGCATGGCCCTGAGCTATCTCCCGCGCGCGCTCGCGGCCGGGGCCCGGATCGCCTCCCGCACCCAGGTGCGGCGGGTCCGCCCGCTGCGGGAAGGGGAGTGGCGGTGGGCCGTGGAGGGCGTCGTCCGGGGAGGCTCCGGGGGAGCCGCGGGGATCCCGGTCGTGGTGCGCGCGCGGAACGTCGTCCTGTCGGCGGGGGCGCTCCACACCCCGTACCTGCTTCCCCCCTCGGGCGACCGCCGGGCCCGGCGTCACCGGGGCCGACACCTGCGGCTCCATCCCTCGTTCGAGGTGGCGGGGGAGCTGGACCGGCGCGTCCAAGGCTGGGAAGGAGTGCTACAGTCGTACTACATCGAGGACCGGAGCCGCCGGATCCTTCTCGAGGCGACGTTCCAGCCCCGGGGGCTGGTGAGCACGGCCGGGCTCCTGCCGCTCTCGGGCCCGGAGTACAAGGCATTCCTCCCGCGACTCTCCCACCTGGCGATCCTCGGAGGGATGGTGAGCGAGGAGGGCGAGGGACGACTCCTCCCGACCCTGGCGGGTCGGGGCACCATGCGCTATGACCTGACCCCCGAGGACCTCCTTCGGGTCGGGGCCGCCATGGCGCTCGCGGGCCGGGTGCTCCTCGCCGCGGGATCAAAGCGGGTCTACCTTCCGCTCGGAGGCGGCCGGGTCGTTCGGGACGAGGGGGCACTCCGCGAGCTCGAGAAATCCCCTCCCCGTCCCTCCTCCCTACACCTTTTTGCCTTCCACCCGCTCGGGACCGCACGCATGGCAGGGGAACCCGAGCTCGGAGCCGTGGACCCGGAGGGCCGGGTCTGGGGGACCGAGGGGCTCTTCGTCTCCGACGCGAGCCTCTTGCCGGGCTCGCCGACCGTGAATCCCATGATCTCCATCATCGCCCTGGCGGAGCAGCACGCGGACCGCTGGGTGAAGCAAGGCGTGGGAGCCGGATGACCGAGACCCCGCGCCGCTCCGCCTGGTTTCCCATCTGCCTGCCGTCCTCGGTGATCCTCTACTTCCTCGGCGCGCTCTTCTTCGCCTTCGGGGCGCTCTACTTCGCGGCCCCCGACTGGGTCGTGGGCTTCGTCGACCGGACCCTGGGCACCTCGGGAACGGCGGTCACCGCGGGCGGCCCTTCGGCGCCGTTCTACGGGTGGCTCGTCTTCACCGCGGCCTACATGGTGGGGGCGGGGGTCTCCAGCGTGCTCGCGGCACGCGAGCCGGACCACCCGACGGCCTACCTCATTGTCTTGCTCGTACTGAAGATCACGTCGAGCCTGACCGCCTTGGGAGTAGCCCTCTCCCAGCGCTCCTCCCAGTACTTTCCCTTCTACTGGGTGACATTCGTGGTGGACGGGCTCCTGGCCCTGATCATCCTAGCCGTCCTCCGCCATCTTAGGGAACATGCACGGGAGTCCATGCGGCTCACGGAGAATTCCCCCAGCAAGACTTAAGAGCCCTCTCAGGTCGGGGCCCGACGAAGTGACAACATGACGGTGGATGTGGCCCTAGTAGAGGCGCTGATCTTCCTCGCTGCGATTGCGGCTTTGGCGGTCGCCGGGCTCCAGACCTATCTCGTCTTCCGGGAGGACGAGGGAACAGAGAAGATGAAGTCCATCGCGAAGGCCATCCGGGAGGGAGCCGAGGCCTTCCTGACGCGGGAGTACAAGACCGCGGCCATCGTGGGGGTCGTCCTCACCGTGCTCATTCTCGTGGGCCTCTACACCCCCTCCGACCCCATGTTCAGCCCCCACCTCGCCCTCGGGTTCGTCGTGGGGACCGTGGGCAGCGCCCTCGCTGGGTACCTGGGCATGTACGTGAGCGTGCGCGCCAACGTGCGAACGGCCGGGGTTGCCCGTGGGGGCAAGCTCGACCCCGCCATGCGCTTCGCCTTCCGCGGCGGCTCGGTCACTGGACTCTCGGTGGCCGGATTCGCCCTCCTCGGCCTTGTCGGCTTCTATGTGGGCTTCGGCGGCAACATCATGGAGATGGTCGGGTTCATCTTCGGCGCCTCCCTGATGAGCCTCTTCGCGCGGGTCGGAGGCGGGATCTACACCAAGGGTGCGGACGTCGGCGCCGACCTGGTGGGCAAGGTCGAGGCGGGGATCCCCGAGGACGACCCCCGGAACCCGGCGGTCATCGCCGACAACGTCGGCGACAACGTGGGAGACTGTGCGGGCATGGCGGCGGACCTCTTCGAGACCTATGTCGTCACGGCCGTCTCCACGATGCTCCTCGCCTACCTGCTCGCGGATGTCAAGAACACCTTCGCGTGGGCGGTCCTCTTCCCGCTCATCATCTCGGCCTGGTCGATCGTCGCGACCCTCGTTGCCTTCCCCTTCGTCCGCATGTCGGAAGGAGGGACAATCATGGGCGCCCTGTACAAGGGGTTCATTGCCACGGTCGTCGTGGGCATCGCCGGCATTGGAGTACTGTCCTACCTCCTGATGGGCCCCGCCTGGGTCGGGGTCTTCGTGGCGGGCGCGGTCGGGCTGATCGTCATGATCGTGATCGTCTTCTCTACGGACTACTACACCGGCACCGGGCGTCGCCCGGTGACCTCGATCGCGGAGGCAGCCCAGCGGGGCGCTGGCCCGGTCGTGATCGAGGGGATGAGCGTCGGCCTCGAGGCCGCCTTGGTCCCTGCCCTCGCCATCGTGGGCGGGATCATCACCTCCTACAGCGTGATGTACCTGGCGGCTCCGGCCGGTGTCTCTCCCGTCCACTTTGGTCTCTACGGGATCGGGCTCGCCGCCGCCTCCATGCTCTCGGCCACCGGCATGATCATCTCGATCGATGCCTTCGGCCCGATCACGGACAACGCGGGAGGGATCGCCGAGATGGCGGAACTCCCGAAGGAGGCCCGCGAGATCACGGACCCGCTCGACGCCGTCGGGAACACCACGAAGGCGGTCACCAAGGGATACGCCGTGGGATCGGCCGCGCTCGGTGCCCTCGTCCTCTTCGCCGCCTACTACCAGGCGGCCTCGGCGGCGGTCGGCGGGAGCGGGATCGCGCTCGGGGACCTCGCCGTCAACCAGCCCCTCGTGATCGTCGGGCTCCTGATTGGCGCGACCCTTCCCTTCTTCTTCACCGCCTTCCTGATGCGCGCGGTGGGCACGGCGGCCCAGGCCGTCGTCGAGGAAGTGCGCCGCCAGTTCCGGACGATCAAGGGGATCATGGAGGGGACCGGAAAGCCCGAGTACGGGCCCTGCGTCGACATCGTCACCAAGACGGCCATCAGCGAGCTGGCCCTCCCTGCGGCGATCGCCGTCATCACGCCGCTGGCGGTCGGGTTCCTCCTGGGGCCCATCGCGGTGAGCGGACTCCTCTTCGGCGTCATCCTCTCGGGGCTTCCCCTGGCCGTCTTCATGACGGTGGGCGGAGGGGCCTGGGACAACGGGAAGAAGTACATCGAGATGGGGCACTTCGGCGGCAAGAAGTCCGAGCCGCACAAGGCCGCGGTCGTCGGGGACACCGTGGGCGACGCGACGAAGGACACCGCCGGGCCGGCCATCAACCCGCTGATCAAGGTCGTGAACACGATCAGCATCCTCTTCGTCACGCTGGTCGTCAGCCACAACCTGTTCGGGTACCTCTCGGGGCTTCACTGGTAGGTCGGTTCGCGCGAGGACATTCGGGGCCTCTGCCTGAGGGTGGCCCGCCACTGCTCGGGAACCTTACGGGACCCTCGCGACCTGATCGACGGCTTCACGCAAGCGCTGGGCTTCGTCCAAGGGTGGCCCATCCTTCCGGGCCGGGTCGACTATGCCTGCTGCCGGATGGCCGCCGCAAGCGCGTCGGAGGTGGTGAATGGCGGGAGACACGTTGTGCCGCGACAGAGAAGTGCCCGGGCACCTCCACGAGCGCTCCCCGATACGGCCGACGCTTCATCAGGCATCGCGAAGGGCGCCGTCGGTCTCCCGCGGAAGACCACCTTGCGGGGGTGATACGAGGACACGGCCACTCGGTAGAGCGCCTCTGCCTCCTTTCCTTTTCCCTCGACCACGATCCGTACCGGAGGGACCTCCGCCCGGAGCACCGCGAGCGCGGTTCCGGCTGCGAAGAGCCCCGCGTCGTGGACACGACCGGTCATGGCCCGCAGCAGGGATCGCGCCTTCTCGAGCGGGGCCGGGTCCTCCGTGAGGTCGGAGAGGTGGATCCACGCGAGGGCGGCACCGGCGTTCGCGGAAAGGTGGGGGCTGTCCTCCAGTGGATAGCTGGGAACGTCCGCCACCTGCGGTCTCCTCCCCCCGTCGTAGAGCCCGGGGGCCACGTCGCGCAGGAGCCCGGTCTCCGGGACCAGGAACTCCCGGAAGAGGAGATCCAGGAGCGCGCGCCCCCCCTCCAGATAGCGAGGGACCCCGGTGACCTCGGCAAGTTCGAGGAGCCCGGAAGCCATCGCGACCTGGTCCTCCAGGAGCCCCCAGCCCGCCGGGCCGTCGGGGGCGACACGGTGGGCGACGCCCCGCTCCACCGAATACGATGAGCCCAGGACGAGGTCGGCGGCCTCTCCCGCAGACTCGATGACGTCCGCCCGGCCAAGGACCCTACCTGCCCGGGCAAAGGAGCCGATCAACCACCCGTTGAGGGAGGAGTATACGGCGGGGTCCACCGCGGGCGGGGGACGTTTCCCGCGTTCGGCGACCATCTTGGCGACGGCGGTCTCGAGGAGGGACTCGACCTCCGGCACCTCCTTTTTCTTCTTTTCTGCGACCTCTCGCGGGGAGAACAGCTGGTAGAGGACGTTCTGCTCCGGGTCCGTCGGCATCGAACCGTCCGCGCCCAGGCCGAACCTCCACTGGACGGTGCGGAGCTCGTCGGGGGAAAGGATGGTACGGAGCTGTTCCTTGCTCCAGGTGTAGTAGCTTCCGTCGTCCTCAGGTCCGCTGTCGGCGTCGACGCTGGCGGCGAACCCTTTCGAGCCCTGAGGTCGAAGATCGACCAGGCAGTGCCGGAGGATCCCCTCGATCACCGGACGGAACGGGTCGACCCCGAAATACTCCGCGGCTTCGGAGTATGCGCCCAGGAGGTGGGCGTTGTCGATCGCCATCTTCTCGAAGTGGGGAATGTGCCAGCCCTCGTCCACCGAGTACCGGTGGAACCCACCCCCCAGCTGGTCGTACACCCCACCCTCGGCCATCTTCCGCAGGGTGAGTGCGGCGAATTGGGCGTGGGACTCGTCGCCCGACTTCCGGGCGTGCGCCAGCAGGAGCGACAGGGCCGTGGGATGGGGGAACTTGGGAGCACTCCCGAACCCGCCATTCGTCCGGTCGAACGCCTCGTCGAGGCGGAGCGCGATGGCTTCCGCGGCCCCCACCAGGTCGTCACCCTTCTCGGGGTGCCGGGAGCCTTCCATCCGTTCGATGGCCTGCTGCAGGGCGTGCTGGTTCTGCCGGAGCGATGCGGGCTCCTCCCGCCACAGCCGGGAGACCTCGCGCAGCACCCGGACCATGCCAGGGTGGCTCCCCTGGTCGCGCGGCGGGAAGTAGGTGCCTCCAAGCAGCGTCTCCCCGTCGGGGGTCAGGAAGGCCGTGAGCGGCCAGCCACCGCCCCCCGTGAGAAGGTTCACGTCCCGCTGGTAGCGCCGGTCGATCTCGGGGTGCTGGTCCCGGTCGACCTTGACAGGGACGAAGAACTCGTTGATCAGGCGCACGACCTCGGGGTCCGAGTAGGTCCCCTCGTCCATCACGTGACACCAGTGGCACCAGGATGCCCCGATGTCGAGCAGGATCGGCCTCCGGCTGCGCTTCGCCTCCCCGAAGGCCTCCTCGCCCCAGGGGAACCAGTTGACCCGCTGGTGCGCCGCCTCGCGGAGGTAGACCGACGGTGCCGCGGCCAGCCGCCACGCACCTTCGCGGGTGCCCGACGGGACCGAGGTGGCGCTCGTTCTCGACATCGTTACGCCGTCCATCCGGGAGGAGTAGATATCCTGCACGTCGGGACGGAGACTACGGAACCCGCGGGAACCTCGTGCGCATCCCTCCCGGGCAGTCTATATCTGGCCGATTGCCCATGTTATCCCCCGTGGCCGGCGCGCTCGTCATCGCCTGGGACAATCTCTGGATCGTGGCGCTCCCCCTCCTGATCAGCGGGTGCTTCTCCACGACCCTGGCCGTCTTCCTCTGGCGGGCGAGCCGCCACGGAGTCCCGCACAAGCGGGAGTTCTGCCGTACCTGCCTCCACGAGCCCGCGCTGCTCCGGCGGGGCTACTGTGTCGAACCCTGCACCGTGAACGTGATCCCGGCCCTGCCGATCTTCCTCTTCACCTTCACCGCGGGGCTCTCGATCCTGTTCCTCTTCTTCCCGCAGGTGGTGGACAGCTACATCCTCCCCTTCGTGAGCCCTGTCCTGACCTGGGTGCTCTACGGGATGCTGCTCGCGACCTGCCTCCTGAGCTCGCTGCTCCTCGGGACCTACCTGCTCCAGGAGAAGGCCCACGACCGGGAGGTCTTGGGCCGGGCGGCGGTGGTAGGTACCCTCGCGGCACTCCTCCTGTCCCCCTTCCTGCCCTCCGCGGCCATCTTGCTCCCCGCGGGGCTCTTCCTCGTGCTACTGGCCGTCGGGGTGGAGCTCCGGGCGCGGCACGGACAGGCGCTCCTCGGGCTCCGGACCATCGGGTTCGCCACCATTCCCCTCTTCCTCATGACGCTCGTCGGGCTCCTCCGGATCCTCGACATCCTCCGGTTTGCGGGCATGAGTTTCTAACGGCACCATGAGCTCCGTCGTGACGTAGAGCACGATCCCCGCCGCAATGCCGGCGAGCACGTATTCGAGGTTTCCGTGCTGGAAGAAGGTCAGCCCGGCGACCGCCACCGTGACCATGGCGATTCCGAGCAGGACCCCACGGAAGAGGGGATACTCCCCCTCGTCCGTCTCGTCCTTCTCCTCCACCTCACGACGGTGGGGGAGGGGCTCCTCCGCGGCGAGCGCCCACTCGTGGATCGCCCCAGGGGATGAGCGACCGGGCGAGACGGGGGGGAGATGCGTGGCCATCGTGAGTAGCAGCGCGAGACCCCCCTTTACGATGACCCCGGACGCTCAGGCCGGCGTGGAACTGCGGGGCGGGGATCGGGCCGGGGGAGTGGGCGGAGCCTGCGCCGCGTGAAGGAGCTCCACGAACTGGTCGAATTCTCTGAGCACCTTGTCGACCTCCGAAGGTGCGCGCGAGGTGCGTTGGGAGGCCCGAATGGCATTCTTCACCAGCCGGCTGTACATCAGCAGCTCCTCCTCGGAACGCGCGCCCCGCGGCGTCCCCGAGCTCGAGGCCACCACATCCTTCGACAGCTGGTCGATCTCCGTGGGGTTGAAGTAGTTCTGCAGGAACCCGCGGTAGAGCGCCAGGGCCCAGGTGAGCCCGGGATTCTGCCCGGGCGGTGGGGAGACGGGCGGGGCCGGCTTGGGAGCGGCGGCAACCCCGGCGGCCGGCCGCGCGGGGGGACGGAGAATGAAGTCGAGGGTGGGCTTGGCGGCCGGAGGCGGTGCGGGAGCCGTGAGCTTGGAGCGAAGCCGGTTCGCGTAGTCCATCATCGGCTCGCCCGGTGAACGGCCTACCCCGACGGAGGCGCCCACCTGGTTCACCCGCTCCTGGATCGTCTCGCCCAACTGGCTGAGGGAACGGGATGGAAGGGTGCGGTGGGCCTCCAGAAGGTCCTCGACCATGCTCTCCGCAGCTACGGAGGCAGTGACCGGAGGGAGGGAACGGGACCCCGCCGGCCGGTCCGCCTGCACCCGGCCCACGTAGGAGAGGGCATCCTCATTCGCCCGGCGCTTCATTCCGGTCTGTATCGCCGTGTCAAAGGCCAGGAGCTCGGATTCCACGCGCTCGTCCACCGACTTGGCCGCAAGCGTCTCCCGGGGCGGGGCAGCGACAGCGACGGGGACCACCCGGGGAGCCGGGCCAGGCGCCGGAGCGGATTGGGCGGAGGTGACCGCGTCCAGATGCTTCAGCCACTTCTCCTCGGCCTGGCTCAGGAGGGTAAGGTACTCCCGCATCGTTTCGATGGGGAGACGGTTCGAAGAGGGGGAGGCGGCAACGAGCGGTAGGGGGACGGGGGCGGGAGCAGAACTCAGTTCGGGGATGATGAAGAACGCGGTCACGACGAGGATCGAACCCCCGATCGCGATCGCGAAGATGGCCGGGGCATCGATCGTATCCCCGGTCAGGAGGAGGTATAGCCCCCAGACCACCGCGGCAGAGCCCACCAGCAGGAGGCCCGCCACGAAGGCCCGGTTATGGAGATCCCCCCCCGTCTCTACCACGTGACATCACGAGGGCATGAGCCCTGTTAAGCTTGATTGACCACCAGGGTGACGTGATCGACCTGGATCACCGCATAGTCCCCCGTCGCCGTGTTGCGGAAATCCTGATAGAGGTCGAGTCCGACCGTGGCCGAGGTCCCCGCCCCCATCCCCTGAGTCACCTGCACCGAGGGACCGAAGTTGCGGGCGTTCGCAACCGCCACCACCGAGGTCGGCCCCGAGCTGCTCCCGCTCATCAGGACCATGGTGGTGGTCAGGCACGGACTGTTCTGACGAGCCACGCAGAGCGTCAGTTGACCCGTCCCGGGCGCGGTCCATGGGGGGTTGGACGTGAGGGACATCCCCGTGGCCATGTTGTTCACGCTTCGGAAGAGCAGGCCAGGATTGTGGAATGCCGCCAACGCCACTCCCGCGCATCGAGCGGGAATGTTGATCGTGATGACCCCCTGGGTGCCTGCGGCGTTGACCGTGCTCGTGATCCTCACGGTCACCAACAGGGCTCGGCACCGGACCCGCACATTGTTGTTGTTCACGGTCAGCGGCGCGGGTGCCGCGTGGTTCGCCGCTCCCGGATGATCCGAATAAGAAGAGATCATGTCAGCGCCGGCAAGACCGACGTCACCCGAGACCAAGACAAAAACCAAGAAAAAGCCGACGAGAAGGGCCGCCTGGCTGACGCGGCGGCGACCCTTCCCCCCCTTCATCGACCGACCCTTCTCTTCTACGTCACCACAGGGTTCGCGAAGAACGTCGCGGAGCCGGCCGGAGCCGTAGCGGACGACACGACCGCCATCGAGATGTAGAGGAGCGGAGTGGCGGCGCCGAACGGGACCTGGTTCAGGTAGAAGTCGCCGCCGGCTCCGATGTACGTCACTCCGGCCTGTCCGGTCGCGGGATTGCTGATCGCCCCGGTCATGAGGTTTATGTCCTCCTCATCCCCGCTCGCGACCGTGGGCTCGAAGAGCCCGCACCCCACGGGCTGGTTCGAGGGCACCGCAGTGGAGAGCGAGGCGGGTGCGCTGGGGGCCACCGTCGTGATGAAGACGTATACGCACGTGGGTCCCGTGATCGTCGTGGTCGCCAGCACGGCCCCGAGGTTGAACGTCTGGCCAGCCGCGGGGAAGCCCGCGACCACCGCGAATTCCGTCAGCTGCACATCGTAGACCGCCGCGGACTGAACCCCGTTCAGGGTGATCGTCTCCGTCGACTGCCCCGCTGGAGTGGCCGTTCCGCCGCACGTGGTGGGCGTCGCAAGAGTAGCCCCCGAACAGGCGATGGTCACGAAGTTGTCGGCGTGAGCCACCGCATAGTTTGTTCCGTCCTGCCAGTAGTAGTTCGTGTTGACGTTCGCCCCCACTGACGAAGTGGCCTGATAGGACAGAATCACATCGGCGACAGCAATTGACCCGATCATCGCCCCCCCCACCAGGAGTGGCAGCAGGGCGCCCCAGAGGAAGCGCCGCCTGCGCCGCTCCCTCCCCCGTCGGACCCCCTGCTCCAGCTTTCCCTTCTCAGATGTCTTCACGACCATCCCCTCAACTAAGGACAGGGGAAAGGTACAGGCTTGCGACACCCTGGGGAGCAACCGCACCGCCGGGAACGTAGACGAAGTAGCTAATGTCCAAGGCGGAGCCGGCGGCGGTCGCCTTGGCGATAGAGCAAGTGACTGCACCGTTCACGGCACCCGTCAGCAGATTAACGGAAGCCGTTGCTGCCGTCGACGCGCCACAAGCCGTATAGACCGAAGCTGGTGCGGCCGCGCTCACGGAGCACGGAGTGCCGGCGGTGTACGTGAAACTGGTTGCCGTCAGCGCGCCGTTGGATATGAAAGCCCAGGCACACGAGCCAGCCGGAAGTGTGTTAGCGGTGGTAACGACAGACAGGACCCCGGTGCCCACGCTCGTCGCTACCGTGGCGCTGGTGGCCAGCCACTGGAAGTGGACAGCATCAGCAACCGTTGTCGGAACGTAAGAAACGCCATTAACGGTCATCGAAAGAGCAAAGCAGTTCGTAGGATTTGTGGCACCCATGTTGCTTGGGTTGCAAGTGTTAGAGACAATCGAGAGCGAGCTCGCCGCGGCATAGTTCGTCCCCTCCTCCCACTCGAACGGGCTGGTGTTCGAACTTCCCACGCTGTTGTTCAAGGTATACGTCAGTACCACGTCGGCCAGGACCGTGCCCGTCACCAAGACGATCCCCACCCCAAGCAAGAGGCTGACCCAGCGTGTTCCCCCGCGCTTCGTCTTTCGACCAAAAATCCCCCTAGCTGACATCGGCATGTTATATGATGACAGGGGTATATAAGTCGCACACCGATTAGACACTATCAAATTCACACTCACCCATACAGGGAAAGACGCTGCTTCGATCTGCGCTCCCGCCGAGGAACGCGCACCCCGTTGGACCTCAACCCCGCCTCTACCCAAGTTCATCGATCGAGGGCCTCGTTTGGACACCCTCCGCAGCCAGACATTATATACTGCGCTGATGTGGGATGCTGTGCGCCATACACTGACCTATGCGGATCGAACTCGGAGCAGGGGGCAAGATCATCGGCACACGGCGTGTCAGCCCCAACGGCCAGGTCAGCGGCCTTCGTGAGTTGGCAGGCAAGGAGGTCCTCGTGATCCTACCGGGAGAACCCGGTAAGGGCTTCGCCTCTCCTGAGGACTATCTCAAGGACCTCGAGGATGCCGTCCAGGAGCAGGTCAAGCGCTCGCTGGAGGGCTACCTCGCCCTGCAGAAGCTCTTCATCGCCCAGCCCGAGACGCCCCGGGAAGGCGAACGGAACCCCAAGGCGGGGTCCAAGTCAGGGGACCGCCGATGACCCTTCTCGCCGGCCGCAGGGCCCTGGTGACGGGGGGAAGCGGGGGGATCGGGGTCGAGATCGTGCGTGCCTTGGCCGCCGAGGGCGCCGACGTCGCCATTCAGTACCACACCCACAAGGACGAGGCCGACCGGGTGGTCGCCGAGGTCCGCGGGATGGGCCGCAAGTGTGTGGCCGTTCACGGCGAGCTGGACAGTCCCGAGGGGATGAATGGGATGACCGAGGAGGTCCACGACAAGTTCGGCCGCATCGACTGCCTGGTCAACGCGGCGGGGATCAATCGCGACAGCCTCTTCACGAAGATGACGGATGCCCAGTGGGACGACGTCATCAAGGTCAACCTTTCCGGGGTCTACTACACCACCCGGGCCTTCGTGGAAGAGATCGTGGCGAGCGGTCACGGCCGGGTCGTGACCATCTCGAGCGTGGTCGGCCAGATGGGGAACTTCGGCCAGGTGAACTATGCCGCCAGCAAGAGCGGCATCATCGGGTTCGCCAAGGCCCTGGCGAGGGAACTCGCCCCCAAGGGCACCACCGTGAACGTCGTGGCCCCCGGCTTCATCGACACTCCGATGGTCCAGAAGATCCCCGACAAGGTGCGGGACAAGATCCTGGCCCAGATCCCGATGGGAAGGTTCGGCACATCGCGGGAGGTGGCGCGGAGCGTGGTCTACCTCCTCTCCCCCGATGCCGACTACATCACGGGCGCAGTCCTCAATCTGAATGGGGGCATGTATCTATGAGCGAAACAGTACAGGAACAACTCGGGCAGACGACGGCGGCGTGGAAGGAAGTCGGCGAGGCCGTGTCCAAGGCCTCGGACCTATACCTGCAGGAACTGGAGGCCTACCTGGACTGGACCAAGAACGTCCAGAAGGACCTTCTCGAATACTACTGGTTCGGGCTCCGGCAGGTGACCCGCGCGGGAGAGGAGCAGGTCGCCCTCTTCCAGCGACTCGGAGCGACCCTTCCCAACTGGTGGAAGGTCCCGACCGGGACGGAGACCATCTCCGGCATGGTCGGAAACATTGTCAAGCAAACTCAGAAGGAGGAATGAAGATGGCAACCAAGAAGACCCAGAACGTGCGCAAGACGCCCCCGACGACCGAAACGACCGAGGCCCCCGCGGCGTCCCCCCGCCGGAACACCAACCCGGCCGAGGAATCGCTCCGGGTCTGGCTCAACTTCGCGAAGGAGGTCGGCACGACCACCAGCGAGTTCGTCCGCCGGTTCGGTGACGAGCAGCAGCAGAACTACGAGAAGTGGGCCGCGTCGCTCCGCGACCAGATGAAGCCCCGCCAGTCGGTCCCCGACGTCGAGGAGATCCGGGAGCGGTTCCGGGACTGGAACGAGCTCGCCCAGGAGATCGGCCAGAAGGTCACCGCGGCCTTCACGACCGGCCAGGACCTCCAGAAGCAGCTCTTCGAGAACTGGAGCAAGGCCCAGACGGGAGGGTCCCAGAACCCGGCCGACCAGGTCCGGGAGTACGCCGAGATGACGCAGAAGTTCTGGTCCGGTCTCTCCAAGGAGCTCTACGAGAAGGCCATGGCCTCCTTCGCGCCGCAGGTCAAGTTCGAGGACTTCGTCCGCACCCAGGAGGAGTCGATGAAGGACTTCGCCGAGAACTTCCGGAAGCTGACCTACTCGTACTTCACGAGCCCGCCCTTCGTCACCCTCTTCGGGAAGACCCTCGATGCGAGCCTCGACCTCCAGCGCCAGCTGAAGGAGACGGGAGGGGCCCTCGCCAACCTGTCCCCGCTCCCCACCAAGAAGGAGATCGCCCAGCTCCAGCAGAGCCTCGCGGAGCTTGCGAACAAGGTGAGCCGCCTCGAAGACAAGATTAGGTAGGAAAGCTCCCCCTACCTCCACTGTGCCCGCCGCACGCAGAGATCCTGCACCGTCCCCGACCGGCCTGCCGGCCGGGGGCCCCGTCGATGGGACCGCATCGCTGGAGGCCCTCCACGACTTCTACGAACGACTGGGCCGAGTGATGGCCATGGCCTTCGATCCGCCCGAGGTCCCGGCCGGGCTGACCCCCCACGAGGTCATCTACCGGGAGGGCCACACGTCCGTCCTCCGTTACGACGCGCCGCCGGAGTGGAAGGGAAAGGCGCGACCGCCCGTCCTCTTCGTCTACGCGCTGATCAACAAGCCCTACATCATGGACCTCCAGCCCGGCCTCTCCGTGGTGGAGACCCTCCTCCGGGGGGGTCTCGACGTCTACCTCGTGGACTGGGGAACCCCGACGGAGCTGGACGCCTCGCTCACCGTGGACGACTACGTCAACGGGATCGTCGACCGGTGCGTCAACGCGGTCCGGAAGACCTCGGGCAAGGACCAGATCGGGGTCCTGGGCTATTGCATGGGGGGCTCCTTCATGGCGATGTACACCGCCCTCCACCCCGAGAAGGTGGCGCGCCTGGCCCTCCTGGCGGCAGGGATCGATTTCGACGTCGACGGGAGCTTCCTCAACGTCTGGGCGAAGGCGCCCGGGTTCGACCCGGTGAAGATCGGATCGACCTTCGGGATGGTCCCCCCCGAGTTCTTCAACCTCGCCTTCGACAACCTCGATCCGTTCAAGAACAGCTACCAGAAGTATCGCGAGCTGATCCTCCACGTGGAGGACTCCGACTTCGTGGCGAACTTCCTCCGGATGGAGTACTGGAACCGGGACGGGATCCCCATGCCGGGACCCACCTACGGCGAGTTCGTCCGGAACGGCTACCAGGAGAACCGGCTCGTCCGGGGAACCTGGGAACTGGGAGGCCGCCGGGTCCAGCTCGAGAAGATCACGATGCCGATCGCGACGATCACCGGTACCCAGGACAATATCATCCCGGCTGAGAGCACCAACCGGATCCTCGATCTCGTCCGGAGCCAGGAGAAGGCCCGGTTCCAGCAGGAGTCGGGGCACATCGGTCTCTCCGTCAGCCGCCGGGCGCACCGGGAGCTGTGGCCCCGGGTTGCCGAGTGGTTCCGGAAGACCCCGGCGAAGTGATGGTGCGCGCCCGGGGATCCGTCGGGGACGGCAGTAAGCTAAAAAGCCAACGCAGATTGGCCCTCTCCATGTCCGCCGCCCCTTCCGACCCGGTGCTCGTGCGCCGAGTGGGGAACATCGCAGTCGTTACCATCAACAATCCACCGTTCAACGTGCTCACGACACCGGTGGTGGACGGCCTCGCCGGCGCCGTGGTGGAGCTGACGCGGGACGCGACGGTGCGTGCCATCGTGATCACGGGCTCCGGCGACAAGGCGTTCTCCTCCGGGGCGAACGTGAAGGAGATGGCCTCCCTCGGCCCGGAAGAGGCGGCGCGCTACTCCAGCAAGGGGCAGGCGCTCACGAACCTCATCGAACGGGCCCCCGTGCCCGTCATTGCCGCCGTCCGGGGCTACTGCCTGGGCGGAGGATGCGAGCTCTCCCTCTCCTGCGACTTCATCGTGGCGGCGGAGGATGCCCAGTTCGCGCAGCCCGAGATCAACATCGGGGTCATCCCGGGATGGGGAGGCTCCCGGCGTCTCACCCGGGCCATCGGGGTTGCCCGGGCGCGCCACTGGATCTTCACCGGACAGAAGTTCAGCGCGGCCCACGCCTACGCGGACGGGCTGGTCCACTCCGTGGTCCCCCCCAAGAAGCTCCTGGAGGAGGCGATCGGCCTCGCGCAGCAGCTGGCCTCGAAGGGGGCCCTCGCGATGGCGGCCGCCAAGTACGCGGTGAACCAGGCCTCCGACGCCACCCGGCTCCTCGGGCTCGAGTACGAGCGGGACCTCTGGCAGATCCTCTTCTCCAGCCACGACCAGAAGGAAGGGATGGGTGCGTTCCTCGACAAGCGCCCGGCCCAGTTCACCGACCGCGTGGACTGGGACCGGATGCGGAGGGGCCAGCCCTGGAAGAACTCGACCGATGCCTTCGATGAGGCCTCCCGCGAGGCCCAGCTCGTCGTCCGCGACAAGGGGCAGGGCGTTCTCTCCACCGGCTACTCGGCGGAGGGAGCCGAACTCCTGAACCAGATGCTCACGCTCTCGGTGGAGAGCTTCAACACCTACCAGAAGTTGGTGGAGGAGACCTGGAGGGCCGCCCTGGCCCCCTATCTTCTCCCCGCTCGCAACCGGAACGGGACACGCGCCTAGCGGTCCGCGCCGCGGTGGCTCAGCAGGCAGAGCGGCTCCTTGGTAAGGAGCAGGTCGAGGGTTCAAATCCCTCCCGCGGCTTATCCCGGTCGACCCGGAGCGACTACCGGCGGTGGGCGGGGCGCGCGCCCCGCTTGCCCATGGCCCGCTCGAGGACCAGCGCGTAGTGGTCGCGCGAGAACGGGGCCAGGTCCACGGTCTCGGAGGCCACCAGTCCCCCGGCCTCGAGCTCGCCGAGGGCCGTCTTGAGCACCGCCCGGGGGGACTCGGACTGGGTGATGGAGCGGGTCTTCAGCTGCAGGAGGACCACGCCGTCCGGGTCGAGCGAGGTCCGCACGTTGTCGAGCAGGATGGCCACCTGGTTCCGCTGCGAGACGTCCTGGTAGATCAGGTCGACCTCACCGGGGAGGGCACGGTAGCGTTCCGGGCTCTGCGCGTCGGCCAGGATCGGATAGAGGTTGGGCCGGGACCGGGCCATCTGGAGGAGGACCCCGAAGGGGCGCGGGAAACGTTCCACCGCGTAGAGGTGGGCCCGCGGAAGCATGTCGGAGATGTGGCTCACGGTCGACCCCGAGCCTGCGCCGAGGTAGAGGAGGCGGTCGACGTGGTCGAAGGGCCATTGGCTTCCCCCCTTGGCGAGGTAGGCCGCGAGCTTGGAATGGAAGGGATCGAAGACCCGGAACTCCCGGCCCTCCTCCGAGACCAGCGCCTCGCCGTAGACGCTCGCGCCGGGGACCATGTTCTCGGTGTAGAACCGCTTCCCACGGCGGTAGACCCCCGGGTCCCGGAACAGATCCATCGCTCGGCTCACCCTACGGCCCGCGGGCCGTCTTCGCTTCGCCCAGGGCAACGAGGATCTCGACCTCGACCGGCGAGTTGAGCGGGAGGCTGGCCACTCCCACCGCGGCCCTCGCGTGACGTCCCGCCTCGCCGAAGAGGCCGAGCAGGAGCTCGGACGCCCCGTTGGCCACGTCCGGTTGCGCGGTGAAACTGGGAGAGCTCGCCACGAACACGCCCACCCGCACCACCCGGAGGATCCGGTCCGGGCCCTTCAGGGCCGTCACGAGAGCCGACAAACCGTTGAGCGCGGCAGTGCGCGCCGCCTCCCGGGCCGTCGGGAGCGCGACCTCCGCGTCCACTTTGCCCGTGGCAATGAGCCCCCCGGGACCCAACGGCAACATCCCGGAGACCCAGGCAAGGTCCCCATGGACGACCACGGGAACATACGCTCCCTTCGGAGCGGGAGCCGGGGGAAGTGCCAGCCCGAGCTCTGTGAGCTTCGCCGTGAGCTCCGCCGAATCCATGATGGGGGCAGACACCACAGCGGAAAACCGTTCGCCTCGGGACCGGCCCGGTCAGGGGGCGTTCGGGAGCTCCCCTTCAGCGAGGGAGGGCATGAGCCCCTCGAACGGGGAGCCCGTACGGTCCTTCGTCTTGGCGTAGACTAGGCCCGTGGCCCCCGGGCTTGCCTGGACGAGCTGCTGCGCGAACTCCCGGGTGACCCCCGGGAGGTGGTGGGTGGGAACCATGTGGCCGAGCGCGACACTCCGCCGACGCACGAGGTCCTTGAAGTAGGGCATGTAGTGCCCGCCCCCCAACCCGAGCACGATGGGCCGCTCGGGTAGCGTGTCGGGGAGGCCAAGCAGGGAGTCGGCGATGGCCCGATGAAGGTCCGTCCGGTTCCACTCGGTCTCCGTGCTGCCCGCCTCGATGAAGAAACAGGGGACCGGAAGGGCAGGGCCGTGATGCGTGGCCTCGAAGGTGGCCTCCATCCCGACCCGGGCACCTTCCTCCCGCAGCCGATGGAAGGCCTCGGTCATCAGGAGGGCCGGGACAGGGTTCACCGTCCGGGGCCGCCCCCCCACGCTGACGTCGTCGGTGAGGTTGCCCACCGGATGGACCGTCAGGCAGGGACGGCGGCTCTCGCTCTGGTGCACCGAGGGGAAGATGATCGCATCGATGCGGGCGAGCAGGGCGGCGGGAAGCTCCTGGACGAGCCGTTCGTCCCGGATGTGCCAGTCGGGCCGCTTGACCGCCATCAGGTTCGGGGCCACCAGGTGCACCGTCGCTCCTGCCACGTGGCACGAGGTGGGGGTCCCCTCTCCGATGAGCTCCCCGACCCCGCGGGCGACCGGGTCGGGTTGGCTCAGGAGTAGAAGGTGCACGCTCAGGCGAAACCCGTGGGCGGGGCGGTCGACTTCTTCCCTCCCGACTTGTAGCCTTCGGTGACGACACCCATGTGCATCGCCAGGGACCGGAACGTCTGGAGCAGTTCGTCCACCTCAGTGATGAGGGCCGCCTGCTGCTTCTTGAGCGCCTCCACCTGCTGGCGCAGCTCCTCGAGTTTCATCGCGGTCTCGGCCCACCGGTCTTCTGCCACGGGAATCCACCTCACCGACCGTAGGGCAGAGGAGGAGAAAATGACTATCCCCTACGCTTCGAGAAGTACGCGCGTTTCCGGGAGGGGTCCAACCAGCGGCGCATCTCCGTGGTCCGCTCGAAACCGAGGCCCTCGTAGACCGACAGGCCCATGCGGGAAGCGTTCAACCGGACCATCGGATACCCCTGGCGACGGCAGGCCCGGAGAAGCCCCCGGACGATCCGATTGGCGACACCGCGGCGCCGCCATTCCGGCAGGGTGTAGATCGACATGATGTACGGGGACCGCTCGCGCTCCGTCCAGGGACGGGGCTGGTCCTCCCGTAACCAGACGCATCCACTCGCCACGGGGACGCCGTCGCGGGACTCCGCGATGAGCCCGAAGAGCTCCCCCTTGCGCAGCCGGGCCCTCGCCCATGGGATGAAGCGTCGGTCGTGACCATCCAACGATCGCGAAGGGGCCACCCCCATGTCCACGAACATCCCCCGACGGTGGGCCCGGAGGGTCTCGAGGTCCCTCACCGTGGCGGGCCGGATACGAATGCCCCGGGCGGAGCCGAAGAGGGAAGGTTGACCCCGGGCGGTCGATGGAGACCCCCGCCGTCGCTGGACCTGGTGCATGACGGCCCGCTCCTCCGCCCCCGGAGGGCCCACAGCTAATTAACCTCCCGAAGCCCCCGACCGACCCGCCTGCGGGTCCATTCGTAATCCTTATACACCAGCCCGCACCTGCTTTCCCGCCCTGGTGTAGTGGGAAAGTTGTCGGCCGGATATCCAAAGTGTTCCCCATCGGAGATGATGGGTCTGCTGGTCCTCCTGAAGGACCATGCCGGTACGGAGGACCTGGCCCGGCTGGCCGATGATCTCGACCTGGAGATCGACGAGATACTTCCCTCGGTGGAGTTCGCCGAGGCACTCGGTTTCGTGACGGTGACCGACGGGAAGGGGACCCTCACCGACGCCGGGCGGAAGCTCCTCTCCGGGACGATCCGGATGCGGAAGGCCGTCCTCCGGGACGCCCTGAAATCGGTCCCGCCGTTCAGCGACATCATCCGGGCGATGGAGAAGTCGCTCACGAAGCGTCTCCGGGGAAACGAGCTCGCCGCCATGCTCTCCCCCATGACCGTCCCGAGCGACGTGACCTTCGAGAACTTTATCACCTGGGGTCGTTTCACCGAACTCTTCCGTTACGACGCGGAAGACAACGTGCTCAAGCTGGCCCGGCGAAAGTCCTCGGACAAGACGACGGGCTCCCCCACGGGCGTGTAGATCAGCGGAAGATCGCTGCTTTCGCAAAGCAGAGGCCGAGGGTTCAAATCCCTCCACGTCCATCCCACTTCACCCTCGCGATACCCGCGCCAGCCGCGATAGACACGGTCGGCGGACCTTAGGAGCATCGTTTTTTCCCTGCGGACTCTGGTGGCGCCATGCATCGGGCCGCCACGACGGAGGGGTCAGAGCCTCCCCGACGAGTGCTGGTGACGGGCGCGGAGTCTACCGGGAAGTCCACGCTCTGCCAGGAACTCGCCCGAACCTACCGCACCTCATGGTGCCCGGAGTATCTCCGGGAGTACTTCCAGCAACGGCAGGGGAAACTGACGCGGGACGATCAGGTCACCATCGCCCGTGGCCAGGCACGGCTCGAGGAGGAGGCGGTGCGCCGTGCGAGCCGGGTACTCTTCGTCGACACCGACGCCCTGCTGACCTGCGTCTACTTCGAGCACTACTTCGGCTACGTTGACCCGGTCGTGTCCCGGATGGCCGACGAAGAGCACTACGACCTGATCCTCCTCCTCCATCCGGACGTACCCTGGGTGGAGGACCCCCAGCGGGACCTGCCGGTCGGTCGGGTCCGGATCCACGACCGGCTGAGAGAGGAAATGAAACGGCGTGGGATGCGCTGGACCGACGTACGGGGAAGCTGGGGAGCGAGGGAACAGACAGCGAAGGACGCCGTGGAGAAGCTGCTTAGAAACCCGGCCGCACGAGACCGCCGCTAGCGGTCGCATCCCACCGAAACGGGCGGGGCCCTACCGCTTTTGACGCGAGCGACGCCCGACGCGAGGGCGGGTGCTCACGAGGCTCTTGCGCGGGCGTCGCGCGGGAGGGGGAGTGCGAAAGCGCGTGCTGGGCCGGGAAGACCAGGGGGCGGAGATCCGAGGCTTTCCCGAACGGTCCTCCTCCGGATAGGGAACGTCGACCCCGTCCGACCTTCCCGGGGTGAAGGAGAATACGTTCGCGGAGACCGTGATCCGCTCGCGGTCGGACGGCCCGGTGGTGCGGTCCATCACGGCCACATCGGACTTCTCCCTCCGGGAGAGCACTCCGCGGGTGGAAACGGGGCGCCGGGTGAGGTCGTCGCTGAACCCGACGACGAGTCGGAAGTCCGAAGAGCCGCACTCGGGACATCCCATCGGATGGATCCGTTCCCGGCGGCCGCACTCCTCGCAGACCCAGACGGACTGGGGCTCGATGGTCTCCCGGGAGGACCCGGATTTGGGGAGGAGAGTGACATCCATAGCTTCGGCGTTCATTGTTTCTTCGCGCGTCACTCGAGCTTTCCTCCTTGCATAAATAATGGGCAAGAGGGGATATGGTCTTTCCCTAACTTCCGTACGCCACCACGGGAACGGTCACAGCGCATTCCGCGTGATTTCGACCGCTGAAAACGTAACGCTACATTGTGCTCGGTACTTTTGTCGGCGCGGGCACAATTCAGTTGTCAGTTTCATATACCGGGTCGGTCACTGGCTCATCACTTGCGATTACAACTATTCTAAAGTAAGTGCTCAAATGTTACAGAACGCAACGCGCCGTGTCCTTCCATTGTTTGCGTCCCGCGAACCGTGCAAAACGGGGACGAAAGGCACCAGGAGGCGTAGACGCCAACGTCGATATCCCGGGGACCCGCGGGCTCCGGGTGCCTTACCCCGTTGGGGGGGTCGGCGGAGCGGGGCGTCGGCGCTGGCGATAGAGCACGAAGATCAACAGTATCGCGGCGAGGGCAATCGCCGCCACCAACAGGTAGACGACCCCCGCCGGTAGCGTGGGCTGGCTCGCGCCACCGCCCGAAGAGGTCCCGATGATGGTGACGACCGTCGAGGCGTTCACCGTGGTCTGGTTCAACGTTGCCGACACCGTCACCGTGACCTTGCCCGGGTCGAACCCCGCCTCGAACGTGGTGGAGACGCCCTTCGCGGCCGAGAGACTGCCGAGCGAAGAACTGAGCTTCCAGCCGTAGGTGATGCCGGTCGGGCACGGGGTCGCACTGCACGTGGGGAGCGCGGTGAAGACCTGGGTGGCTCCCTCGTTCACGGTCGGAGCGCCGGGGCTGAGGGTCACCGAGTCCAGCGTTACCGGTGCCGCCGTGATCCCCTGGACCGAGATGGGCACCGGCGCGCTCATCTTCGTCACGTTGCCGAGGGTGGCGTTCACGAAGAGCGTGGTCGTGCCGGTGGCATTCGCCGACTGGACGACCGCGGTCGAACCGGTGGCGCTGGCGATCGAGGCGTAGTTCAGGTTGGTGAGCGACCAGGAGTACACCGTCCCCGATGGGCAGGGTCCCGAGGTGCACGTGATCGAGGCGTTGAAGGTGGTGCTGGCGGGGTAGCTCAGCGACCACGAGCCGGGGGACACGGAGACCCCGGTCAGCGGATTGGAGGCGATGGTGATGGTAATGGGTGCCGGCGAGCTCTGCCGCGTGACGGAGCCGAGGCTCGCGTTCACGAAGACGTTCACCACGCCCGCGTTCGGACCGGCGGTCAAGGTGACCACGTCACCGAGGCTCGTGTTGAGGGACGCCTTGCTGTTCGTCAGCGTCCAGAAGTACGTGATCCCGGTCGGGCAGGACCCCGTGCAGCTCGGGCTGGCGGCAAAGGACTGGACATGGCCGGCGGGGAGGGTGTCGGACGGGGGGCTGATCGTGACGCCGATCAGGGGGGGGATCGCCTGGACGGTGATGGGGATCGGATTGCTCCGTACCGTGGTACCCCTCAGGGTGGCGTTCACGAAGAGCGTGACCGTGCCGGCCGCCGTGGCGCTGAACATCACGGGATTGCCGACGTTCGAATTCAGGGACCCGTAGCTCGCCGAGGTGAGGGTCCAGGAGTACGTCGGCGTCGGGCTGCACGACTGTGAGCCACACAGCGGGACCGCGGTGAAATTGGCGGTTTGACCGACCGTCAACTGGGCGAAGGTGGGGGTGACCGCCACCGACGCGAGCGTCGGGGGGGGCATCACCGTGATGGTGATGTTCGTGGGACGGCTCATCACCGTCGTGCCGCTCAGGGTAGCGTTCACGAAGAGCGTCACGTTGCCGGCCGAGGCCCCGGCCGTCACCACGACCGAGCTTCCCGTGGAAGAGACGAGCGTGGCCAGGGAGTTGGTAAGGTTCCAGACATAGGTCGTCCCGGAAGCACAGGTGCCCCCCGTGCAGGAAGGAGTCGCCGAGAACCCCTGGCTGGTATTGACCTGCATCTGGACCGGGTTCGGGGTAACGGACACCGCGCTCAGGCGCACCGAGGGTGAGACGGCGATCGGGACCGGACTGCTCGACTGGGTGACGCTATAGAGCGTTGCGTTCACGAAGAGCGCCACGGAGCCGGTCGATCCGCTCGAGGTGAACACCACGGTCGGGCCTGTGAACGTGTTGAGGTATCCCATGCTCGCGTTGGTCATCGACCAGTAGTACGATGTGCCCGTGGGACAAGTGCCCCCGGAGCAGGTGGGAATGGCCGTGAAGGTCTGGTTGGCGCCGGCCATCAGCGTCGCGTTCGGAGGGCTCACCGATACGCTCGCGAGCGAGGGGACGACCCCGTTGGACGCCACGTCCACGAAGGCCGGTGGGAAGGACTGGATGACGCTGACGTGAGTGATGTTCGTGTACTGGACCCAGCTGTAGAAGTTTCCCGACGTAGGCCCCGGACAACCCGTCCAGTAGGTGTTGTTGAGGCAGGCATCCACCGATACCGGGGTGTTGAGCTGGCTCTGGTTGAAGGTGCTGCTGACATTCACCGTGAGCGAGACAGACCACATGTCGTTCGGGTACATGGCGGGGTAGGGCCAGCTCCAGGTCCATCCGCCCCCACCCAAGCTGCTGTTGGCGGCCGCGGCGCACTTGCTCGTCACGACCGTGCCGTTGTTGATGCAATCGAACGTCATCGCCTGCGTAGGATCAATGACGAAGTTCGTGGAAGGGTCGAAGACGAAGGTCTGCTCCTTCACCCAGCCGATCACGGTGTAGTTGGTCGTGAAGGCGGGGAAGGCGACGTTCGTGAGCGCCCAGCCCAGGGCCGGGTTCGTGGACCACCCGAAGCTCCCCCCGGAAGCCGGACGGAAGGTGTTCGTCAGGTTCCCTTTCGAATTGTGCGTGGCCGCGGCCGCGCAGGTGAACCCGACCCCGCTGTATCCAGGTGTGGGGCCCTCCCAGCTACCCCCCGTGGCCTGCGCCAGGTAGCACCCGGCCCCCAGAATGGCCCGGACATCCTTCGCCACGTAGGCGGTGGTGGCCGACGTGTTGACGTAGTCACGGGAGCCCATCTCCGTCATCCCGTCGGGGAGGTCTATCGTGTCGATGAGAACGTGCTCCTGCTGGGCCAGCGTCACGATGTCGCTGATGTTCTCCCCTGCCGGCTCGGACAGTCCGCTGCCGTAGGTGTAGGCGGGTTCCGAGGTCGAGGAGAGGTCGGGGCAGGCGTTCGTGTAGTCGTTGTACGTGGGGCACCAGCTGCCCTGGTACTTCGCGTCCCGGGGAAGGGTCGAGCCCACGAGAACGACCACGTGGTAGGTGCTCGCGTTGTTCACCCAGGAGAGGCCGGAACCGTGCAGACCACCGTAGAGGGCGGTGATCATCGAGGAGGAAAGGAAGTTGTCCGAGAAGTCCGAGTCGCCATAGACCTGGATCGACGAGACCCAGTTCCGGCCGAAGAGCGTGTTCCCCGAGGCCATGGAACTGACCGTCGTCGCAAAGCTGGTTGCTGGCTGGAAGGCCGAGACGTCCACGTTGTATTCGGACCCGTCCCCGTCGTCGTGGTCCGCGCCCTGGTTGGAGAAGTAATCCACCATCGAGAAGGTGACGTGGCTCGAGGAGGTCACGCCGACGTTCTTCTCTGTGATCCCCTGCGTGATCTGTCCGATGTTGTCGACCAGGTACGGGACTCCGTCAGACTCCATGCAAGGGCCGGAACACGGGTCGGCGCCATTGACCCCCCCATAGCCGCCCCCTCCGTAGTCTCCCGCTGTCGGGTCGTACGCCCCGTCGAAGACCGTGGTCTCGACCACGAAGACGACCTGGACCCACGGGAGGAAGGACTTGTTCCCCGTGGCATTGACCCAAAGGTGGACCCGGGCCTCGCTCGGATACGAAGCGCAGGAAGAGGTCCCGGGAAGGCAGAGGGTCTGGGGGCTCACGCAGATGGCGGGCATGAGTTCGGGCGTGGACGGTGAGGCAGGAAGTTGGTTGCACGCCGAGGTGCTCGCCGGTAGCTTGGGGCCGGCCGCGGACGCGGCGTCCGGCGCGGCGTGGGGAGCCACCGGGGCATGGCCCGCAAGGGCAAGGCCGGGACTCGAAGCGGGCGCAGGCACGCTGGGGAGAGCACGGGCGCCGTACGCGAAGCCGCTCACCACGAAGAGCGCCGCGATGAACACCGCGATGACAGGTACCTGAGGACTGGGAGAGGAAAGGAACGCGCGAACCACCCTCATGGGCACCAGAGCAGGGGCGCTACGTGCCACCGAGGCATGGTCAGTCGTGAGATAGCATGGACGGTATTTGAAGTTCACTGTTGTTTCCCTCGGTGGCCGTTCGCTTTCACGGCGTAGGTGGGAAGCCCGGTGGCCGGACCCTTGGCAGGGGTCACAGCCCCTCCTCCCGCGATGCGGCACCTTTATTCCTCCGACGAGTGTCCGGGCGATGGGTAGTTCATGAGCGCGTCGTGGA
>JAJYEA010000117.1 GCA_021790425.1 Thermoplasmata archaeon | reverse complement strand
GTCACAGAGCCGCTGAAGATCTCGCTCTCCCCCCCCCTGGAGACCGGTCACCGATGGGCTGCTCGTCTCCACGGTGAGGTTGTATCGTTGTGGCGGAACCGTGACATTGAGTTGAGCGATGCCGTTGAGACGCGTTTCCGCAGCAACGTTGGCCACGGGGCTATCGCTCACCGCGCTGTTGAACGTAGCATTGAGAATGATGTGGGGTGCGGGGTGGCCGTACTCATCGAACGCAAAGAGCATGAGCCGATACGCACCTTGAGAGTAGTAGTAGACCCCCCGCACCTCCACGTTGGTAGGTGGAGGCGCCGAACTCTGAGAGACCGACACCAGCACAGTGGACGAAGCAAGCAGAAGGAGGACCGATGCCACCATCAAGGGCCGGTTCGTCAGGGATCTTCGTAGCTCGTAGAAGAAGCTGTTGGGGGTTCTCTGAGAGGACAACCGCGTCATCGTCCGCTCGCAGGCGAGTTGGAATCCTCTGCTTCCTTGATGGCGGAAAAGAAGAGGTTCTCCAGCGTCTCTGCCTCGTGGTAGATCTCGCTAAGCTGGTACCCTCTCGTCACCAGGGTGCGGCTGATACTAGCCGCGTCGACTGAGGGGGAACGAATCACTATCTCTCCCCCTTCGAGACGGACTGAGCCGATCGATTCCAAGTAGCCAATGGCTGATGCGTCGACATTGTCGATGACGAGTCGGAGGCGCGTCTCGGTCGAAGCCCGGATCTGGTCCATCGGCAGGATCTTGACCAGCTTCCCACGATGGATGATCGCAACCCTGTCCGCAATCCCTTGCACCTCGGAAAGCATGTGGGAGGAAAGGAGGATGGCCTTTCTCTCTCGCCTCAACTCGAGCAGAAGTTCCCGAACGAACCTGACCCCTTCCGGGTCCAATCCGTTCAGCACTTCATCGAACAGCAGGTTCTGCGCGCCGCCCAAGAGCGCGTGAGCAATCGCGAGTCGTCTCTTCATCCCCTGGGAAAGGTGTCCGAACTTGACTTTCGACGCATCAGGTATGCCCACCTTGGCCAAGAGCGTCGTGCACGTCTCCACGCTCCGCTTGCCTTCCAAGCCATAGAAGCCGGCGTGATAGGTCAGTACGTCGAGCGACCTGGCGTTGGGGTCGAACTTCGGGTCCTCCGGGACCCACCCCACCCTTCGGCACGCATCGCTTTTCTCACGGACGACGTCCTTCCCGTCAACAAGAACAGTACCCGACGAGGGCAAGCTTACTCCGGCCGCAACGCGGATAGAGGTGGTCTTGCCGGCCCCATTCAAGCCCACGAGGCCAAGGATCTCGCCATCCGCGACGTTCAGGCAAAAGGAGTCCAAGGCCCGTGGTCCCCCACTTCGGTAGGACTTGGTGACCTTCGAGAATTCGAGCATGCCATCACTCCCAAGGCAGCTACTCGATGCAGGCCCCCAACGAATCTTCCGGGCGCCTCATGAACCACACTCACACCGCGCTGGACATCCTTGCGCCCGGACCGGGCCCCCCGAATGACTGCGACATGGGTGAACGTTCATGCCTGTTCACCGAGAGTCACTTCACCGCTGACCGGAACGTTCCCATCGTCCCCGGTCGGGCCGAATTTGATGGTGCCGTGGACTGGCACGCTCCCCGAGGTCGCAGGTGCCGGGGCGCTGCTTGCGCCGGAAGGTGAGGATGGAATCAGGGTCTTTCCTGCGGCCGAGGCCACTAGGGAAAGCATCGATGCGGGTGCTTGGGCCGGGGGAAGTACGACGAGGAATACCAGGGCCGCAACCGAGAATGCGAGGAAGTAGGAGTCTTCTTTGAGCCACTTCTGGCCAATCGCGTTCCCCGTAGGGCGCACCGAGCCTACGAGCCCTGAGGCCCCTTTCACCCCGAACCCAATCCCCACGCACAGGAGGGCTAGGAACACCTGCGGCCCTCCGAGGGTGAAGTAGAGTGCCGGGAGGGCGAGGAGCACCATGACGGTGTCGCCGACGGCAACTATCCAGTTCCTCTTCCAATTGGCTGGAGGGTGGAATGCTCGGTATAGAATGAGGGCGAGGGATGGAACGGCCTTCCCGAACATGGAGATCACGAGCCCCATCAGGGCCACGGTGGTGACCGACGGCTTCAGTGCCACGGCCCCGGCGGTGATGATGGATCCCGCCAGCAGAAAGGCATCTTCCGTAGAACTGACGACATCCATGACATCGTCCTTGGGCGGGCTCGACCCGGCCTTCACCGAGGGCTGGCTATTCATGCGTGGTCGACAGGGGCAGGAGGATACTTAGGCTCTAGCGGGCCATGGAGCGGGGTGCTTCACGTGCCGTTCGCAAGGCTTGCGAGACAGGGGACCGGGGATCTCCACAACGTCGTCTGGTCGCTGCTTCCGAGCGGCGTCACCCATGCGTTCGAGAGGAAGTCGGGGTGGGGTGCTGCCCGTTTCCACTGGAACCAAACCCTTTTAAACCGTGTCAGACAATTGTATGACGCCATGTGCGCCGCCAAGACCCTCCCAGCCCCGAGCAACCCCTTCACCCTCCTTCACCGCCCGATAAAACGCGCCCTCCACCTCTCCCGCCTCGGCGACTTCAGCTCGCTCACCAGCGTCGTCATCATCCTGCTCCTCGGGTTCATCCTGTTCAAGATGTACGACCTGACGTTCCAGGACCTGTTCAACGGCTTCATGCACTTCCTATGGTAGTCCGGAGAGCGGACTAACCCTGGACGGAGAGACGCTTCTCCTCGCGGAACGCCATCTGGCGGCGCTTCCGGTGGTAGCCCACCGCGAACCGGTGGGACTCGTCGCGCACGTGGCGCAGGAGGAGCATGGGTCCCGAGTTGGGGTCCGTGCGTAGCGGCTCCTTCCGGCCGGGCCGGTAGATCTCCTCCTCGCGCTTGGCGAGCCCGAAGAGCGGGACGTCCGTGATCCCGAGGTCGCGCAGGGCCTCCGCGGCGGCTCCGACCTGGCCGGCCCCCCCGTCGATCAAGAGCAGGTCGGGGTAGGTGTGCCCCTCCTCGCGCAGGCGGGTGAACCGCCGGCGCACCACCTCGCCCACCATCGCAAAGTCGTTCATCCCGGGGACCCCCTTGATCCGGAACCGGCGGTACTCCGACTTCGCGGGCGAGCCGTTCACGAAGACCACGAGGGAGCCCACCGGGTTCGTCCCCTGCAGGATCGAGATGTCGATCCCCTCGATGCGCCGGGGATATCCAGGGAGGCCGAGCAGTTGCTGGGTCTCCTCCATGAGCGCGTCGGCCCGGGGCGACGTGCTGGTCGCCAGCCTCGCCCGCGCCGTGGAACGGGCCAGGTCGAGCAGTGATCGGGGGCGCCCCGTGGATGCCCCCTTCACCTCCACCCCCTGCTCCGTGAGCAGTGCGATGGACTCGGAGAGCTCGGAAGGGCCCTCCTCGGAGGGTCCCTCCGTCGACGCCGCGAGGAGCTCCGGGGCCATGTAGAGCACGGGGGGGAGCTCCCGACGACGGACGTAGTCCTGGAGGAGGAAGCCGGCAACGAGGTCCGCGGAGTTCACGGAGATGTCTTCGGGCACCGCGAGGAGGCGGGCGTCGGCCCCCACCACCTGGCCCTCCCGCACCCGGACGAGCCCCACGGCGGCCACCTTTCCCTCCTCCTCGGAGCGGACCACCTCGAGGAGGTCCATGGCCCCCGAGAGGCTCGAGACGACCCGTTGCCGGTCCCGGAGCCCGTCCATCGCGCTGATGGCATCCCGGAGCTTCGCCGCCCGCTCGAAGTCGAGGCGGGCGGCCGCCTGAGCCATCTCGGTCTGGACGTCGGGGAGGACCTCCTCCCCGTGTCCCCGCAGCACCTTGAGGGAATCGTCGATGCGAGCCGTGTACGCCTCTTGGGAGATGGCGCCGATGCAGGGCGCCGAGCAGGTGCCCATGTGGTAGTAGAGGCATGCCACCTTGGGGAGCGTCCGGCACCGCCGGAGGAGGAACGCCTCCGCCATCACC
>JAJYEA010000039.1 GCA_021790425.1 Thermoplasmata archaeon | reverse complement strand
CGTGCAACACAACGTGAGGCGGCTGGCGCAGTTGAGATGGTTGTGGGGGCTGGACCCAACACTTGGGAGGGCCTGGACGGCGGGGTAGTCAACGCAGGACGAGCCGGGGAATTATGTCCCAAGGCCGGTTCGGCCGCCAAACCCCTTATACCCATCCTCTGTGGGGGCAGCATGAGAGGCAAGAACGACTACCAGGTCTTCTCGGGAACGCCCACGCCCTCTTCGCCCCGTCGACCCGGCCGGCGCGTCTACATGGTGGCCGGGGGCCTGACCAAGTTCGCGAAGGCACATCCGGCCATGGACTTCCGTCTGATGACGAAGGTCGCGCTCGACCACGCCATGGCCGAGGTCCCGAACCTCACCATGGACGGCATAGATGGCTCGCGGATCTCCTACTTCTCCGACCACTTCACCCGGCAGCTCAAGGCGGCGAGCATGGTCCAGGACTACCTCGGGCTCAACCCCCGAGGATCGGTCCGCATCGAGTGGGGAGGAGCCACCGGCGGCGAGAACGTGCAGGCCGCCTACGAGGCGGTCGCCTCGGGCCGCATGGACACCTGCCTCGCCATCGGGTTCGAGACGATGAGCCGGGTCGCGACGTGGAAGGGCAACGAGTTCATCGCCCTCGCGAGCGACACCAACTTCGACTTTCCGCTGGGAGGATTCTACAGCGGCTACTACGCGCTCATGGTCCAGCGCCACATCTACGAGTACATCCGCCGGAAGAAGTTCGCGCACATCACGGACGAGCGGGAGGCCCAGCGCCTCTCGGTCGAGTACGGGACCCGGGAGATGGCGATGGTCTCCGTCAAGAACCACAAGAACGCCCTCTACAACCCCTATGCCCAGTACCCGAAGGACCTCAGCGTCCAGCAGGTGCTCGACTCGGAGATGGTGAGCTATCCGCTCACCCGCGAGCAGATCTGCACGATGTCCGACGGCGCCGCGTGCGTCATCCTCGCGAGCGAGGAGCGCGCGAAGGAGCTCACCGACAGCCCGGTCCTCGTGAAGGGGGTCGGATGCGGTACGGACACGATGCGCCTGGCCGACCGACCGTTCGGCAAGGTGCTCCTCATGCCCCACGAGAAGGAGAGCGACTACGCGGACCTCACCTACCCTGGCGTGCACTCCTTCCGGGCCGGCCGGGCCGCGGGGCTCGAGGCCTTCCGCCATGCCGGGATCGAGAACCCGAACAAGGACCTCTCCTTCGTGGAGCTCCACGACGCCTACGCTTCCTCGGAGATCCAGACCTACGAGGACCTCGGCCTCTGCAAGTACGGCGAGGGGTACGATTTCGTGGAGCGCGGCGACGCCGCGCTCCGGGGGCTCGACTACGGGTTCCCCACGCCCAAGGCCGGCGCGATACCGGTCAACCCCTCGGGAGGGCTCATCGCGTGCGGGCACCCGGTGGGAGCGACCGGCATCATGCAGGCGGTCTTCGCCCTCTGGCAGCTCCAAGGCAAGATCGGGGAGAAGTTCGGGAGCAAGAAGCTCCAGATCCCCAACGCGAAACGGGGGGCCATCCACAGCCATGCGGGAACCGGGTCGTCCGTGACGGTGACCGTGCTGGAGGCGGCGTAGGACCATGGCGCCGAAGAAGCTCCGCACGAGCACCAAGTTCACCGACGTGCAGAAGACCCTCAAGTCCCAGAAGGCAGCGATCTTCCGGGACAAGGAGGGACGGGAGAGCCTCTACGTGCTCAGCCCCTACCACATCGACTACCTGCACAGCTACGCCGAGGACAGCCCCTTCTTCCTGGGACTGGCCGAGGGGCGGCTCCGAGGAACGAAGTGCACGGCCTGCGGGTACGTCTTCGCCACGCCCCGGACGTACTGCCAGTACTGCCAGGCGCCCGCCAAGTGGGTCGACCTGCCGCTCGAGGGGAGGGTCCACACCTGGACCACCTGCCACTACGGCAGCGAGGCGTTCCTCAAGGAGACGCCCTACAACCTCGCCATGATCGAGTTCGACGGCGCGGACAGCGTCCTCCTGGCCCGGCTCAAGGACTGCAAGGAGAAGGACATCTACGTCGGCATGCCGGTGGTGGCCAAGTTCGCGGCGAAGCCCCAGTACTCCATCACGGACGTCTGGTTCGTCCCCCAGAAGAACGGACCCGCCGCCCCTGCGAGGAAGGGCGCGAAGAAGCGGTCCCGGTAGGCGGAACGGACCCCCCTGCCCCCTTCACGGAGGGGGAGGGGAGGCCGGCACGGAGGCCAGCTCGTCCACGCGGACGGCCATCTCGAGCCACCGCAGGTACGAGTTCAGCGCCGCCCGGAGCGTCGGGGTGGAGTCGGCGGTGATCGCCATCCGGAGCTGGGCCCCCGTGCGGGAGAGCTCCACCTTGCTCTTCCCCAGGAGGTCGCCCGCCTCGGGGGCCATCGCGCGCCGGAGCCGGTCGAGCTGCTCGGGGGGGTCCCCCTCCCACTCGACCACGGCGTGCCAGGGCGCCTCCCCGGCCTCGGAGGTGGCGCTCACCGTTCCTTCAGTTCCTTGTTCAGCCGGTGCAGGATCCGCTCGGTCTTGTACTGGGCGGCTCCGACGTAGGCCTGCGGGGAGAAGTACGACTCGAGCTCCCCGGCCTTGAACCAGCGCTTCACGACCGGGCTCAGGCGCGCCCGTCCCAGCAGGGTGTCCTCCCCGCCCTTGAGGTCGCGCGTGAGGTTCCGGAGGAGCTCGTGCGCCTCCTGGCGGGCGAGCCCGCGCCGGGTGAGCTCAAGCATGACCGCCTCGGCCATGACCGCCCCGCCGCTCGAGTCGAGGTTGTGCTGCATCCGTGCGGGGTTCGCCTCCCATCCGGCCACGATGGTGGTCATCCGGCGGATCATCTCGTCCAGGAGGATCACGCCGTGCGAATAGAGGAACCGCTCGTTCGCCGAGTTGGCGAGGTCCCGCTCGTGCCACTGCACCATGTTCTCGAGGGCCGGGCCCGGGATCGCGCGAAGGAGCCGGGCCATCGAGCTCACGTTCTCCGACGACACGGGGTTCCGCTTCTGGGCCATGGTGGAGGAACCCACCTGGCCCCCCTCCTCGAAGGGTTCCGCGAGCTCGCCGATCTCGGAGCGCTGCAGGTTGCGGACCTCCGTGGCCAGCCGGTCGAGCGTGCTGGCGACCATCGCCATCCAGAAGGCGAACTCGGCCAGGCGGTCCCGGCCCGTGATCTGCGTGGGGGCCTCGTCGACCGCGAGTCCCAGGGACCCGAGGACCGCCGACTCGATGGCCTCCGCGCTCGCGCAGGCCTTCCGGGGGTCGCCCTGTCCTCCGCCCACGGTGAGCGCGAAGCTCGCGCCGGTGCCCACCGCCCCCGCCATCTTCCCGACGGCGAGACGGTCCATCATGGCGTCCAGCCGCTGGCGGTGGCGGACGAACTCCGCGAGGAAGGTCGCGAGCTTGTAGCCGAGCGAGGTGGGTACCGCGTGCTGGCCGTGGGTGCGGCCGACCATCGGGGTCCCCTTGTGGCGCTCCGCCTCTTCGGCGAGCCGGAGGAGAAGGAGCGTGAGGGAGCCGCGGAGGAGCGCGCACGCCTCCTTGAGCTCGAGGCCGCGTGCGGTGTCGAGGATGTCGTTCGAGGTGGCGCCGAGATGGACGTACGGCGCCCCCTTCCCGGCGACCTCGCTCAAGGCCCGGACGAGGGCCATGACGTCATGGCGCGTGAGCGCCTCGAGCTCGTCGACGCGCGCGAGGGAGACCTTGCCCCCGTCCACGGCGCTCGCGATGTCCTGGGCCGCCTCTCGGGGGATGACCTTCGCGGCCGCCAGCGCATTCGCGAGGGCGGACTCCACCTGCAGGTAGCGGCCGAGCGTCGCCTCCCGGGTGAAGATGGCCCGTGCCTCGGTCCGTCCGTACCGGAACTCGATGGGACAAACGGGGTCCCGGGGCTTCGCCGAGGATTCCTTCTCCTTCGCCATGACAGGCCGAGCTCTGCGAAGCCTTAATAGTATGCGGGACCTTGCTAAACCGTGCGGATGAGGGGGCACTCTCGACTCCGACACCAGCGCCGGCTGCGCCGCCAGCGTCGGGGGGTGGCTGCGGTCGTGGGCACGCTCCTCGCGCTCCTCGTTTTCCTCTCGATATTCGGCATCTTCGTCACCGAGTACCTGCCCCTCTGGATGACGGACAACGAGTCCGCGTTCGGGGTGACGGTGGCGAACCAGTTCGGCCAGATCGATGAGGAGATGGGAAGCCTCTACCTCGCGGCCCAGTCCGCGAACGGGCAGTCCCACTTCGCCGCGGCCAACCCGGTCACGATGAGTTCCGCTTCCGTCCCGATCTTCACCCAGCCCACCTACGGCGTCCTTTCGTTCTCGGGTTCCGCGTACCCGGCCACGCTCTACGCGAACGCCACCTTCGATCTCCAGGGACACCGCGGGCAGTCGAGCGTGGTCGCGACCAGCGGGGCCCTCCAGATGGCGTTGAAGAACCGCTACTACGTCCCCCTCACCTACTCCTTGGAGGATGGCGCCGTGGTCTCGAGCCAGTCGGCCAGCCAGCAGAGCCTGATCTTCGACCCGAGCGTCATCACGAACTCGAGCGGCTCCGCGAGCACGCTGGACCTCACCCTCTTCTCCGTGTACGGGAACACCACCACCGCGACCTCCACGGGGACCCAGCAGGTCTATACGACCTACATCACGAGCTCCACCTACCAGGGGGCGAACTCGGGGACCCCGGTCTGGCTCAACTTCACCACGTTGAACCCGTGCGCGTGGTTCCAGTACTGGCACGCCACGACCGCGGCCCTCAACAACTCGAACTTCCCGACCCACCCCTCCGTCTGGTCCAACAGCACTGCGGGCGGTGCTTGCAGCTCGTCCAATGCCGTCAACTCGCCGAAGCTGCTCAGCGTCTACTTCCCGATGATAACGTTTTTCAACCTCGCCGTCGTTACCTTTGACATGGCCGTGGGGACGGCCAGCCAACCCTGAGGGATCCTAATGCACAAGGTGAGAGTCTCATCGAAACACGGACGCCTCGGAGTGGGCGAGGTCCAGGACGAGTCGGCGCAGAACCTGGTGACCACCGTTCCTCCGATCACGGACCCGGCCATCAAGGAGCTGGAGTTCCTCCCGATCCAGCCCCCGTACTCGTACGTCCGCATCACCTTCAACAACAAGAGCAAGGAGTACCTCTACGAGGTGATCGAGCCCACGCTCAACAACCGCGAGAAGGAACTCCTGAGCACCCTGAAGGAGGCCCTGGCCCAGACCCTGAGCTCCGAGGGCGGGTTGGAGGGGTCGGCCGAGAAGCGGGCCCACCTCCGAGGGAGCGTCGAGGCCTACATCGCGAGCCGGTCCATCAACGTCTCCCACCTCTCGCTGGAGCGGCTCACGTACTACATCCTCCGGGACTTCGTGGGCTACGGTCCCGTGGACGCCCTCATCAACGACACGGCCGTCGAGGACATCTCGTGCGATGGCGTGAACGTACCCATCTACATCTTCCACCAGAAGTACGAGTCGCTGAAGACCAACGTCGTGATCAAGGACGAGACCGTGCTGAACGGGTTCGTGGTCGCGCTCGGTCAGCGGTGCACGAAGCAGATCTCGGTCTCGAACCCGATCCTGGACGGGACGACCCCGGAAGGGCACCGTGTCCAGGCCACCTATTCCCGCGAGGTCACCACCCGGGGGGCCACCTTCACCATCCGGCGGTTCAAGGAGAAGCCCTGGACCCCGGTCGACCTGGTCTCGTCGGGCACCGCGGACGCGAAGATGGTCGCCTACCTGTGGCTCGCCGCCGAGATGGGGGAGTCCCTCATCATCTGCGGGGGACCGGCCGCGGGGAAGACCTCCACGCTGAACGCCATCGCGCTCTTCATCCCGCCCACCGCGAAGATCGTCTCGCTCGAGGACACCCGGGAGGTCAACCTGCCCCACGACAACTGGATCCCGGGGGCCACGCGCTCCGGGACGGGGGACCGGGGGCCGGACGGGAAGGCCGCCGGGGAAGTGGACATGTTCGACCTCGTGCGGGCCGCCCTGCGGCAACGCCCGAACTACATCATCGTGGGGGAGGTCCGCGGGAAGGAGACCTACACGATGTTCCAGGCCATGGCCACCGGACACACGACCTACTCCACCATGCACGCGGACAGCGTGAAGAGCATGGTCAACCGCCTGGAGAACCCTCCGATCAACACCCCGCGTATCCTGCTCTCGGCCCTCCGGATCGTCATCATCCAGGCCCAGGCCCGGGTCGGTAACCTGACGGTCCGTCGCATCCGGCAGATCCTCGAGATCGTGGGGTTCGAGCCGGAGACGAACGAGCTCATCACGAACACCGTCTACGAATGGGACCCCGGCGCGGACAAGTTCGTGGACAAAGGGCACTCGTTCGTGCAGGACAGCATCATGGAACTCAAGAACATGACCCACGAGGAGATGGACGCGGAGTTCAAGCGTCGCGTCGCCGTGATCCGCTACCTCGTGAAGCACAACCTGACGGACTACCGCCAGATCTGGCAGCTGATCACGAGCTACTACCGCAGCCACGACGACGTCATGGCGCGCATCGGCTACAACCCGGCCACGCAGGAGGTGGCGGCGTAGTCCCATGGCCACGGCCACCTCCTCGGGCACCAAGCTCGCCACCGAACGCCCCCCGCGCATCGTGCGGGTCGCCAAGGGGTCGAAGCCGATCTACGCGACCCTGGACCCGCTGCACGCAGCCGCCTGGAAGTATTTCCGCCAGAGGGTCTCCCAGCCCGGGGCCGTGGACCCCTCGCTGGAGGAGGACCTCCAGCGCGCCCACATGCGCATCCGGGCGGCCGAGTACATGGCGTTCGCCCTCTTCGTGACCTGGATCATCCTGCTCCCGGCCGGCATCGGACTGGGCGTGGTGCTCGGGATCGTCGGCTACTTCTTCATGGGGATGGGGCCGATCGCGTTCGTGCTCATTCCCCTGCCCGCCGTCCTGCTCCCGATCCTGGGGTACGTGGTGCTCAAGGGAGGGCCCTCGAGCCGGGCCAAGGGGCGGGGCCGGCAGATCGACAAGCAGATCTCCGCCGCGATGAGCTTCATCAGCGCCATGGCCAGCGCGGATGTGAACATCGACACCATCTTCAAGGAGCTCGCCAAGGAGAAGATCTACGGTGAGGTGGCCGCCGAGGCCGCCATGATCACCCGGGACACGGAGCTCCTCGGGATCGATATCCTCACGGCGATCAAGAAGGCGGCCCAGCGCACCCCCTCCCGCCGGATGCAGGACTTCCTCCAGGGCGTCGTGACCACGGCCACCACCGGGGGCCAGCTCAAACCCTACTTCCTGATCAAGGCCGAGCAGTACGAGAAGGAGAACAAGCTCGACCTCGCGAAGCGCATCGAGACGATGGGGCTCATGGCCGAGACCTACGTGACGGTCGTCGTGGCCTTCCCGCTCTTCCTCGTCATCATGATCGCCATCTTCACGGTCGTCGGGACCGGGGGCGGCGGCATGAGCGTCGTCCTCTGGGCGATCGTGGGTCTGATGCTCCCCGCGCTCCAGGGGGTCTTCATCTGGATCATGATGATCATGGCGAAGGAGGGGCAGCAATGAGCACGGCCAACGCGAAGGCGGCCCAGGCCATGGTGGCGCGCAAGTCGGTGACCAACGCGCCGAAGAAGGCGGAGTTCAAGGACATCTACATCCTCTTCATCGGGATCGCGATCGCCGGGATCTTCCTCCTGATCGGGTTCCTCTCCGACGCGGGCATCGTCACCTTCGAGTTCCGTCCGGGGGAGTACGCGGCCGCCCCGCTGAACCTCATGCTGGACTGGGGCCTCCTGGCCGGGGTCGCCATGTTCGGGCCCTACGGGATCATCAGCTACCGGCGTTACCTCCGGATCAACGAGATCGAGCGACGGCTCCCGGACTTCCTCCGGGACGTCGCCGAGGCGGGACGTTTCGGCATGACCCTCCCGGACGCCATCATCGTGGCCTCCAGCGGACGCTACGGACCGCTCACCGACGAGATCAAGCGGATGGCGAGCCAGCTCGAGTGGGGGGTCCCCGTGACGGAGTCCCTCAAGCTCTTCCGGGACCGCATCAACACCCCCCTCACCCGGCGGGTGGTCTCCATCATCATCAAGGCCAACGAGGCCGGCGGTAACGTGGCGGACGTCCTCACGATGGTCGCGCACGATGCCAAGGAGTCCCAGTTCTCCGAGGAGCAGCGCCGCATCAGCATGTCCACCTACCTCGCGGTCATCTACATCGCGTTCGGGGTGTTCCTCGTCACGATCTACATCATGGCGGCCACCTTCCTCCCGGAGATGATCACGGCCGGGCAGGGGCTGAGCCAGGTCGGGTCCACCGCCGGGGGCGCCGGCGCCACCTCGGTCGCGGTCCAGTACATCCCGACCATCTTCCTCGCCTTCTACGTGGCCGTCATCGTCCACGCCGTCGGCGATGGCCTCATGGCGGGCGTCATCGACACGGGGAAGCTCCAGGTCGGCATGGTCCACGCCACCTTCATGCTCATCATGGGGTTCATCTTCATGCGGTTCCTGGTCCCGGTCCTGAACCCCGGCGGAGGCTGACATGGCGCAGGCAACCCCCCCTCCCGAGTCCGGTGCCCCCGCCATCCCGACCATCGAGGCGAAGAAGAAGGGGTTCTTCCCGTGGCATCTCAAGGTGGCGGCGGCCCTCTACGACTCCAAGGAGCCGCACTCCGTCCGGCTCGGCCGCGTCGACGTGAGCGACAACACGCAGGTCGCGGAAGAGGACCGCACGGTCACCCCCATCCCGGCGCTGAGCGACGCGGACATCGCCGAGGTGGACTTCGCCGCGGTCATCAACCCCTTCTCCTTCGTGCGGGTGACCTTCCACAACACCCAGAACGAGTACCTCTACGAGGTCATCGAGCCCCCGGTCGGGGAGCTCGAGTCCGCGCTCCTCACGCGGCTCAAGACGAGCCTCATCGACGAGTTCAAGCCGCTCGCCGAGAGCGACCCCGAGACGAAGAAGCGGGAACTCCGGCGGATGGTCGACCTCCAGCTCCGCGACATGAACCTCTACCCGGGCCCGGTCACGAAGGGGAGGGTGCTCTACTACCTCGAACGGGACTTCATCGGCTACGGGATCGTCGATGCCCCGATGCGCGACACGGAGGTCGAGGACATCTCCTGCGACGGGGTCGGCATCCCGCTCTACATCTACCACCGGAAGTACGGGAGCATCAAGTCGAACCTCAAGTTCACCTCCGCGAAGGACCTGGATGCCTTCGTGGTCTGGATCGCCCAGCGTTCCGGCCGCCACATCTCGGTGGCGAACCCGATGCTGGACGCCACGATGCCGGACGGCAGCCGTCTCCAGGCCACCCTGGGGACGCACATCACGAAGCGCGGGAGCTCCTTCACCGTCCGTCGGTTCCGGGACAACCCCTTCACCCCGGTCGACCTGATCAAGTTCAAGACGATGAGCTCGGAGATGATGGCCTACCTCTGGATGGCCATCGAGAACGGGCAGTCCATGATGGTCTGCGGAGGCACGGCCTCCGGCAAGACCACCACCCTGAACGCGGTCCTCCTCTTCATCCCGCCCCAGATGAAGATCGTGTCCATCGAGGACACGCGCGAGCTGAACCTCCCCCACGAGAACTGGATCCCCTCCCTGACGCGGGTCGGGTTCGGGGCGAAGAACGTGCTCACGGGCAAGGCGCCGGGGGAGATCGACATGTTCGACCTCCTGGCCACCGCGCTCCGGCAGCGGCCCCAGTACCTGATGGTCGGTGAGGTCCGTGGTGCCGAGGCGTTCATCGTCTTCCAGGCGATGGCCACGGGGAAGACGTGCTACACCACCTTCCACGCAGAGTCCGTCAGCGCGATGGTCCACCGGATGGAGAACCCCCCCATCAGCCTCCCCCGGTCGCTCGTGGCGGCGCTCAACCTCGTGCTCCTGCAGAAGCAGGTCAAGGTCCAGAACAAGATGACCCGGCGGGTCCAGAGCCTCACGGAGATCGTGGGGATCGACCCGGAGACGAACGAGCTCATCACGAACGCCGTCTACAGCTGGAACCCCGGGGAGGACACCTTCCTCTACAGCGGCCACTCGTACATCTACGAGCGGATCGCGGTCAGCCACAACTGGAACATGAAGGACATCGACCGGGAGGTCAAGCGCCGCGTCCAGATGCTCGAGTACTTCAAGTGGCGCGATGCCCGGGCGACCCGGCAGTCCCCCTTCACCCACCGGGACGTCGGCCGGCTCATCTCCTCGTACTACAAGGATCCCCAGGCAGCCGTCGCGGAGGTCAACGACGAAATGGGCCGCGCAAGGGCCCAAGTCGGGCCTCCGTCGCGACCGTAACCTTTTCAAGGGTTCGCGGCTCTGGCAGGGAGCTTTAGCTATGGTGCGCAAGCCAGCCCGGATGTACCGGAAGGTCGAGGGGCAAGTCTACACCCGCCAGGAGTACATGGGGGGTATCCCCCACTGCCGCGTCAGCCAGTTCGACACGGGCAACGTACACCAGGTGTTCAAGTACCGTTACTCCATCCGAGCGCTCGAGGCCGCCCAGGTCCGCGACCAGGCGCTGGAGGCCGCCCGCGTCACGATGGTCCGGGTGATGGATGCCGTCGCCAACAACAACTACCATCTCAAGGTCCGGAAATACCCCCACCAGATCCTCCGGGAACACAAGATGGCCACGGGGGCCGGCGCCGACCGTATCTCGGACGGGATGCGCCGCGCGTTCGGGAAGCCCGTGGGCCACGCGGTCCGGGCCAATATCGGCGACACCCTCTTCACGCTCTCCTTCCGCTCGGAGAACCTCGACTCCGCCAAGGAGGCGATCCGCAAGGCGTCGACCAAGCTCCCCATGCCCTGCCACGCGATCTACCAGGAGGAGGCCAACGTCGTGGAAGGCCCCCGCGCCGCCCCCGTCGTGATCGCGCCGCCGCCCGAGGAGAAGCCCGCCGAGACGGCCGAGGGTGCCGAAGGCGCCGCACCGGCCGAGGGCGAGGCAGTCCCCGAGAAGGGCGGGAAGGAGGCCAAGGGCAAGGAAGGCGAGGCGAAGGCCCCGGCCACCGCCAAGCCCGCGGCCAAGGAAGCCCCCGCCAAGGGGCACGGGAAGAAGGAATAGGCCCCCGGCGGGACCGCTATTGCGGTCCGTGCTCGTGGGCCGTCACCCGGACGGCCACCCCGCGCAAGAACCGGCCCATCTCGCTGCCGGCGAGGATCGCACGGCCCACCGCGTGGAGCCTATCCTGTTCGTCCACCACGAGCACATAGGCCCCGGGAGGGACAGCGGGGTCCGCCCCCAGCACATGGCGGGAGAAGAGGCTCCGACCCTCCCGCAGGAAGGGCACGGCATCCGCATGGGCCACCACCCGGTACGAGGGGCGGGGGGCCAGCCGCTGGACCCACCGACCCCCGGCCATCGTGAAGTGGGGAAGCCCGTCGTTGCCGACGATGAAGGCCACCTCGTGGTCGAGGAGGATCTCGCGCATCCGGCCCGTCGACCGTGAGTGGTGCACCTCCACCCGGTCTAGCGGCAGGGCCTCGCGCACCCCCCGTCCCCAGCACCACTCGATGATCCCGAGTGCGTGGCGGAGGGCCAGTGTGGGATGCGCGCCGGGGGAGGTCGGGGCGGGTTCGAGGGGCGTTTCCGGTCCGGTTTGCTCCGCTCCCGACCCCGGTCCGGTGTCCGGCGGGGGGGAGGCCTCCGCGGGGACCGAGCGGCGATGCTCCGGTGCGTATTCCGCAGGGGTCAGCAACGGCCCGACAGGGTAGATCCCGGAGAGCTCGATCGGCACCGGGCCGATCGGTGTCGTGACCTCCCACAACGTGCGGGACAGGGGGTCAGCCCTCACCGCGGCGGGGGCCCGCTCCAGCTCCCGCAGGCCGAGGCCGGGGAAGGGTGTGAGGCTCGGGGAACCCCTCCCCTCGCGGTAGGCCGCGAGCTTCCGTTCGAACCGGAGGATCGCGGGACGCTCGAGGCTGGCGTCGCTCGTGACCAGGAAGGAGGTCCGGCTGGGGGGCTCCACCGGCAGGAAGAGCTCGCGGTGGCGTCGGAGCTCGAGGAGGGCGGCCCGCATGGCGGGGTGGGCGGTCGACCGGCGCTCGACCAACTCCCAGAGCTCCCCATCCCGGATCGCCTGGCGCACGCGGGCGATCTCGAGGAAGCACTGGCGAAGGTTGTGGGCGGCGAGGTGGCGGATCCGCTGGTCCTCGGGAAGCCGGGCCACCCGGGAGAGCGGGAGTTCCGCGCAGAGGGAGCATCCGCAGAAGTCCTCCGTGACGGAGGCGAGGTCCATCGAACCCTCCGGGAAGAGGAGCGAGCCGCGGCGGGCGAACTTGTGGTAGGAGGAGGTGTCGAAGACGTCCCCGCCGAGGAGAGCCCCCAAGGCGAAGAGCATCGGATGGCCCAGGCCGAAGAGGTGGACCGGGCGCTCCGGTGAGAGGAAGGGTCGGACGTCCGCCAGCATCCGGACGAGCTCGGCGAACCGGTAGCTCTCCATCAGGGGAACGATGCCCCCGACACAGAGGAGGTCGGCGAGCGGGCTCGAACCCTGGGCGGACCGGGCCCGCAGCTCGGGAAAGAGCCCTCCCTGGACGGGGACGGCCAGCAACCGGGTCCCGACCTGTTCCCGGGCGGCCCTCACCCGGAGCAGCGTCTCCACGACCCCCCGCTCGGCCTCCGCGTAGGGGACGTCGGGCTCGACGAAGACGTCGAGCGGGGTGACGATGTCGCTCCCGATCGCCCGCTGGAACTCGAGGATCTCCTCGGGAGTGACGTCGACCCCCCCGTAGACGTGCTGCTGGAACGCCCCGGAATCGGTCATGATCGTGCCGGGGAAGTCGAGGAGACCGTGGAGCCCCTCCGACCGCGCCCGCTCGCCCAGCTCCGGCCGTCCCCGGAGGATGTAACTCGAGGTGATGACGGCCTCCGCCCCCAGGGTCGAGCGGATCTCCGAGGGGGAGAGGACCTGGCGGGCGGGGTCCGGATGGATCACCGGAAGGAGGACGGGGGTCCGGACGGTCCCGTGGGGAGTCGTGAGGCGGCCGATCCGGCCGTACCCGTCCCGATCGAGGAGCTCGAACATCACTTGCCTCCGGTCATCCGCGGGCGGAGCGCGGCATGCGGACACCGGGATTTGAACCCGGGTTGCAAGCTTGGGAAGCTTGCGTGCTAACCACTACACTATGTCCGCGCCCGCTAGAGGAGCAGCCCGACGGATTCCGTGGCGTTGTAGATAAGATTGCTGGAGACCAGCCCCGAGTTGGAGATGAGCCCCTTGGCCTCGCTCGAGAGGAAGCCGGCATCGAGCAGCATCTTCCGGGCCCGCTGGGGGGTGCTGACATCGAGCCCGATGAGGACCTTCTGACCCTCCCGGGTGACGAGGATCATCGCTCCCTCGACGTTGATCTTGTGCTGGGCGAGGATGTCGAGGACCCGGAGCATGCTCCCGGACTTGTCCTCCATCCGCACCACGAGGAGCTCGATCGCCTCTGCCTTGTAGCCCGCCTTGCGGAGGAGCCACAGCGCGCGCTCCGTGTCGCTGACGACCATCTTGATGGTGCTCTTCTGCTTGAACGAGGACAGGGAGATGGCGGCGACGTTGATCCGCCACTCCGCGAGGAGCTTCGCGACCCCCTGCAGGTTCCCCGGGCGATTCCCTATGGTTAGGGTGATCTCCTGTATGGACATCCAAAGCAAGATATGGAGGCCGGCTTATAAACTAATCCTTGACCGCAGGCACCGATCGCAGTTTCTTCCCCGCCCGGACCCCGAAAGCCGACAAGCCCCGGCGTGTGGGGATCACCCACCTCCTCGACCGGGTGGCCGAGCCGCTCGATCCCGAATGGCTCTCGAACGTCGCTCCCTACGTCGACATCGTGAAGATCGGGTGGTGCCTCCCGCTCCTCATCCCGCGGGAGACGACCCGGCGGCGGATCCAGGCCTACCACCGGGCCGGGATCGACGTCTCGACCGGGGGGACCCTCCTCGAGTACGCCGTGAGCACCGGCCGCGAGAAGGAGGCGATCGCGGACGCGAAGCAGATGGGATTCGACATCGTGGAGGTCAGCGAAGGGATCCTCGACCTCTCCCCCGCCGCGGTCGAAGGGCTCGTGGCGGAGGTGCGCTCGCAGAAGCTCGACGTCCTCGTCGAGGTCGGCAAGAAGGACGCCCAGCACCAATATTCGCTCCGGGAGACCCTTGAACGGGTGAGCCACGCCCGGCGGCTCCACCCGCGCAAGGTCATCCTCGAGAGCCGCGAGAGCGGCACGGGCGTGGGCATCTATGACGAGCAGGGGGCGATCAAGTGGGACTGGGTGCATGCCCTCGTGGCCTCCCACCCCTTGGAGGACCTCCTCTTCGAAGCTCCGCTCGAATCGCAGCAGATCGGCCTCATCGTGGAGCTCGGGGCGGACGTCAACCTGGGGAACGTGGCCATGGGGTCGGCCCTTCCCCTCGCCACCCAGCGGCGGGGCCTCCGCGGGGACACCTTCGGGAAGGCGGGGCGCCGCCAGCCCCCGAAGGGCTCACCGGCGACGAAGTTCGTCTACTTCCTCATCGAGAGCCATGGGGGCCTCGACCAGGGCGAGCTCGTGACGCTGTCACGACTTCCCCGGAGGACGGTCCAGGCATCGCTCAACGACCTCAAGCGCCAGGGGCTCGTCCGGGAGTCGATCTCCTTCCGGGACGCGCGACGGCGCGAGTACCGCTGCACGTAGCGCGCGCGTCGTTCCCGGAGAGGGGACCCTCGACCGAAGGATTCGCGTGGGGCGTTCAGGGCGTCTCTTCGCCACGCCGGAAGACCACCGGAAGGGGCGGGGGATGGGGTTCGAGCGCGTCACGGATGCGGCGCTCGGTGATGGACTTCATCGGCCGGGGGAGCCGGTCGGGGGGGAAAAAGGCGCACTCGCTGACCTCGTCCCCGTCCGGGGTGGGGGTCGTGCCAGGGTCGTCGGGCGTGCACAGGATCCCGAAGTGGACGAGCTCGTACTCGGGCTCGTAGTAGACCCCGGTCAGCCGGCACGGGGTCACTCGGAGGCCGGTCTCCTCGGAGACCTCCCGCACCACCGTGGCCATCGGGTCCTCTCCCGGTTCGCTGTGCCCTCCGGGGAGGCTCCAATGGTTCCCGAGGTAGGTGTGGTGGACGAGCAGCACCCGTCCCGCCGGGTCGAAGATGATCGCCGCACTGGCCCGCCTCCAGTGGAACGGGTATTGGGCCGTACCCTCGGCCGATCGGACCGGATCAGGGCCGGGGGGCGGGCTCATTTGGGGGCGGTGCGGGCCAGGGCGCTCCGGATGTCCCGCTCCTCGATGTTGATCCCCGAGAGCTCCTTCAAGAGCCGGCGCACGCCATACTCATCGTGGCCGTCGGGAAGAGCCTTCCGGGCGAGGTTACCCACATCCTCCCAGTAGTTCCACGGGAAGATGAACCAGGTCCACGTCTCCTTCGGGACGACCTCGGCCCAGTACGTCGGCCGGTAGGTGGAACGCTCGATGTGCAGGAAGGTGGCGCTCTCCACGAGGGCGGGGTGGCTCTCCTGGACGTGATCGATGGCCAGGCGGAGGCTCTGGCCCGTGTCCGTGATGTCGTCCACCACGAGCACCTTCCGGTCCGTGAGGGGGCGCGAAAGCCCTTCGGTGATCTCGGCCGACCCGTTGCGCGTGGCCGTGACGCCCCAGTGCTGCGCCCGCACGGCGGCCAGGTGCTTGACCCCCAACCGGTCGGCCAGGAGCCGCGCCGGGATCCATCCTCCCCGGGTCAGACCGACGATCGTTTCCGGGGACCGGTCGGCGCGTTCGATCTGGAGGGCGATGGAGTCCGCCCAGCGGTCGATGTCCGACCAGGTCACGATGCGGCACGGAGGAAGGTCCATCGGCTGGCTTCAGCGGGACAGGGAGATGAAGGTTACGCGATGATGGGCCAATCCCTTTGCTTTCCGCAGACCCCCGCCTCCGTGGGTGAGACGCGGGTCGACCGACGCGGGCCCCTTCGGCAGATATCCGTCTAGCGAAGGTAGGCGAAAGAACCCACCATCGATGGATACCCCAGGTCAGGCGGTTCTTCCCGGGCGCCGGCCATCAGCTCGCCCATCATTCATCACTTGCTCAGCAGGTTCTAGTTTTCATCATTTGGCCGGCGTCTTGGACAGCGACTTCTCAAATTCCGCGATCAGGCTGGTGTCTCGAACCCCCCTCCGCCACGCCACGAGGAGCGCGGCGGCCTCCACGGGTACCCCGAGGTCAGATGCCACCTGCGACACCTCGGTGCGGAGCGCCTCACCGTCGGCGTTTGGAGGGGCGGCGACCAGGGCCAGGATCCGATCGAGCAGAGGGGTCGCTCGAACCCTACGCGCCTCCTCAAGGAAGGCCGGCGAGGGCCGGAACCCCCGGGGCACCTCGACCTCGGAGAGACGCTCGTGGGCCGTGAGTTGCCCCGCCTGCGATCGGTAAAGTCCTGAGGCTACCAGGGCAGACACCACTTCCCGGGCCTCCGCCGGCTTGAACCAACGGAGTTCGAGGCTCAGGAGGTCCGTGACGGCCTTCTCGGTGGTGGGCTGGCGTCCCACCTGGTTCCAAACGAACGCTCCGACGAACTCGAGCTCACTCACGGTCCGGCACCTCGAAGATGGCCCCCGCGGCGCCCGAGGCGCGCAGGCTCTCCATCTCTTCGGGGCGGACCCCCTTGACGTAGAGAGATGTAAGTTGGGCCAGGGCCGATACGGTCTCCCAGCCTTCCCGCGCGTCGGGAAGCACGAGTGTCGGTACGCCCCACTCGAGAGCGCGACGTCCGACCTCGGGCAAGGGACGCCCGCGCAAGTCCTCGTCCGCGGAGAGGACCCCCGTCTGGTTGGCATTGAGAAGGAGGGCGATCTCCGGAGTGAGGAGCAGCGTGTGGGCGATCTCGGTCTCCGGTTGGTCGAGCAGTTCGAGCGAGAGGACCACCTTCGTGGCCCCGGCGACCATGATGTCGATCACCTGCTCTGCGTTACGGGGTCCGGCCTCCGCCCAGACCTCGTGGCCGTGGGAAAGCTCCTGCAGGTAGTCGAGCTGGGGCTGGTTCGTTCTAAGCCCATCGAGGTCCACGAAGTAGAACCGATGGTACTTCGCAATCAGGCGATCGGAGACGTCGAACGGGTCGAGCACGGAGCCGTCCTCGCCGCGGAGCGGAGCGAACCCCTCTTGGACCGGATGAACGACCACCCCCTGCTCCAAGTAGAGCATCGGAAGGACCGTGGGACCTGCAGTGGGAAGGGACATCGAGGGGGCCAACACGGTTTCGGCTATTACGTTCACCGAGCCCGGACCGAGGCGGACGTGAGTACCTTAAGTGACGAGAAGGTCTCGAGCGCCCGCTGAGGTAGCCTAGCCCGGTCAAGGCGCCGGTCTCGAAAACCGGTGGGGGTTCACTCCGCGGGAGTTCAAATCTCCCCCTCAGCGCTTCTCCGCTGGGTCCCGAGGTCCCTCACCGATCGTTGGAAATTGTGGGCATCCGAGAGGGTTCGAACCGGAGTTCGACAAACGCTTTGGCTCCACGCCGTGGGACTTTGTGATGTATAGCTAACTCCCTCGCCTTTGTATAGCGACCATTAAGTATTCCTGCGCCTCCCCTCCCTCGTGCACCTGCGATTCTCCCTCAAGATCGACCGGGTCAAGGGCAGAACCTATGGTCGATTGGTGCGCAGTGTCCGGGAGGGGAAGCGCGTTCGCCCCATCACCCTCGTGCAGCTGGGACGGATCACCGAGGAGCAGATTCCTCGCATCCGGGCCTGGCTCGCGACCGACCCCACTCTCCCGCAAGACCCCAGGTCCCTCCTGTCCGACCTCGGACAGGTACGGATCCGTCACTCCTGGCAGTACGGTCGGGAGGCCCTCGCCCACTTCCTCTGGCGCAAGCTCGGGCTCCACACCATCGTTGTCGAGTCGCTGAGCAACTTGCCGGGCAAGGCCCGGCAGGCCCGCTGGATCGAGACCATGGTCGTCAACCGCCTCGCAGAACCCACCAGCAAGTATGGGCTGCTCGACTGGCTCGAACTCTCCGCCACCCCCTTCCTCCTCGAGCTCGGGAACGGGAAGCGCCACGAGAACCTGTTCTACCGGGCCATGGACCGGTTGATCTCCCGTCAGGATGCTCTGGAACGGCGGGTCTACGAACGGGTGGTGCGCCCGCTCACCACCGAGCCCGCCATCCTCTACCACGACCTCACCAGCACCTACTGCGAGCGGGACGAGGAGGGGCTCGTGCGTTTCGGGTACAACCGGGACGGGGTGGACAGTCGCCCCCAGGTGAATTGGGGGATGGTGGTCACCCCCGAGGGGTTTCCCATCACCATGGAGGTCTACCCGGGCAACACCAAGGATGATACGACGGTCCGCGGCATGCGCGACCGCCTCGAACAGGTCTTCGACCTCCATGAGGGGGTCTACGTCGGGGACCGGGGCATGCGCACGAAGGACATCGTGGCCGACTTGACCGGCCACGGGTTCCACTACATCTTGGCGGAGAGGAACAGCTCGAAGGTGGCCCAGGAGGCGCTGACCCTCGCCCAGAAGGTCAAGCCGGTGAAGGTCAGCGAGTCCAATGTGGCACGGGAAGTGGTCACGGCGGATGGGGCACGCCACGTAGTCCTGCTCAACGAGAAGCGCCGGAGGGAGGAGCTCGAGATCCTCGAACACCGACAAGCGGAAGGGAAGGCCATCTTGACGCGGTGGCGCTGGCGCGTGGGGAAGCTCCACCACCACGAGATCCTGAAGGGGGCACAAGCCGAGCTGAGGAAGGCGGGACTGCAAGACCTCTTCGACCTCGGGTTTGACGAGGACTCCTTCCAGGGGCTGACATCGGAGTGGAAGGTGCGAGTGGAGAGGACGAAGGCATGGGCAGGGTGGTGGGTCCTCTCCACGGACACCGATCTCCCGGTGGAGGAGGTGGCCCGGCTCTACCAAGGGCTCACGGTCATCGAGCGGGGCTGGCGCGAGCTCAAGGGGGTGCTGGAGGTCCGCCCGCTCCACCACCGTCTGGACCGACGGATCCGTGCGCACCTGCTGATCTGCGAGCTGGCGTACTTGTTGGACCGATACGTCGACTGGTCGGTGAGGAAGGCCCAGGTCCAGGAGCGGGGAACTCTGGTCAGTGGTCCCCGAGCGATGGAGCGGTTCGAGTCGATCCTGCTGAACGAGACGGAGTTGGCCACCACGGGGTTGAAACGGCTGATCGTCACGGAGCTCCAGTCCGCCCATGAGGAGATCTTACGGGCGATTGGGGTGGACAAAGGGGCGTTTCAGCAGGGGTGGAATCGCCTGGATTGACGCCGGAGTGTATAGCTAACTTCTGGGGGGTTGGTCAACCCCGGTGTACCGGCGATGAATTCAACTCAATGGCTGTCGAACTCCGGACCGAACGGGGCGATCACCCCGGAGAGGAGCTGGTTCGCCCCGAAGTACTCCCCCCGCCGGTCGGCGGGGGCGATCTTCGAGATTGCGACGAACGCGTACGGGCTGGTGAGGTTCTCTCCCGAC
>JAJYEA010000116.1 GCA_021790425.1 Thermoplasmata archaeon | reverse complement strand
GAAGCCCCGCTGGGGGGCGGGGCCGAGGAGGGCACGCGTGAGGTGCATCATCAGCCCGCCGAAGACGATGGCGAGCGCGACGAGCAGGATCACGGCGCAGACCCAGTAGTTGCCACCGAAGCCCGCGGACACGATCAGGAACTCGCTGGCGAAGACGGAGAAGGGAGGGATGCCCGCGAGCGCGAGACCTCCGATGAGGAGCACGGTCCCCGTCGCGGGGAGGGCGGTGAGCGCCCCGGAGATCTCGTCCAGGTCCTTGGTCCGGGCCGCCACCGCGAGGTCCCCGCCGCTGAGGAAGAGCGCCGCCTTGGTGGCGGCGTGGTTGACCATGTGGAAGACCGCCCCGAAGAGGCCGAGGAATCCCCCGAAGCCGATCCCGAGGGAGATGATCCCCATGTGTTCGACCGAGTGGTAGGCCAGGAGCCGCTTCAGGTCCCGCTGCACGAGGATGAAGAGCGCGGCCAGGACCACGGAGACGACCCCGAACCCGAGGAAGAGCCACGTGGCGAAGGTGAAGTCCGGCATGCGGAGCGTGATGGCATCCACCCGCAGCAACGCGTAGATCGCGCACTTCAGGAGCCCGGCCGAGAGCAGCGCGGAAACGGGGGTCGGTGCCTCGGAATGGGCGTCCGGGAGCCACGTGTGGAGGGGGGCGAACCCCGCCTTCGTGCCGTACCCGACGAAGAGGAACACCAGGGCGAGGCGCATGATCCCCGGGTCGAGCCGGGGGGCCGCCGCGATGAGGGAGGTCCAGTCGAGCGAGGCGCCGGCCGGCCCCGAGGCCGAGATCGAGGCCACGTAGAGGAGCAGGGTCCCGAAGAGGGCGAAGATCAACCCGACCGTGCAGAGGATGAGGTACTTCCACGAGGCCTCGATCGAGCGCCGGGTGTGGTAGAACCCCACCAGCAGCGCCGAGACCAAGGTGGTCCCCTCGAGGGCGATCCACAGGAGGCCCAGGTTGTTCGCCTCCGCCACCAGGAACATCGTGAACAGGAAGAGGAGGACGAAGGCGTGGTAGCGCCGCAGGCGGGCGAGCGGCAACGCGTGGGGGCTCCCTTCCCGGCCCAGGTAGTCGACCGAGTAGAGGATGGAGGCGAGGCCCACGACGCTCAGGAGGAGCAGGATCACGGCCGACAACGCGTCGACGCGGAGGGCGTCCAGCGGGGTCGCGGAGAGCCCGGAGGCGAGGACGTCGTTGATGATCGCGAGCACGAACCCCAGCGAGAGGATCCCGGCAACCACCGCGATCCCATTGGCCCACGCGCGGCTGGGGGCCAGCTCGACCAGCCCGGCCGCGATGGCGGGGGTCAGGAGCAGGAGGACCGTCCAGGGAAGCGGGGGGACCGGCATCTAGCCCTCCAACGAGCGGAGCACGTCCGCGTCCACGGAGTCGAACGCCCCCTTCATCCGGTAGAGGAAGATCCGGCTGACGATCGCGAGCACCAGCAGGTTCGCCGCAATCCCCAGCTCGAGGAGCGTCCCCAGCCCGTAGGTCAGGGCGAGCCCGGCGAGGAAGACCCCGTTCTCCATCATCAGGATGCCGAGGACCTGGGTGAACGCCTTCCGCCGGGTCAGGAGCACGAACATGCCGATGAGCACGACGGTGACGGAGATCGGGAGGAGCCCCGCGGCGGGGATCTCAGCGACAGGCGTGAGCGGGCCCACGACCGTTACAGCGAGCAGGAGGCATCCGAGGCCCGCGAGCGCGCTCGCGCGCACCGAGACCAGGCTCGACACCTCGTCGGGGATCTTGAGGTCCCGCCGGACCCGGAGCAGGATCCAGGGCACGGCGATCCCGTTGAGCCCGGCGATGAGAGCCCCCGTGAGGTAGAGGACCGGGGCGGCGTAGAGATAGGAGACGAGGAAGGCGACCGCGGCCATGGCCCAGGACTGGACGGCGTAGAGGTTCACCAGCGCCTCCAGTCGACGGTGCACGAGGGAGACCCAGGAGGTCAGGAGCACGGCGGTGGCGGCGATCTCCAGCACGAGGAGCCCGGGGCTGGTCATCATCCCACCCCCACGAGATAGGTGAGGGCAATCGAGCCGAGGGCGAGCGCGACGGCGAGCGCCGAGAGGTCGGCCAGACGGAAGAGACGCCACTTGGCCACCCGGGTCTCGAGGTGCCCGACGGCGAGCGCCGTCGCCGCCAGCTTCGCCACCACGACCAGGAGCCCGATGACCAACGCCAGCGCGCCGAGGGAGACCGCGGTCCCCCAGGGAAGGAGCACCGCGGTGAGGAGGCCCGCGAAGAGGACGAACTTGATCCCCTTCCCCCACTCGATGACGGCGAGGTCCCGGCCGCTGTACTCCAGCACCATCGCCTCGTGGACCATCGTGAGCTCGAGGTGCGTCGCCGGGTTGTCCACCGGCAGGCGGCCGGTCTCGGCGAGCAGGAGCAGCGCGAAGGCGGTGGAGGCGACCAGCATGGCCGGGCTCAGGTGGTAGAGGCCGAGCGAGAGCTCGTGCAGGGCGATCACCGATGCCTGGGTGGAGCCTGAGGGTGCCCCCCAGGCGAAGATGACGAGGAGGAAGGTGGGCTCCGCCAGGGCGCCGATCCACATGTCCCGGGTCGACCCCATGCCGCCGAAGGTGCTCCCGGCATCGAGCGCGGCCAGCGCGGTCATGAACCGGGAGAGGGCGAAGAGCCCGACCACCAGGATGAGGTCCCCGGCAAACCCCAACGGCTCGGGGAGGAAGAACCACGGGATGAGCGGGACCGCGGCCAGGAGGGCCGCGAACGAGATCCACGGCGCGTAGACCGTGACGGCGCTGGAGGAGTCGGCGTAGATCGAGCCCTTCCGGAAGAGCTTCGCCAGGTCGCGGTAGGGTTGCAGGAGCGACGGCCCCTCCCGCCGCTGGCTGCGGGCCTTGACCTTCCGGATGATCCCCATGAGGAGCGGGCTCAGGCCGAGGACGAGCGCGAACTCCCCCAGGAGCAGCAGGACCGCGGAGACGAGGTCGGTGCCGGTCACGGGCCCACCCCGCCGAAGAAGCGCATCAGGATCAGCAGGACCACGAGCGTGAGGACGATGTAGGCGAGGTAGGCGTGGATCCCCCCGGACTGGAGGCGCGCCACCCTCCGGGAGAGGGCGTAGATCCCCCGCGTCAGGGGATCATAGAAGTGCTCCACGAGCGGGTAGCTCACCTCGGACTCGTAGGAGCTCGTCTTCGCCAGCACCCCAGGACGGGATCCCTTCCGGTCGCTCGTCTCCACCCGCTCGGAGGTCAGGTAGTAGCTCGAGAAGACCCGCAGGACGGGCTGGGCATACCCGCTCGCGGTGTACTCCATCCGGGACGTGGGAGCGTCCAGCCCGCAGTCCCACGGCAGGTCGCGGGGTGCCGGGGTCGGGGATCCCCAGCGCCGCAGGACGAGGGCGACGAGGAGGATGACCGCGAGGAGGAGGGCGACGACACCGATGGCGAGGCTCCCGCCCGTGCCCGCTGCGGGGCGGGGTAGCGCCGAGGCCCACTGGAAGGGGGAACCCACCGAGAGCGTCACCCCCGTCAGCTGCCGGACGGAGCCGGAGAAGAGCCCCAGGAAGAAGACGGGGAGGACCCCGAGGGCGATGCAGGCCCCCGCGATGAGCGCCATGCCGCCCTGCATCGCGACGGGGACGTCCTGGCTGACGGCGGCCGCCTGCGGGGACCGCGGGCGGGCGAGGAAGGTGATCCCGAAGGCCTTCACGAAACAATAGGCCGCGAGCCCGCTGGCCAGGGCGAGCACGCCTGCGGCGGCGGTGAAGGCCATCTCCGTCCCGAGGGACCCGGTGGCGAAGGACCCGAAGAACGCCTGGAAGAGGAGCCACTCGCTGACGAAGCCATTGAGGGGAGGGAGCGCCGAGATCGCCATCGCACCGACCAGGAACGTTGCGGCGGTGGCCGGCATCTTCCGGGCGAGCCCACCCATCTGTTCCATGTCCCGGGTCCCCGTGGCGCCCGCGACCCCTCCCGCCCCGAGGAAGAGCAGGGCCTTGAACAGGGCG
>JAJYEA010000038.1 GCA_021790425.1 Thermoplasmata archaeon | reverse complement strand
GTGGACCGAGCTCCGGTTCGTGGACGTTCCCCGCACGCCCCCCTCGGACTTCGCCCGGAGCCACGAGGACGTCCTCCGTTCGGCGGGATTCGCCCTCCCGGAATGAATAGGAACGTGCCCCGGGTCCGGCGCGCCCGTCGATAGGTTTCCGAACCGTTCGCGACCTTCGGTCGCAAGAACCGGGCCCTCCCAGTGGGTAAGACCCGACGGACCAACCCCACCAAAGGCTTCATGTTTGATGGCCACTATGTATTCGTGATGACGGCCCCCACCGACACGCCCTTCGGTGATGGGTGAAGCTTCCGACGTTCTTCCGAGCACAGCTCATGGGCGGTTCGACGGCCATTGCACTCACCCTGGTCTTCCTGACCGTTTCCCCCGCTGCCGCCGCGCAGGCGCTCCACCCCTCCTCCGGGACCTCCGCCCAGAACCTGCCCTTCCTAGCGCATGGCTCGCTGGCGGACAATCCGCACGACGGCGTCGTTCTCGCATTCGGCGGTCAGGATGCCGGCGGCGATCCCACGTCCTGGACCTACACGTTCCACGCGGGAAGCTGGACGAACGACTCCTCGGGAGTCCTGCCGACACCCCGATGGGGAGCGGCGATGGCCTACGATCCGGTGGATGGCGTGGTCGTCCTCTTCGGTGGGTGCCCGGACTCCCAGTGCTATCCGGCGCTCGGCGACACCTGGACCTACGCCAACGGGATGTGGAGCGACCTCACCCCCTCCCTTCCACATTCCCCCCCGGCCCGTGGCATGACCTCGATGGCGTGGGACCCGACGGGGCAGCATCTCCTGCTCTTCTCCGGGTGGGTCGGCTCGGGAGGGGCGGGAACGTACTGGAACGACACCTGGGTCTTCGCCCACGACCGCTGGACCAATCTCACCGGGAACCTGAGCGGACCCGCCCCGCCCCTCGCCTTCGAGACCGCGCTCGCGACGAACCCTTCGGGGGGAGTCCTAGCATTCGGAGGGGGAGGGCCGATCGGCGCCCAAACCTGGACCTTCGAGAACCGCTCGTGGACCAACCTCACGGCGCAGGCCGGGAATGGGCCGAGCGCACGTCGGGGGGCCATGGTCACGGACGACCTCGGGACGGGCTACGACCTGCTCTTCGGCGGGCGTGCGAACGGAAGCTATCTCGGAGACGCCTGGAGCTATCAGGGAGGACATTGGACCGCGCTCCACTTCTCGAACGGACCGCCCGCGACCGCATGGGCGGGCATGACCTACGACTCCGGTGACCAGGAGGTCGTGATGTTCGGAGGCATGTTCTCCTCCGGGATCACCAACGCGGTCTGGGTCCTCCAGAATGGGGGTTGGACCATTGAGAACCCGTACTCCAACAACACCCTCGGGATCTTCCTCTTCGTCTTCTCGTTCATGGCGGTCGTGCTGATCGTGGCGGTCTTCGCCGGGAACCGCACCCGCCTCCGCAACGACCGCAAGCTCCGAGAACTGTTCCCCATCGATCCGAGGACCCGGGTGGACTGGATACCCACGAGCAGCTCCGCGAGCCAGGTTCGCGCCGGGATCGTCGCCGGGGCGGTGTCCTCCGTGATCCTCCTGCCCTTCTCGTTCCTCATTGCCCTGACGCTGACCGGCACGGGAGCCGGCGCAACCTGGGGAGCGTTCATCCTCTACGCGCTCCTCATCTTCCTCGTGATGGCCATCTTTCCGATCGCGACCGTCCGCACCCGGTTGCGGTTCGCGACCCAGAGCATCGGAACCTCGAATTCCGGGGTGATCGTGCAACGGAAGGCCGGGGCGATCCTGATTCCATGGAGCTACCTCGTCGCCCCCACGGCCGTGGGCCGGAAGGGACAGGTGATCTTCCAGTACTACTACGCGGATGGCGGGATGCGAGGTACCTTCCTGACGGATGCGGTGCAGGCCCGCGCCATCCTCAGCCAGCCGGCCGCGGCCGGTTGGACCATCCCGGAGCCCATCCTCCGGGCACTGGGGGCCGGAGCGGGCATGCCCCCCTCTCCCCCCGTGCCCATGGGAATGCCTCCGGCAACCCCTCCCTCGACACCCACCGGTACGGTGCGTCCCCCGAGCCAACGACTGCCGTACGTCGGACCTCGCTACGGGACGGTGCCCCCACCTCCCGCCGGATGGACTCCCGGGCCCCCGAACAACGTTCGGTACGGACCTCCTTCACCGGCCTCGACGGCTCGATCCGTCCCCCCTCGTGCCCCGATCACGAGCCGATCCCCCCAGCTCCGACGTTGTGCCTCGTGCGGAGCGTTGCAGGGCATCTCTGCCGTCTATTGCTCGCGCTGCGGGCAGCCGGTCGGGTGACTTGCATCATGGGGGAAATGGACGCGGGGCCGAGGGGCTGGGAGAGCCGCGCGACCGCTCGGGTTTTCTCCGCGTACGCATGGGAGAGGGATCGCTAGATGGCCGGATTCCTCCCAATCTCCGAGACCGCTCTCCTGCGGATGGCCCCGCCGTACCAGACCACGGGCATCATCCCCCGGGGCGAGCTGCTGGGGAACGAGCGGGTCATCTGGGAAGGGCGTCCGACCCTGGCCGCATGGCAGTGGGTCGCCTTGGTCTGGGGGATCTTCTGGCTTCTGGGCTTCATAGCGGTCGGCGCTGCCGACACAGCGGCGGGGGCCGGGATCGGGCAGTTCGTGTCGGCCACGTTCGTTGGCCTTTTCTTTGCGATCCCGCTCTTCTTCGCGCTCTGGTACTGGCGCAACGCGAGCTACGGCATGACCAACCAGCGGGTCCTTTCCCGTCAGGGGTCCCAACTCGCGAGCCTCTCCTGGACCATGGTGGGCCGGGTCCGCTTCAATCCGAGCGGATCGATCATCACCTTCGATGCCATTTCCCCACCCGGGGTCCCACCCTTCGCCCCCGAGACCCTGCGACGGGCCACCGTGGCGTGGCCCCGCGTGCCCAGCGGCCCGACGATCGTGGCGTTCGCGTCGAGCGCGCTCTACTTCTACGGCATCCGGAACCGGCAGATCCAATTGCGCCAGGAGATGGTGATGGGGGCCACGGCGGACCGCATCATCTGCGCTTACTGCAAGAACCCCATGCGAATCGAGGACCTGGACCCGGCGAACCCCGTGTGTCCTCGCTGCGGGGCGGCCATCGAGGTGGCCCCCGGACCGTACTGACCGGCCCGTCGCGCCGCGAGCCCGCCGTCACCGGTCCGGGAAATCTCAAATAAGCACCGCCGGTCGCACCCTCCGTGGAAAGTACCCGGACCCTCCGGTGCAAGGCCCCGCTCCGCCTGAGCTTCGCGGGCGGCGGCACGGACGTCTCCCCCTACCCCGAGGAGCGGGGGGGCGCGGTCTTGAACTGCACGGTGAACAAGTACGCCTACGCCACCCTCGTGCCCAAGAACGGCGGGGGCGGGACCACTGTCCATTCCCTCGACTACAACCTTTCGGTCGACTACCAGAAGTCCGCGGACCTGATCTACACCGGGGAGCTCGACCTCGTCACCGCCGCCCTGCGCACCCTCGAGAAGGACCCGGGCGTGGCCGGCCGGCTGGGCGGGCTCGAGATCTTCCTGCACTCGGACGCGCCGGTCGGATCCGGGCTCGGCGGGTCCTCGACCCTCGCGGTGGCCCTGACCGGGGTGCTCCAGCGCTACCTCGGGATGCCCTGGACCTCCTACGAGCTGGCCGAGCTCGCCTACCGCATCGAACGGGAGGAGCTCGGCAAGATGGGGGGACGCCAGGACCAGTACGCCGCGACCTTCGGCGGGTTCAACTTCATGGAGTTCGGGAAGAACGGGACCGTCGTGAACCCGCTCAAGATCTCCCGGGAGACGCTCAACGAGCTCGAGTACCGGCTCCTCCTCTGCTACACCGGGACGGGCCACTACTCGGACGACCTCATCAAGAACCAGCAGGGCAACTACCGGGGCCGGCGGAAGGACACCGTCGAGGCGCTGGACGCCACCAAGGACCTGGCCATCGAGATGAAGAACAACCTGCTCCGGGGCAACATCGACGAGATGGGGCGGCTCCTCCACCAGGGGTGGGAGCTCAAGAAGAAGTTCACCGAGGGGATCTCGAACCCCCTCATCGACTCCCTCTATGCCCGGGCGCGGGAAGCGGGCGCCCTGGGCGGCAAGCTCACGGGAGCGGGGGGCGGGGGATATCTCCTCCTCTTCGCGGATTTCTCCCGCCGGAACAAGATCGCCGAGGTCGTCGAGAAGGCGGGGGGGCACGTGGTCGACTTCAGCTTCGAGATGAACGGCGTCCAGAGCTGGCAGGTACGGACGTAGGGGAGGGCCCGGGGGGGGCCCCCGGGGACCGACTACCGACCCCTATATTTTCATATATAGTCCATGCCATGGCAGCGCATTCTTCGGGGGAGTTTTAGCGATGCGGATCAGCGTGCGGGCGTGGGGAGCGATGGGCGTGTTCGTGGCGATCGTGATGGTCCTTTCGGAGGTCGCCGTCGGGATGCCCGCAGCGGCACCCCACGGGATCTCGCCCCGGACGGTCGACGTCCCCGCCGTGAAGCCCTCCCAACCGCTCGCGGCCGCCCTGCCGGAGTTCCCCAACAACCTGACCCACTTCGTCCTGGTCCTCAAGGAGAATCACGTCTTCGATGACTACCTCGGCGACTGTTCGCTCAACATCAACGACACCTGCAACGGGGGGAAGGCCTACAACAGCACCTCCAGCGGCACGTCCACCGAGACCGCCCCGAGCGGCCACCAGACCCTGACTCCCTATCTCCACAACCTAGCGCGGGAGTACGCCGTGCTCGACAACCTGTACTCGGGTGTGGACCCCTACTCCGCCCAGGGACACAATTTCCTCTTCACGGCCAACACCTGGGGCGGCACGGACAGCTGCGCGAGCGGAGGGACGGAAGGGACCGGCTCCACGACGGAGTGGGGCATCTACAACAACTCGAACGTGAAGTCCGGGAGCTGTGGCTTCGGGGCCGACCTGGGCTCGCAGACGTACGACACCACGGGCGGCTCGATCTTCGACCGGTTCCTCGGCCCGGACGTCCCGCAGTCCAAGACCACGCTCCCCTTCATGGCGGACGGGGACAACGTCTGGGAGCTCGCGAGCCCCGGGTGCTCGGTCACGGCCTCGAAGAGCATCCCCGGCGACTCCCTGAACTCCGTCCAGGTGGTGACCGGGTGCACGAACGGCTACTGGTACAACACCTCGAGCGGCTCCGCCAGCATGCCCCCCACGATCAACACGGCGACCGGGGTCCCCCAGTTCCTCTGGGAGTGCCAGTTCGCCTCCGGGTGCGGCTCCACCGCCCCCTCCACCTTCCTCGACTCCTACGCGGCCAACTCGTTCACCGCCTTCCTCGCGGACTACGGGCTCCCCACCTACACGGAGGTCGAGCTCCAGGATGACCACCCGGGGAGCTACTGCGGCCAGCCCGACCCCGTCTGCATCCAGTGGAACGATGCCGCCACCAACACCGTGGTCTCGGCGATCCTGAATTCCAGCACGTACAAGACCAACACGGTGATCGTCATCACCGAGGACGACACGCAGGACGGGGCGAACGGCATGGACCATGTGAACAGCGGCCGCCGGCTCCCCTTCGTGGTGGTGGCCCCGCACACGGTCCTGAAGTCGGGCGGCGCGCCCTCGACCTGCGGGATCGCGTCCACCTATCCCTCCTGCGGCTACGTGGTACACCAGACGTTCAACTTCTCGAACGTCCTTGCCATCATGGAGCGGGTCGAGATGAACGTGGACCCCAACGTGTTCTACACGGGTGGGGTCGCCCCCACGAGCGCCCAGTTCCCGATGATCCAGAACGACTACCTCGCCGAGGGGAACCCCATCGAGCCCCTCTGGAAGTGCGGTGAGCCCGGCGTGCCGTGCAACACCGGCGCCTCGAGCGGCACCGCCCCCACGATCTCCGCCTTCACCGTCTCCCCGTCCTCCATCCCCGCCGGGGGAACGACGTACCTGAACGTGACCGCCACGGGCGGGGTGGGCCCTCTCACCTACGTCTACACGGGCCTGCCGAGCCCCTGCGCGAGCTCGAATGCGAGCAGCATCACCTGTGCCCCGTCGGCCGCGGGAGGGCCGTACACGATCACCGTCACGGTCCACGATTCTGCGTCCACCCCGCACACCGTGACCGCGACGGCCACCCTCACGGTGACCTCCTCGGGTGGCAGCGGACCCACCATCAGCGCCTTCACGGCCTCGCCGGCCATCATCCCCTCGGGCGGCACCACCTACCTCAACGTCTCCGCCTCGGGAGGAGTCGGGCCCCTGACTTATGCCTACACCGGTCAGCCGGGAACCTGCCCGAGCGTGAACGCGACCCAGCTGGTCTGTTCCACCACGGTCACCTCCACCACGACCTATACGGTGACGGTGACAGTCTCGGACTCTGCGTCCACGCCCCACACCGCCACGAAGACGACCACCTTCACGGTGAACGCTCCGGCAGGATCGGGACCGACGATCAGCGCCTTCACGGCCTCGCCTGGCACCATCCCCTCGGGCGGTACCACCTACCTCAACGTCACGGCCTCCGGAGGCGCGACCCCATACACCTACGCGTACCACTCCCTCCCGGCCGGGTGCACGAGCGCGAACGTCACCTCCCTCACGTGCTCGCCCTCGAGCGCCGGAACCTCTTCCGTGACCGTGACGGTCACCGGAGCGAACGGGCTCGCGACGACGAGCTCCGCGGTGACCTTCACCGTCTACACGCTCCCCGCGATCACGTCGTTCACCGCGTCCCCCGCCACGATCCCCTCCGGCGGGACCACGTTCCTCAACGTCACGGCCGCGGGCGGCACCGGGTCGCTCTCCTACGCATATGCCGGGCTCCCCTCCGACTGCGCCACGGCGAACACGGCCGCGCTCACCTGCACGAGCGCGGTGGCCGGGCCCTACACGGTCACCGTGACCGTCACGGACCAGGCCAGCCACACGGCGACCGACGTGGCGTCCTTCACGGTGGAACCCGCCAGCACGCGGAACCCGCCGACCATCGCGGCCTTCACCGCGTCGCCCGGGACCATCCCGCAGGGTGGCACGGTGTACCTGAACGTGACCGCGACCGGCGGCACGTCACCCTACCAGTACCTCTACCAGGGCCTTCCGCCCGGATGCGGCTCGCTGAACACGGCCAACCTGGTCTGCACTCCGACGGCGAGCGGCACCTACTCGGTGGCGGTGACCGTGACCGACGCGAAGGGCCTCACCGCCCAGTCTTCGACCACCTTCACCGTGACCGCGGCCTCCTCCTCGCAGGGTTCCGGCAGCGGGCTCGACCTCGTGGGCTATGCCCTGATCGCCGGGATCGTGATCCTCGGGGTAGTGCTCGTCGTGGTGCTCGCGACGCGACGGAAGCCTCCCGCGACCCAGATCCCGTCGTGGGTCCCGCCCCAGCCGCACCCGGGCTCGCCCGGGGCCCCTCCCCGGTGAGGGTCCGCGCCACTACGACGAGCCCGTACGCCCGAAGGGCTTCGCGGAGTCCCTCGTAGCCCGGGGCTTGAGGAGCGGCCGAAGGTAGCGTTCCTCGTCCCGCACGACGAGGAGGAGCAACACGGCGATGAGCCCGGCCAGGACGGCGATCTCGGTGTATCCGAGCCCGCCGTAGATCGGCGCGATCGCGACCAGCGCGAAGGTCTCCACCGCCAGGACAGCCAGGACGCTCGCGCCCCGGGCGTGGGCCGCTGCGAAGCGTAGCCCGCCCCAGCCCTCGAGGAGGGCCATGGCGACCGAGAGGAGCGACATGAGGACGACCGAGTCGACGGTGGTCGCCACGCCGAGCGCGAGGTTGGCCGCCGCGAGCAGCACGCTCACCGAATTCCCCGTGCCGAAGCCGAGCGCGTAGAAGGCCGCCTTCCGCGAACGCGTGTCCGTGCCCGAGAAGGTGCGGAAGCGGAGGAAGACGATCCGCTCGAGGTTAGCGACGGCCACGAAGAAGAGGAGGTAGATGAGGCCGCCGAGGAGGTTGCCCCCCTGGACGCTCCCGGCAAAGGTGAGGAAGAGGAGGGCGAGCGGAAGCCCGGCCGGGATCCCGACGATGAAGGCGACGAGCACCTTGAACTCCTCGAAGACGCTCTCGGGCACGCGCGGGGCCGTGTAGCGGTCCAGGACGAAGAAGAGGAAGACACCGGGAGGGAGGAGCGCGATGAAGGCCGCCTCGGTGAGGATGACCGTGGTCATGGGGCCGAGGCCACCTTCCTCGCCCCGGCGAGGAACCCCGTGTGCCCCAGCATCTCGAAGGAGGGACGCGTCCCCCCCTCACCGACATGCAAGGGGCGCTCGATCAGTTCGAGCGCCGTCACCTCCCCGAAGGGACCCTCGCGGATCGCCCGGACCGTCCGCTCGAGTTGGTTGTAGGTAGGGGTGTACGTGACGAGCGACCCGCCCGTCCGGAGGGCCTGGACCACCGCGGGGAGGAGGGCCCACGGCTCGGGCACGTCGAGGACCACCGCGTCCACGGCGCTCTCCTGGAAGCCCGCCGCCGCGTCCCCTTCGCGGAAGGTGACGCGGTCCGCGACGCCGGCGAAGGCCAGGCGCTCGCGCGCGACCTTCTGGTGCTCGGGTCGGCGGTCGTAGGTGATCACGCGGCCGTCGGCCCCCACGGCCCGGGCCAGGAACAGCGTGAGCGCCCCGCTCCCTGTCCCGGTCTCGATCACCACGGAACCGGGGCTGACGTTCGCCAGGTAGAGGAGATAGCCCGCATCCTTCGGGGTGACGATCTGCGTCGCCCGGGGCCAGGTGGCGATGAGGTCCCGGAGCGATGGCCGCAGGAGGGTGTATGGTGTGCCGGCGACCGTGAGCGTGTCTCCCTCCCGGAGCCCGATGGCCGGGGTGAGGTCCACCACTCCGAAGCCCTGGACCACCCGCTTGCCGGCGACGAGGGAGAGGGGGATCGAACGCTCCCCCTTACGGTAGAGCAGGATGGGCTCTCCCTCCGACAAGGGCCGATCGGATCCGGACATCGCGGGGGGGGATGCGGGTCCGTGGCTTTAGGCCTTACCGGTGCAGGGCCGGAGAGGCCCCCGTCAGCTCCATAAGCGTTAAAGGGGGGTCTCCCCTCGCCGGACCCGTAGCCCCGTAGTCTAGTGGCCAAGGATGAGGGACTCTGGATCCCCAGACGCAGGTTCGAACGGCGCGCGGGACGGTGTCTCCGCGGGCCCGAAATTCCTGCCGGGGCTACTCTCCTTCGCGGGGGTACTCTAGCCCGGCCAAAGAGGCAAGGCTTAGGACCTTGCCGCTGAAGAGCGTTCGCCGGTTCAAATCCGGCCCCCCGCATGGGAGCGGCCCCCGGGGTCGGAGAGTCTTGTCCGATCGTGGGCCGGCCCGAGGTCGTGAAATCAAGACGGCCGGCCTTCAGGTGACCAGATCGAGCAGGAGAGGAGAGTCCAGTCGCGGGACGCAGGGGACCCCGGCACGCGCCGCGGCCTCCCTCCCCGGCCCCGGGTCGACACCGGGGGGATAGGAGTCCCACAGGCCCGTGTACAGGACGGCACCGAAACCCGCGTCGATGGCCCCGCGCCCGTCCAGGTCCCACCGGTCACCGACGTGGAGAATGGCCCCCGGCTCGAGGTGCAGCCGCTTGGCCGCCTCCGCAAAGATGAGGGGATGGGGTTTCATGCACCCCACCTCGCAGGAGGTCACGACGTGCTGGAAACGCAGGTTCGTCCGGGCCCGGAAGTACTCCTGCCAGCTCTCCTCGCGCCGGGCCGTGTTCGTGAGGGCGATGACCGGGACCTGTCGGGCCTCGAGTGCCGCGATCAGCGTTTCCGCCTCGGGGTTCACCTCGGGCGGGTCGTCGGTGAATCCGACCGCGGAGTAATCGTGGCCCAGCTCCTCGAAGGCCCGGGCCGGGCGCGTTCGCAAGACCTCCGCGTAGCGCTCCACCAGCGCGGCCGGGTCCACCTCGATGGGATCCTTCCCCTGGGCACGAAGCTGGCCGTGCACGGACCGCATCACCTGTTCCATCCGTTCGCGATCGATGCGGCCGTCGCCCGGGGTCCTCAATCCCTCCCCAAGAAAATCGAGCCGGGCCGCCAAGAGACGGTCGTCCAGTCCCGGGCGCTCCTGGAGGCAGGTGGACCAGAGGTCGAGCGATACCGCGCGGAACCGTCGCACCGGGGACACGCGTGCAAAATGCAGAGGGCACTATAAGAGACTACGTCGAAGAAAGACCTTCTCCCGGGGGAGGCGTCCCAAGCGGTCTTGATTCGACCGGAATGTCCGTCGGACGGCGGCGTTCTTGGTAGCGTCCCCTCTGGCAGGGCCGCGTCGCGCGAGAAGGCCCCGGATCGGCTTCTCGGATAGGTTTATAGGCGGGGACCGTTCGCATCGTGCCGATGGGGCTTCGAGGACGCGATGTGGTCTCGATGCGAGACCTCTCGAAGAACGACATCGAGTCGGTCCTTCGTGCTGCCCGGAAGTTCATCCCGGTCGCCGAGGGGAAGGTCCGGTCGAACCTCTTGGACGGGCACCTGCTCGCGCTCGCCTTCTTCGAGCCGTCCACGCGCACGCGGCTCTCCTTCGAGACCGCCATGCAGCGGCTCGGCGGCCGCGTGGTCACCATCGCCGATCCCGCGGTCAGCTCGGTCTCGAAGGGCGAGACCCTCTCGGACACCGTGCGCATGCTCTCCGGCTACGCGGATGCGATCGTCATCCGCCATCCGAACGAGGGCGCGGCCCGCCTGGCCGCCCAGGTCTCCGACAAGCCGGTCATCAACGCCGGGGACGGCGCCGGGCAGCACCCCACGCAGACCCTCCTCGACCTCGCCACGATGCAGGAGCGGTTCGGGACGCTCACGGGCCTCCGGGTGGTCCTCATGGGGGACCTCCGGTTCGGACGCACCGTCCACTCCCTGGCCTACGCCCTCACGCTCTTCGGGGCCACGATCGTGCTCACGAGCCCGCCGTCGCTCAAGATGCCCGAGCACGTTCGCCGGGAGCTCGACTCGATGGGGGCGCACGTGATCGAGGAGGAGAACCTCGGCCGGGCCATCCGCACGGCGGATGTCCTCTACGTCACCCGCATCCAGAAGGAACGCTTCGGGGACCTCGCCGAGTACGCCCGGGTCTCGAGCGACTACCGGCTCGACCCCAAGCTCCTCGAGGGGGTCAAGGACACGTTCATCGTGATGCACCCGCTCCCCCGCGTCGCGGAGATCCCGAAGGAGGTCGACTCCACCCCGCACGCGGCGTACTTCCGCCAGGCCTTCCTGGCGGTGCCGGTGCGCATGGCGCTCCTCTCCCAGATCCTCACCGCCCGGGGAGGGGCCTAGGACCGTGCGCGAGCTCAAGATCACCCCGATCAAGAACGGGACGGTGATCGACCACATCGGGGCCGGCCTCGCCCTCGACATCCTCCGGATCGTCGGCGTGGACTCGCTGGACCGGGACTCCACCGTGTCGGTCGCGCTCCACGTGCGGAGCCGCCGGCTGGGCTGGAAGGACATCGTCAAGGTGGAGAACATGGAGCTCTCCCAGACGAAGGCGAGCGCGGTGGCGCTGATCAGCCCCACGGCGACGATCTCCATCATCCGGGACTACAAGGTCGCGGAGAAGCGGGCCCTGAGCCTTCCCGACGTGGTCAAGGGCGTCCTCAAGTGCCCGAACCCGAACTGCATCACGAACCGGGGGGAGCCGGTCGAGAGCGAGTTCCAGGTCGTGGAGCGGCGGCCGTTGGCGCTCAAGTGCCTCTACTGCGAGCGGTACGTGGAGGACTTCTTGCCCCACCTCGCCCCCAAGTAACCAGGGCCCGCCATGGACCTGGGGTGGGTCGCGGCCGGACTCGCCGTCTACCTGACCCTCTTCGGGCTCGAGTTCGTCGACCGGACGAACATGATGGTGGTGACGCTGTCGTCGAAGCGCAACCCGAGATATGTCTGGCTCGGGGCCTCCTTCGGCTTCATCGTGTCCACCGCGATCGCGGTGTTCATCGGCGCCCTCTTCCTCGACCTGCTCGTCCACGACATCTTCTATGTCCGGCTCGGGGGCGGGATCTTCGTCCTGGGCTTCGGGGTCTGGTCGCTCCTGCGCCACCGGGAGGACGAGGAGACCGTGCGGGAGGTGGGCACGCACCAGGTGGTGCTGCAGGCCTTCCTCATCATCCTCCTCCTCGAGATGGGGGACGACACCCAGATCCTCACGGTGCTCTTCGTCGCCTCCCTGGGGAACGCGCTCCTGGTCTTCGGGGCCGCATCGCTGGGGCTCATCACCACCGCCGCGGTGGGGGCTCGTGCCGGTGCCTACCTCCGGAAGCGGGTGCACCCCCGGTTGCTGGAGAGGGTCTCGGCCTCGATCATCATCACGGTGGGGGCGGTCCTCATCCTCTACGCCCTGTTCCCGTTCTTCTGACAGGGCCCGAACGGCCCCCGGGGGAGCGCGGAGCCCTAGGGAGGGAGCGGTTTCGCCATGACGATGTTGGTCGGATGGTAGCCGAGCTCCTCGTAGAGCCGGATCGCCCCCGCGTTGTGGGCGAAGACGTGGAGGCCGAGGGAGTCGAACCCCCGGTCGCGCGCGAGCCGCTCCAAGGCGAGCATCGCCGCCCGGGCGTGCCCCTTCCGGCGGAAGGGCTCGGCGATCCAGAGGTCGAAGACGAACCCCCGCAGGGGGGACTCGGAGGGACCGAGCCAGATCGCACCGATGGGCGTGCCGCCGGTGTCGTCGTGAATGCTGAAGAGGTAGTGGTTCGGCGTCTCCACGCCCTTGGGGAGCAGCCGGTCGGTCTCCTTCCGTGCCTCACCGAGGGACTCCTTCTCCGTCCAGCGGCCCCCGCGCACGTGGTCCGCGGCGTACTCCCGGACGAGGCGGTCCATGAACTCGGGGAACTCCTCGGGGGTCATCGGGAGGAGCCGCGTCATGCCTAGCCGCTCTCGGGGGGAGAGGTGAACGACTCACCGTCCCCCACGGGGGTGGCGGTCCTCATGTCCGAGGACGGGCCGGGGCCCGGGGGCGGAGGGGGTGGGGGCGGGGGCGCCGACGAGGGGGGCGGGTTCCACGGGGGCGCGTTCCCGTACATGGCCTGGGTCTGCCAGGGGGTCACGGCGCTCGGCTCCGGCTTGCGCCGGCGCATCGCCAGCGCGACCGCGATCGCGGCGATGACCACGATGAACGCGATCAGGAGCAGGAGGTAGAGGTCCCCGTTCGAGGTCGGGTTGCCGCTGGTCCCGGACGTCGTGACCTGGAAGGAGACCGTCTTGAGGGCGGACCTTCCCGCCGAATCCGTGACGTTCACCTGCACCGTGAAGCTGCCCGCCTGCGTCGGGGTGCACGCCAGCGAGACGGTGCTGGCCGTGGTGCATCCGGGCGGCAGGGTGGAGTACACGTAGGTGTACGGGGAGGTGCCGCCCGTCACCGAGACGTTCAGGAACGTGGTCCCGCCCAACGGGATCGACGAGGGCGAGGCGGTGAAGGTCGAGATGACCGGCGGCTGCGGCGTGCTCGAGGGGGTCTTGACCGTGAGGGGCGCGCTGGTCGCGGTGCCCGAGACCCCGCCCAGCGTGTCGGTCACCGAGACCGAGACGGTGTAGGTGCCGGCCGCCGCAGGGGTGCACGAGATGCCGGAAGAACTCGACAGGGTGCATCCCAGCGAGGTCGACGAGGCCGTCCACGTGTAGGCGTACACCCCGCTCCCTCCCGACGCCGTCGTGGAGAACGTCAGCGTCTGGCCGACGTTGACCGGGGAGGCCGAGGGGGTGGGTTGGGTGACCGATGGGAGGGAGAGCACCGTGAACGCCGCGGACGTGCTGGTCGGGGAGAGGCCGTTGGCCGAGTCCTTCACCTGGACGGAGACGGTGTAGGTGCCGCTCAGTGTCGGGCCGCAGGAGAGCGTGCCGGTGCTGGAGCCCGTGCATCCGAGCCCGGCCGACGAGGCCGTCCAGAGGAAGGTGTAGCCACCTGTCCCTCCGGAGGCGACCGCGGTGAACGCGACGGACTGCCCGACCTCCACCTGTGCGGGGGAGGGCGTCGGCACGGTGACCGCCGGGAGCGAGTTCACCGGGAAGGAGGCCGAGGTCACCGATGCGGAGGTCGTTCCGCCCGAGTCGGTGACCGCGACGGAGACGGTGTAGTTCCCGGGCGCCGTCGTGACACAGGTGATGGCTGCGGCGTTGGCGAGCGTGCAACCCAGGCCGGACGAGGACTGCGTCCAGGTATAGGTGGAGTACGTCCCGGTCCCTCCTCCCGCGACCGTGGAGAAGGTGACGGTCCCTCCCACGTCAACGGTGGCCGGGCTCGGCGTGGGGACGGTGACGGTGGGAGCGCTCACGTTGCTCACCGTGAAGGGGGCGGAGGTCTGCGTCGCGGAGGTGCCCCCGAAGGAGTCGTTCACCGAGACCGACACGGTGTAGGAGCCCGCCACCGTCGGGGTGCACGAGATGCCGGAAGAACTCGACAGGGTGCATCCCAGCGAGGTCGACGAGGCCGTCCACGTGTAGGCGTACACCCCGCTCCCTCCCGACGCCGTCGTGGAGAACGTCACGGCGGCCCCCACCGAGCCCGTGGGGGTGCTCGGGATCGGCGCGGTGACCACGGGTCCGGACACCACGGTGTACGAGGGAAGGACGGCGAGGGGGGAACCCCCGCCGTTGGAATCCGTGACCGACACCCGGACCCAGTAGGCGGTGCCGGGGGCCGTCGGGGTGCAGGTGATGCTCGCGGCGTTGGCGAGGGAACACCCGAAGGTGGAATTCGCGGGGGTCCACGTGTACGTAGAGTAGGTCCCCGTCCCTCCGCTCGCCGTGGTCGAGAACGTCACCGACTGCCCCACCTCGACCGAGGACCGTGTGGGCGACGGTACGGTGACGAGCGGGGTGGAGAAGACCTGGAAGTTCGCGGAGGTCACGGTGGTGGACTTCGACCCGCCAGAGTCCGTGACGTTGACCGAGACCGTGAAGTTCCCCGCGACCGTCGGCGTGCACGAGATGCTCGCGGCGTTCGCGAGACCGCATCCGAGGGCCGTGGAGGACTCGGTCCACGTGTACGTGGAGTAGGTCCCCGTCCCTCCGCTCGCGGTCGTCGAGAACCCGACGAACTGTCCCACGTCCGCGGACGTGCGGTTCCCGAGGGGAGTGGTCACGCTCGGCGTGCTCACGCCACAGATCGAGGAGGCGCTGACGGGAAGATAGCCCCCCGCGGCCACGGTGATCACTCCGAGGTCGTCCGAGGCCGTGGTGTCGTTCATCCACATGTGGTAGGAGCCCGGGTAGAGCGTCAGGTTGGCCCAGGTGCCGTTGAAGTGCCACCGGGTGGCCCCGGACGCGACGTATCCCTGGCTGATCGAGCAGGACGCGCTCGCGTTGACCGCGCCGACCTGCGTCGGGTTGTACGCCACGCCCGGTGCGGCGTCGCGGGTGGTCCCGTTCAGCTGGGTCGTCGCCAGGGTCCCGTCCCGGTCCCAGGTCCAGATGGACTGGACGTTGGAGGACGTCTCACCCGTATCCCCACCGAAGTTCCAAGCCCCTGGGGTGGACTGGTAGTTGTCCCCGTTGAACCGGAAGATGTTCATGTGGGCGTTGGTGAGGCTGTTCACGGGGACGCTCGATCCCCCGCCCGGGCCGCCGAGGTCCATCTCAGCGCTCCACATGAGCGGGCTCCCGGCCGGCACGTACTGGGTGCCATCCACCGTGAACCCGGGGTCGTTCGTGACCCCGCCCGCGAAGAAGACCACGTTGTCGTAGGTCATGAACGAGGCCATCGACGGGTCCTTGTACTGGAAGGAGACCCCCGGGTGACCCCCGGCGGCCAAATATGACGTCACCAGGAGCTGGAACTCGCTGGGGGCCGCGAGGGTGTCGGCATCCCCGGGGACCCCGGTCGCCACGTCGTAGTACCACTGGTAGCCTCCCGAGTTCGCGACGGTTCCGTTCCCCGTCAGGGTGGTCGAGGGCATGGCGTAGCCCGTGGTGCTGAAGTTCCAGACGTTGTCCTCGTAGCTCATCCCGAGGGAGTTGCCCCCGTTGTTGGTCGGGAGGGCCACGTCCTGGATCCAATACGAGTAGGTCGTCCCCCCGCTCACGAACTTGAGGACCACATTCAGCTGTACGGTGAACTGGCTGCCCGAGCTCCCGATGGCCTCGGAGTTCCACGCGAACGTGCCGAGGAACGCGGTCGAGCTGTACGTGTAGGCCACGTTGGAGGAGCTGATCCCGAGATCGGCGATCCCCATGGGCGCCGGCTCCGCCGTGTAGCCCGCGGTCGGATTGATGACGAGTCCCCCGTCACTGGCCGGTCCGGTCACCGCATGGGGGAGACGCGGAGGAGCGAGCGGGCCCATCGGGCGGGCTCCCAAACGGAGGATAGAGACCGACACGCCACCGGCGTGCGACGCAGGGGTCGCTCCGACCGGCATCGCTCCGATGCCCGGGAGCACCATCAGCAGGGCCACGAACACGATCGTCGAAAGGGTAACACGATGCCAACGGCCCACGAGCCGCCTCGCCCCAAGGCTCATCCAAAAACCTCGGTTGGCCGATAGCATCCCTGTCTATATTGTAGTTTCGTCGCAAGGTGTGCCTAGCCAAACCACGGATATGCGGAGGAAATCCACGTAACCGGCGGTCGCGGGACCTGCTGCCCGGTCGGGAGGGCTCACCGCGACAGGAACTCGAACACCGCGGCGTCGAACTCGGAGGTCCGGGAGAACATCGGGAAGTGGTCACCGCCGATGAGGTCGAGGCACCGCGCGTTGAGCAGCGCCGCCACCAGCTGGTGGGAGGACCACCGGAGCGCGGGATGGTCCCTCGTCCCCGTGACCACGAGCGTGGGGGCCCGGATTCCGGAGAGGCGCTCCCGCGTGAGCCGGCCCGTCGCATGCGAGGTGCTCCGGTCGGTCGCGATCTCCTCCGCGTTGCGGCGGATCATGGCGGCGATCTGCGAGCGGGAGGACTCCATGAGCCCGGGACCGAAGGTCTCGAGGAGGCGCTCCACGACCTCGTCCAGGTTCCCGGCCTTCCAGGCCGTGGTGACCTTGGCGAAGACGAGATCGAGGCTGAGGAACGCCTCCTTCACCCTCGCATCGTCCCCGGGCTCGAAGAGGCCCAGGCCCGAGCCGACCGCGACCACCCGGCGCGCGCGCGTGGGATGCTGGAGCGCGAAATCCAGGGCGACCAATCCCCCCATGGAGGCCCCGATGAGGTCGACGGAATCGAATCCGAGCTCGTCCAGCAGGGCCCGGAGATCGTCGGCGTTCGAGTAGGGCTCGGTCGCCGCGCGGGAGTCCCCATACCCCCGGAGATCGTACCGTACGACCCGGTACCGGCGGGGATAGGAGAGCATCTCCCGGTCCCACATCTTCCGGTCGGCGATCGCGGCGTGGATCAGCACGAGGGGAGTCCCGTGCCCGAGCACGTCGTAGACCAGTTCTCCCCCGGGAACCGATACCTTCCCCGAATGGGCATCCGCCACATTCATCGCCATAAGGAGACCCGTTTCCCTGCAGTCCTCCGACCCACTTAAATTCGCCTTGCCGACGTTGGTCGGGAGCCTGGACGACTAGCTCTCCAGTCGGCCGTAGGCGACGAGCGACCAGCCCACCGCGACAAGGGCGGAGAGGAGCAGGACCAGGGGAAGCACCATCGTCAGCTGCCCCTGGAGGAGGAGATACCCGGTGGCCGCGGCCACGACCACGGCGGAGAGCACCCCCGCCACCAGCGCCTCCGAGGCGCTGCGGGTGAGGATGGATGCGGTCACGGTGGCCGCCCCTAGGAAGAGGAGGAGCGCCGCCACCCCTTCGGCGAGGTGCAGCGGGTCGAGCAGGGGAGGGGACGCGCCGGAGGGGGAAGGCACGAGAAGGCTCGCGAGCCCCCACACCAGGGCCGCCCCGGCCGCGTAGGCTCCCAGCCCCGCGCCCAGCACGAGCACGAACCGTCCCCCGAGGATGGTCCAGCGGGGCTCGGGCAGGGTGAAGTGGAAGAGGTTGGCCCTACGCGACAGGTCCTCACCGACCATGAGGCTGGCCAGGTCCAGGACCACGATGGCGCTCAGTCCGCCCGTGACGAAGATCCCCAGGATGAGGGCCGTGGAGCGGTCCGGCACGTGGAAGTACAGGAAGGCCAGGGCGCTCCCGATCGGGCCGGCCACGACCGGTATGGTGAGGAGGAAGAGGCGCTGCGAGCGGAGCCACCGGAGGGCCTCCCAGCGCAGGTTCGCCCGGAGCGCCCCGATCGTCACGGGACCTCCTCGCGCCCGACGAGCGCCATGTACCGGGCGGCGAGGTCGGGTCGGTCCGCCGTGGCCTCCACGACCCCCACACCGGCCGTGACCAAGGCCCCGAGCACCCGGCGCTGTTCCCCCTCGTCCCCTTCGAACGTCACGGCGACCTCGTGATCGGACCTGCGCAGGACGGTCGTCCCCGAGGGAAGCGCCCCCGAGACCCGGGCCAGGTCGACGGTCTCGAGCGTACGCACGACCAGGGTACGGTGCCCGTCGGAGGCCCGCCCGTCCCGCCGTATCGCTTCGTCCCCGACCAACCGTCCTTCCCGGAGGAAGAGGACCCGGTCGCAGACCTCCTGCACGTCCTCCACGAGATGGGTCGTGAGGAAGAGCGTGTGCCCCTCATTCCGCAGTTGACGGAGCAGGGCCCGCAGGTCCACGCGGGCCGCGGGATCGAGCCCGAGCGTCGGCTCGTCCAAGAGCAGGATGTCCGGGGCGCCGACCAGCGTCGCGGCGAGCTGCACGCGTCGTAGCTGCCCCGTGCTCAGCTTCCCCAGGGGACGGGAGAGTACGTCTCCAACCCCGAGGCGGTCGGCGGCCTGCCGCACCGCCGCCGCGCGCTCCGCCACCCGGAGCCCGCGCACTTCGGCGACGTGCGAGAGGAGATCCGTGCCCCGCATGTAAGGGAGCACTCCGGGAGTCTCCACCAGGACCCCGAGGGAATCCCGGGCCCGATGGGACCCGTCGTGACGGACCCCCGCCACGGAGACCTCCCCCGAGTCAGGCCGGGCGAGCCCGGCCAGGATCTTCAGCGTGGTCGTCTTCCCGGCCCCGTTGGGCCCGAGGTACCCGACCGCCTCCCCCCGTCGGAGGGTGAGGGAGATGCCCCGTAGCGCGACGACGTCCCCATACCGCTTGGAGACCGAGCGAAGCGACAGGACCACCGGGTCGTCCCCATCGGCCCGTGGGGCCGGACCCTCCCCGGTATGGACCATCAATGACAGGAGTACCTTTCGGGGCTATTTGGAGTCGTGCCCCCCATCCCGCAGGCCCTTCCGGAAGGGAACACGAATATACCCGATTTTGTAGCTAAATAAGCCAGATTTGGGAACTTCGCCCGCGTCCCCGAGATTTGCAGGGGGCGTCCCACGGTCTCGGCCGTTCGATTCTATGGACTATCCGTACGGTCTGCCATCGGGCACAGAGGGCATACGCGATTTCGGACTGTTCATATAGGCGATTGCTCGGGGTTCGGAGCCCTTATGTACTCTCACCAATGTGCGCGCCCCCGGCACCTCGTTACGGGGGGGCAAAGCACATGGTAGAGAACGGAGGAGACAACAACCCATTTGAGATCGCCAAGAAGCAAGTGGACATCGTCGCCAACGTGATCGGGCTCGACGGCGGCATCGCCGGAGTGTTGAAGCACCCCAAGCGCGAGCTGACCGTCAATTTCCCGGTCAAGATGGACAACGGGGAGTACCGGACCTACACGGGATACCGTGTCCAGTACAACATGGCCCGTGGTCCCACCAAGGGCGGCATCCGGTACCACCCGGACGTCTCGCTCGACGAGGTCCGTGCCCTCTCCGCCTGGATGACCTGGAAGTGCGCCGTCATGAACCTCCCCTACGGCGGTGCCAAGGGCGGTGTCATCTGCGACCCCAAGCACATGTCCAAGGGCGAGCTCGAGCGCCTCACCCGGCGATACGCCAGCGAGATCTCCCCCATCATCGGTCCCGAGATCGATGTCCCGGCCCCGG
>JAJYEA010000115.1 GCA_021790425.1 Thermoplasmata archaeon | reverse complement strand
GGGAAGCCTCGCGGCCCTCCCCCTGTTCATCCTGTTGGGGATCGCCTGCGGATTGCTCGCGGTGGGCGTGACCCGGGCCCTGTACGCGTCGGAGAGGGCGTTCCTCCGGCTGCCCATGGGGCAGCCCTGGCTGCCCGTCCTGGGCGGGCTCGCCGTGGGGATCCTGGGGTTCCTCGTGCCGGACATCCTGGGCGTGGGCTACAACGTCATCGACGATGTGCTCGTGGGCCGGCTGGCCATCACCCTCGTCCTCCTCCTCATCGGGGCGAAGCTCCTCGCGTGGCTCCTCGCCATGGGCTCCCAGACCTCCGGGGGCACCCTTGCTCCCCTCTTCCTGGTGGGGGGAGCCTTCGGATACGGGATCGGCTACGGGTTCGACCTGTTCGCCCCGGGGTCTCCCCTGCCGGAGGTTTTCGCCGTGGCGGCGATGGCGGCGGTGTTCGGGGCGGCGGCCCGGGCTCCCATGGCCTCCAGCGTCTTCGCGCTGGAGGTCACCCGGGACTTCGACGTGGTGGTCCCCATCTTCGTGACCGTCTTCGTGGCCGAGTTGCTGGCGGAGTACATGCTCCCGGAGACCATCATGACCGAGCGCTTGAAGGAACGGGGCTACGCCATCCGCCACATCTACGAGTACAATCCCCTCCGATTGCGGCGCGTCCGGGAGATCATGAGCGACCGCGTCGTCACCGTGAGCGCCGATGCGACGGTTCTGGAGCTCTATCGCCGCTTTCAGCGTCCCGGGGACCCCGCCTTCCGCCTGAAGCGCCTCCCCGTCCTCGACGGGTCGAAGGTCGTGGGGATGGTGGACCGCGAGAGGATCTACCGGGAGCTGGTGGACCAGGGGCACCCCGAACGGCCCATCCGGGAGATCGGGGACCCGAACTTCGTCACCATACCGCCCGACGCCACCGCCTACGCGGCGTATTCGACCCTGGTGCTCCGGAAGGTCCCCTACCTCCTCGTGATGGATGCCCACGGGTCCCTCCTGGGGTACGTTTCCCGCACCGACCTCCTGGAGGCGACCCGCCGCAAAGCGGAGGAGGATTTCGTCCTCCAGGAGGGCTCCGGACTCGCCCGGCTCCGCGGGTGGTGGGCCCACCGGCCGTCCCGACCCCCACGGTCCTCCCCCACGCCGGCACCGAGCCCCGGATCCGAAAAGCCCACGGCCTCGGCAAGACCTGCCTCCGCGTCGCCGCCCGATGCGCCGGGGAGCTCGGGAGCCCCGGTGGCGCCGGCTCCGGCCCCTGAGGACCCCAAGGGATAGGGCCGCTTTGGCACAAAACCTACCCGTCGTACGGCTTCGGTCGCGTCGGCCCTTCGGAGTCCCTTTCGGGAGTCCACCGGGCCAGCTCCGCCGCAGAGGCTCGGGCACTCGGGGCAAGCGGTTGTCCCCAAAGGAGACGATGACCGCGCGACATGATGTTTGCCGACGCCATGCGGTCGCGGTCGAAGTCTCCGCAGTTCGCGCATCGTGCTTTTCTCCACGCAGGGTGGCTCACTTTCCCACCGCACCGGGGACACTCCTGGGAGGTCCCCTTCGGGTTCACGTACACGATACGCGCCGGGCTCCTTCGTTCGACTTCCCGTTGGAGGAGCCCGCAGGTCCAACGGGAGAGCTTTCGTCTCAGGTCTCGGCTCGGCCCATTCCCTCTCGGCATCTTCGAGAGGTCCTCGAAAGCGATATTGCGCCCGCCGGCGAGTTTCACGATTTCCGGAGCGACGTCCTTCCGCACCATGTCGGTCACGACGTTCCGCTGACGGTTTCGATGATGGCGAAGCACGCGGCGTTGCCGTTGGAGGTTCTTCGGCATTCTCCGTTGCACGGATTCGCGGAGCCGCTGGAATCGGGACTGGGCATTTGCCAGTCGGTCCAAGGGAACTCGCTCGGACATCGCATCCGAAAGCATATCCGCGTGCCGAAGGTTGAGGTCGATGCCGACGGTGGCCTCCGCCGTTCGCTTGGGTTCCTCGGGCACTTGGAACGGCAGGACGACCGACCGTTTGGTGAGCGTGACCTCTCCGAGCTTGTGAACCGACCATTCCGGCCAGCGCTTGTGTCTCACCGCATCGGCAAGAGGGAAGTAGAGGTACACTCCGGGCCGCACCGTGACCCGGAGTGCCCCGTCCTTGATGCGGGAGAGGCTCTGGTGGAGGGTGATGCGGAGCCGGTTCGCACGGGGTTCTCCGACCCGGACCCCGGTTCGTTTCAGGCGAAGGTAGGAGCGGGCGATTCCCATCGCCGTCGAACAGGCCGACTCGTGGTAGGACGCGGCGTATCGGTGACGCCACGACGTGCGAAACCACTCCTTGGTCCGCTTCCGAAGGGCGATGGCCGATGTGACTCGCTCCTTCAATGCGACGGCGAGCAGATGGCGTACCATCGACCGGGTGTCGGAAAGAGTCCGTTCCAGCCCGTCCGGACTTTGATGTTGGAAGGAAATAGCCCGCATGTGTCGGCAAGATGGGTAACCTACGGGGGTATTTGATGAGGTTTCGTGCCAAAGCCATGGCAAGCGAGTTCCCCTCCAGAAGGCCCGGGAGAGATGCGGGACCACCGGTCCCGGGATGTCATCCCGATCATGGGCGTTGCCCAAACGCCGGCCCGGTCTGGGGAAAGGAAGATAGACCCCCCGCCCGTAAATGAGTACATGCGTTTCGGCCCTTCCCCCCTCTTCGCCCTTCCGGCACCCATCCTGGTGTGCGCCCTCCTCCTCGTTCCCGTCGCCGCTCCGTCGGGACCTCCCCTTCCCACGGCATATCCCACCGTGGGCGCCCCGGGACCCCCCCTGCGGAATCTCCTGGAAGCCCCCGTGGTCCTCGGGGAACCCTCCCAACTGGGACCGTACATCCGCGGGCCCCCTGTCCCTGCCTCCCAGGATTTCACTCTGGCCATCACCCTCTCGGGACCCACGGCTGGAGGGGGGGGCCCTTCCCATTCTCCGAACTCCACCGGAACCGCTCTTCCTTCGGATCGACCCCTGGATCTCCTCCGGGCCTATCTCCGGTCCGCGGGTCTCCGCGTGACCGCGCCCGAGGGATCCTTCATGTGGCTCCTCGAGGGCTCCACGTCGCAGGTGGACCGGGCCTTCTCCACATCCCTCGTGGCCTACTCGCGCCCCGGGTCTTCCACGACCTGGTTCGCCTTCGCGGAGCCCCCGAGCCTCCCCGCGGGGTCTCCCGTCTCGACCCTGTTCCCCCCCACCCCATCGGGTACCGGTCCCATGCACCCGGCGAGCCTCCAGTCTGGACCCCGGCTCTCGACAGGTCCTTCGGCCTCCTGCGGAGGGGGTCTTTCCCCCGCCCAGGTCCAGGGGGCCTACAACGTGACCCCGGTGCTCACCGCCGGGAACCGGGGGCAGGGGGAGACCATCGGTATCGTGGACGCCTACGATCCCACGGAACCCCCCTCCGTGCTGAGGAGCGACCTCGCCGCGTTCGACCAGTGTTTCTCCCTGCCTCCGGCCAACCTCACCGTGGCCTACCCGGTCCCGGGAGGGAACATGAACGGGACCTCGAACTCCACCGGCTGGGGCCTGGAGACGGCCCTGGACGTGGAATGGGCCCACGCCACCGCTCCGGACGCCAACCTGACCCTCGTCCTGTCCCCGAACTCCGGGTACGGGTTGTACTACGGGGTCGACTGGCTGGTGGCGAACAACCTCGCGGATGTGATCTCCCTGTCCTGGGGGGAGCCGGAGCTGGGGATCTACAACGGCGGACCCTGCAACTTCCAGTGCAACGCCACCACCGATGGATCCTTCGCGACGCTGGGTCCCGTCCTCTCGGCGGCGGCGACCCGGGGGATCTCGGTCTTCGCGGCCAGCGGGGACTGCGGCGCCAACGGGGGGACCTCGCTCTTCACGCCCTGGTACCCGGCTTCGGACGTGCACGCCATCGGGGTGGGCGGAACGGTCCTCACCGTGGGACCGGGGAACACCTACGGGAGCGAGCACGGCTGGAGCGGGACGCAGACGATGTGCCAGAACCAGGGGGGTTCCGGGGGCGGGTTCTCGGTGGTGGCACGGCCTCCCTGGCAGACGGGCCCGGGGTTCGCCTCCTACTCCAACACCACGCGGGGCGTTCCC